>DATBBK010000023.1:0-3305 GCA_036271035.1 Thermoanaerobaculia bacterium | reverse complement strand
CGCGCGACCGGCGTCGTCGTCTTCGTCTTCCTCTTCTTTCATCTCTGGACGGGGCGCCTCGTGCAGATCCGCGACCACTCGAGCGTCGACCTGTTCCGCCTGATGCAGGCCCTGCTCGCGAGCCCCTGGATCGCGGCGCTCTACGGCGTGGGAGTCTTCGCCGCCATCCTCCACCTGTCGACCGGCGTCTGGACGTTCGCGGACGCGTGGGGCCTGCTGAGGAGCCGGGGCGCTCGAACCGCGGCCGCCGCCGCCGCGGCCGCCGTTTTCGCGATCCTGTCGGTCTGGGGCGTCGTCGCGCTCGGGGGATTCGCCCTGAAGCCGTGAGAGCGACGGCCCGCGGGGCTTCCCGTATAATCCGCGCCTCTTCGCGATGAAGGTTCACGAGTACCAGGCCAAGGCGATCCTCGCGCACTACGGAGTCGCCATCCCCCGCGGGGAGGTCACCGACAGCCCGGCGGAGGCCCGCGAGATCGCGAAGCGCCTCGGGGTCCGCACGGTCGTCAAGGCCCAGATCCACGCGGGCGGCCGGGGCAAGGGCGGCGGCGTCAAGCTCGCCCAGAATCCCGAGGAGGCCTTCGAGCTCGCGAAGAAGATCCTCGGGATGACCCTCGTCACGCACCAGACCGGCCCGCAGGGCCGCCTCGTCCAGAAGGTGCTCGTCGAGGAGGCGCTCGACATCGACCGCGAGCTCTACCTCGGCGTCACGCTCGATCGCTCGCGAGGCGCCTCGGTCATGATGGCCTCGAAGTCGGGCGGAATGGAGATCGAGGAGGTCGTCGCGCGCGACCCGAAGGCGATCGTCCGCGAGGCGGCGCAGGACGGCAGCCTCTTCCCGTTCCAGGCCCGCAAGCTCGCGTTCGCGCTCGGGCTCTCGGGCGACAGCTTCAAGAAGGGCGTCTCCTTCATGCAGGCGCTCATGAGGGCGTATGCCGAGACGGACGCGAGCCTCGCCGAGATCAACCCGCTGCTCATAACGAAGTCCGGCGACGTGCTCGCGCTCGACGCGAAGATGACCTTCGACGACAACGCGCTGTTCCGCCATCCCGACATCCGCGAGATGCGCGACCTCTCCGAGGAGGATCCGCTCGAGGTCGAGGCGTCGCGCTTCGGCCTGAACTACATCAAGCTCGACGGCCAGGTCGGCTGCATGGTCAACGGCGCCGGCCTCGCGATGGCGACGATGGATCTCGTCAAGCTCGCGGGCGGCGCGCCGGCGAACTTCCTCGACGTCGGCGGTGGCGCCAACGAGGAGCAGGTCAAGAACGCGTTCCGGATCATCCTCTCGGACAAGAACGTCCGCGCGGTTCTCATCAACATCTTCGGCGGGATCATGCGGTGCGACATCATCGCGAAGGGCGTCGTCGGGGCCGTGCGCGAGATGGGGCTCTCGATCCCCGTGGTCGTGCGCCTCGAGGGCACGAACGTCGACCTGGGCAAGCAGATCCTCCGCGAGTCGGGGCTGAAGATCATCCCCGCCGACGGGCTGACGGACGGCGCGAGGAAGGCGGTCGATGCCGCGAAGAGCGGCGCGGGGACGCAGACCGGACCGAAGGGCTGGGAGATCTGAAGGCCGCATGAGCATCTGGGTCGGCAAGCAGACGCGCCTCCTCGTGCAGGGCCTGACGGGCCGCGAGGGCAGCTTCCACGCGCTCGCGTGCCGCGACTACGGCACGCAGGTCGTCGCCGGCGTCACGCCCGGCAAGGGCGGCACGGTCCACGAGGGAATCCCCGTCTTCGACACGGTGGCCGACGCCGTTCGCGAGACCGGCGCGGACGCGTCGATGATCTTCGTGCCGCCGCCGTTCGCCGCGGACGCGATCGTCGAGGCGGCGGACGCGGGCGTCGCGCTCATCGCGTGCATCACCGAGGGCATTCCGATCAACGACATGATCCGCGCGAAGGGCGCGCTCGAGAGGCTCGCCGCGGCGGGCAAGCCCGTGCGCCTCATCGGACCGAACTGCCCGGGCATCATCACGCCGGGTGAGTGCAAGATCGGGATCATGCCGGGCCGGATCCACCGTCCGGGCACGGTCGGCGTCATCTCCCGGTCCGGAACGCTCACGTACGAGGCCGTGGATCAGCTCACGCACCTCTCGCTCGGCCAGTCGACGGTCATCGGGATCGGCGGCGATCCCGTCAACGGCACGAGCTTCATCGACTGCCTGAAGGCGTTCAAGGACGACGCCGGCACCGAGGCGGTCGTCCTCATCGGTGAGATCGGCGGCATGGCGGAGGAGGAGGCGGCGTGCTGGGTGGCGGGCAACCTCAAGAAGCCCGTCGTCTCGTTCATCGCCGGGCAGACCGCGCCGCCGGGGCGCCGCATGGGACACGCGGGCGCGATCATCGCGGGCGGCAGCGGCACCGCCGACGCGAAGATGAAGGCGCTCGAGGCGGCCGGGATCGCCGTCGTGCGCTCGCCGGCCGACATCGGCGCGAAGGTGAAAGAGGTTCTCGGCCGGTGAGCGGTCCGGACCTGGGAGGGCCCGTCTTCTTCCGGGAGACGCAGAGCCTTCCGCTGTGGACGTATGCGCTCATGGCGCTCGCGCTCCTCGCCTTGCTCTCGGTGCTCGCGCTCCGGCAGGACACCCGCGTCGGTCCGCACGGGGTGACGGTCCGCTTCGGCTTCCTGTACCGGACGTCGATCCCGACGAGCGACATCCGGCTCGCCGAGGCCGTCCAGTATCGTCCGGTGCGCGACTACGGCGGCTGGGGCATCCGCGGACTCGGCCGCCGCCGTGCGCTCAACATGCGCGGCGACCGGGGCGTGCTGCTCACCCGCCAGGACGGCTCGACGCTGTTGATCGGGTCGCAGCGGCCGCGGGAGCTGCTGACGGCGCTGGCCCAGGCGGGCGTGAAGACCGAGGACCGGCTGCCGCCCGTCACGCAGGAATTCTGAAACGAGGATCGAGGGCCGGGAGCGGGAGCGCTCGCCGCCCTCGACTCACGACTCGCAACTCACAACTTCGATAGGAGCCTGCTTGGAACGCACGCTGACGATCCTGAAGCCCGACTCGGTCGCCGCCGGCAAGGCCGGCGCCATCCTCGCCCACCTCGAGAAGGAGGGCTTTCGCATCCTGGGCATGCGGAAGACGCGGCTCGCCGCCGAACAGGCCCGCGCGTTCTACGCGGTGCACAAAGAGAGGCCCTTCTACGACGCGCTGGTGAAGTTCATGACGGAGGGCCCGGTCGTCGTCGCGGCGCTCGAGCGCCAGGATGCCGTCGCACACCTGCGCCGCACGATGGGGGCGACGGACTCGCGCAAGGCGGAGCCGGGAACCGTTCGTCAGCTCTTCGGCACGGAC
>DATBBK010000022.1:0-11587 GCA_036271035.1 Thermoanaerobaculia bacterium | reverse complement strand
CTCCGCCCTCATAGCGCAGCGCGATCGAGAGGCCGTCGATCTTCAGCTCGGCGACGAACCCGCGCGGCTCCTCTCCGAGCACGCGCGTCGCGCGCGCGAGCCACGCCTCCGCCTCCTCCCACGAGTACGCGTTCTCGAGCGAGAGCATCGGCTGCACGTGCGCGACGGTCTCGAAGCCCTCGGCCGGCGCGCCGCCGACCCGCCGCGTCGGCGAGTCGGACGACGCGAGCTCGGGATGCGCCGCCTCGATCGCGAGGAGCTCGCGCAGGAGCTGGTCGAACGCCGCGTCGGTGATCTCGGGCCGGCCCTCGACGTGATACAGCCGCTCGTGGCGGCGGATTTCTTCGGCGAGCTCGGCCGCGCGCCGTCGAGTTTCCGGCGCCGCCGGCCCCGCGATTCCGGGTTGCGGGGCCGCCGCCGCCACTTCTCCGCGCGGCGTCTTCGCCGCGACCTCCCGCGGGCTCTTCGGCACGGGGCGCATGCTACAGTCCCCCGCGATGCTCCCGCAAAAGCGGCGCTCGCCGGCCCGCGCGCTCGGGTCTGTCGCGGCAGCCGCGCTCACCGCAGCGGTGGCGCTCGGGACGGGCATCGCGGCGGCGGCGAGAGCGGACGCGTTTCCCCCGGCGCCGATCGCCTCGTACCAGATCACCTGCCGGCTCGAACTCGAGAAGAAGACGATCGAGGGCGCCGAGGTCCTGACCTGGAAGAACACGACCTCGAAGCCCGCGGACACGCTCCGCTTCCACCTCTACCTCAACGCGTTCACCAACACGCGCTCGACGTTCTGGCGCGAGTCGAAGGGCGAGGGCCGCGACGGCACGCTGCCGGACTCGTGGGGCTTCGTCGAGATCCAGCGCATGACGGCCTCCGACGGCGCGGACCTGCTGCCCTCCCTGAAGTTCGTGGCGCCCGACGACGGCAACGCGGACGACCGCACCGTCGCCGAGGTCGTCCTCCCGAAGCCGGTCGCGCCGGGCGAGACGATCTCCGTCGCGCTCGACTTCGTCTCGCATCTTCCTCGCGTCACGGTGCGCAGCGGCTACAAGGGCGACTTCGTCCTCGCCGCGCAGTGGTTTCCGAAGGTCGGCGTCCTCGAGGAGAACGGCTGGAACTGCCACCAGTACCACGCGACGAGCGAGTTCTTCTCCGACTTCGGCGACTACGACGTCTCGATCGACGTGCCGACCGCGCTGCGCGGCAAGGTCGGCGCGACCGGCCAGCGCGTCGAGGAGCGCGAGACGTCGCTCGGCCGCGTGCTCTACCGCTTCAAGCAGCAGGGCGTCCACGACTTCACGTGGACCGCCGACCCGTCGTTCGTCGTCTACCAGGACCAGTTCCGCGAGGCCGGCATCGGCGACGCGACGCTGATCCTGTTCCTCCAGCCCGAGCACAAGAGCCAGGCCGAGCGCCACTTCCGCGCCGCGAAGGCCGCCCTGTCGGGCTACGGGCGCGTGCTCGGCCCGTACCCGTATCCCACGCTGACGATCGTCGACCCGCCATGGGGCGGGCACGGCGCCGGCGGGATGGAGTACCCGACGCTGATCACCGCCGGCTCGAAATGGAGCGCGCCGTCGCGCGTCCAGGTCCCCGAGGGCGTCACCGTCCACGAGACCGGCCACCAGTTCTTCTACGGCATGCTCGCGAACAACGAGTTCGAGGAGGCCTGGCTCGACGAGGGCTTCAACACCTACATGACGGACCGCGTCCTCCAGCAGGTCTACGGCAGCGACCGCGTGGTGCTGCCCGTCTTCGGTCTCAACTTCCCCCTCGGCATCGACATCCGCCACCCGCTGGACACGAACCGCCGCTACTTCGAGAGGGACGACTGGGACGTCCTCGCGACGGAGAGCTGGAAGTTCCGCGACCGCAGCTCGTACGGCGCGAACGTCTACTCGAAGACCGCGCTGACGATGGCGACGCTCGAGCGGCTGCTCGGCACGCCCGAGATGGACAAGGCGCTCCGCCTCTACGCCGACCGCTGGCGCTTCCGGCACCCGACGACGCGCGACTTCATCCAGGCGGTGAACGACGCGACCGGCCGCGACTGGCAGTGGTTCTTCGACCGCACGTTCTACTCGTCGGGCGTCGTGGACTACGCCGTCGAGCAGGCGGAGAGCACGCCCGCGAAGGCGCCCCGCGGCCTCTTCGAACGCGACGGGAAGCTCGCGGCCGGGCCTCCGCCGTCGCTCTCGAAGCCGAAGGGCTGGGACACCGAGGTCCTCGTCGTCCGGAAGGGCGACGTCGCAATGCCCGTCGACGTGGTGCTGCGGTTCGAGGGCGGCAAGACCCAGCACGAGCGCTGGGACGGAGAGGCGCGCTGGAAGCGCTACAGCGTCGAGTCGGGGGCGAAGCTCGTCGAGGCCGTCGTCGACCCGGACGAGAAGATCCTCCTCGACGCCGACCGGACCAACAACGGCCGCCGCACCGAGGACGACGAGCGCGCCGCGTCGCGCTGGACGGTCCGGGGCGTCTTCTGGGTGCAGAACATGATCGACTTTTTGACCTTCGCATGGTGATCAACCGCGGGCCGCGCGCGGCGGAGTGTTTCTTCCGCGGCCTCGGCCGCTCGCTGTCGAAGCCGTACCTCGCGCTCGCGCTGTGGCTGATCCAGCTCCTGCTCGCCGCCGTGATCATCCTGCCGGTCTCCAACACGCTCCACGCGCTGCTCGACCGCTCCCCCGCCGCGGACCGCATGGTCGCCAACCCGGACTTCAACTGGTGGCAGACGCTGCGGCGCACGCATCCCGACCTGCTGGGCAACTTTCCGGACCTCGCGCAGAGGCTCCTCTCGCCGGACGGCATCCGCTGGTCCGAGCTCTCGGGCCTCCGCGGCATCGGTGCCGCGGCCTTCTCGCTCGCACTGCTCGCCGTCGTGGTCCACGCGTTCGCGCTGGGCGGCGTCCTCGGCGCGCTGCGCGAGCCGTCGAGCTCGCTGGTCACCTTCGGGCGCGAGGGCATGCGACGAATGCCCGCCTTCATCATCTTCACGTTCGCCGCGCTCGGCGGCGCGTTCGCGGCCTACGAGGGCGTCTTCGTGCGCTCCGGGATCGCGCTCCACGACCGCGTCCGCGAGCTCGACACGGAGCAGGCCGCGATCGCCGTGACCGCGCTGCGCGTGCTCGCGCTCCTCGTCGTGCTCGCGATCATCAAGCTGCTCGTCGACGCGGTGCGCGTGGTCTGGGTGGCGCGGCCCGACCTGCCGCCGGTCTCGCGTTTTCTCTTCGGGCTCGGGGGCGCGCTCGGAAAGCCGATCCGCGTCTTCGGCATCCTGCTGCTCGACGTGCTCGCGACCGGGCTTCTCTACGTGATCTGGCTCGTGCTGGATCCGTCGGCGGGCGGCGAGGCGCGGTTCGCGCTCGTGCCGCTCATCCTCGCACAGCAGTTCTTCGTCTTCCTCCGCCTGTTGATCAAGGTCGGCTACTACGCCGGGATGTCCGAGGCGCTCACGCGCGCCCCCTCGCCCGAGTACTCGTACGTGTCGAGCGGGAACGCGACCGGGACGCCGTCCTCAGGGCCTTCCGTCGCGGACGAAGCCACGGTCGACGGCGCGTAGCTCGGGATCCAGCCGCACGCGGTAGACGAACGGCTGGCGCCGCAGCCCCTGCTCGCCGCCGCGCTCCCACGGTCCGGTGAACCACGGCAAGAAGCGCAGGTCCTGGACGATGACCGTCGCCCCGCCGTCGGGCTCGGGGTGCACGGTCTCGAGCGGGAACCGGGCGAACGCGAGATAGGTGCCCCAATCCGGCAGCCGCCTCGCGGCGTCGAGCGCGGCCGAGGCCGACGCGGTCGGATAGGTCCGGACCTTCGCGCGTTCCGGCGGCGGGTAGCCCTCCCAGAGGCTCGGCAGGACGTCGCGCCACCGCTGCGGCGTCAGAGGATCGCCGCCGCCGGTCGCGAACGGGCCGACGTCGAAGAACGCGGCATGGATCTCGCCCTCGTGCTCCGAGAGCCCGAGCCAGCGGAACGGCGACAGAAACTGCGGCAGCACGGCGACGCGGCCGCTGACGGGCGCGGGGTCCAGTCGGCGCCAGATCGCGAGCGCCCGCGCGTGCATCGCGGCAGTGAAGAGGATGTAGGCGAGGAGGATCGCCGAGCCGCGCAGCGCGATCGCCCGGCTGCGGTCGCGCATCGTGACCGCCAGCGCGAGCGTGGCGAAACAGATCAGGGTGAAGATCGGATCGAGGATGTAGACCCAGTCGAGCGAGTACCGGTGCCGCGAGGCCGGCGTGAAGAACATGATTCCGAACGACGTGATCCAGTCGAAGAGGATGTGCGACAGGATGCCGATCGCGGCGAAGAGCCAGAGGCGCGACAGCGCGACGCGGCGGGCGAACGGCTTGGCCGCGAGCGCAATCGCGAGCGCGAAGAACGGAAGCACGAGGAACGAGTGCGTCCAGCTTCGATGGAACCGGAGGTAGTCGATGCGCGTGCGGATCGCCAGGACGTCGAGATCGGGCAGGAAGGCGCCGATCGCCGCGACGATCATGGCGGCGCGAGTGGCGGTCCGGTCCGTCGCGTCGCGGCCGAGCATCGCGGCCGCGAGGGAATGAGTGATCGTGTCCATGGCGGGGTAGAGGATACGCAAACGAGCCGCCGGATTCGGTCCATTTCCGAGCCCCGCTTCACTCGTCTGGTACCGTAATCACCAATGACCCGTCCCATCAAGGATCGCGTCGTGCTCATCACGGGCGCCTCGTCCGGCCTCGGCCGTGCGTTCGCGACGACGCTCGCGGCCGAGGGTGCGAAGGTGTTCGCCGTCGCGCGGCGCGAGGAGCGGCTGAAGGACCTCGTGCGCGAGATCGCCGCCGCCGGCGGCGAAGCGGCATACCACGTCGCGGACCTGCGCGTCGTGCCCTCGCTCTACGACCTCGTCGACATCGTGCTCGCGCGCTACCACCGCCTCGACGTCCTCATCAACAACGCGGGCGTCGGTTTCCGCGCGCCGCTGCTCGAGAGCCGGCGCTCGGAGATCGCCGACATGATCGAGACCGACCTCGCGGCCGCGATCTACCTCACGCAGGCGGCGCTGCACGCGCTGTTGAAGAGCGCCCCGTCCGACATCGTCAACGTCTCGTCGATCGCGGGCCTCGAGGGCTTCGCCGAGGGGACGGTCCACTGCGCCGTGAAGTCTGGCCTCGTCGGCTTCTCGCGCGCGCTCGCGGCTGAGCTGAAGCCGGCGAACATCCGGGTCACCGCCCTCTGCCCCGGCTCCGTCGATACGGCGTTTCTCGAGCGCTTCCGCCCGACGCTCGAGCGCGATCAGATGATCCCTGCCGAAGAGATCTGCCGGGCGCTCGTCCACGTGCTGACGGCGCCGCCGAACGTGCTGTTCGGCGAGATCGTGATACGGCCGCGGCGGGTCTAACTAAGGTAGTAGGTCGTAGGTGGTAGGTCGTAGGTGGTAGGTCGTAGGTGGCCGGGATCACATCGCCTGACGACCTAGACCTAAGACCTAAGACCTACGACCTGTGATAATTCGCCGATGCCGTTGATCGTGCTCGCCGACGACCAGGGGCTCTTCCGCGGCGCCGCGGAGGAGGTGCTCCGGCGGACCGGCTGCACCGCCCTCCTCGCGTCGCGCGGCACCGAGGCGCTCGACCTCGTCCGCAGCGAGCACCCGCAGCTCGTCGTGATCAGCGGACGCATGGCCGGGATGAACGGCTTCGACCTGTGCCGCGTCCTGAAGGCCGACCCCGCGTTCGCGCGGACGCCGATCGCGATCGTGGGGTCGCCCGACATCGCGGACGAGGCGGCCCGCGTCGGCGCGGATGCGACGCTGCCGCTGCCGCTCGATCCCGAGGCGTTCTTTGCGACCGTCCGGCGGTTCCTGCAGGTCGTGCCGCGCGAGGAGGCGCGCTCGGCCGTCGGCTGGTCGGTCACGTTCTGGCGCGACGGCGTGCCCTACAACGGAACCATCCGAGACCTTTCGCGCGGCGGCTTCTTCGTGCGCACCTCGGTGCACCAGCCGGTGGGCGCTCGCCTCGAAGTCTCGTTCGACGTCCCGGTCGAGAACGGAGTGCGCACCGTCGTCGCGGAGGCGATGGTCGTACGCAACAGCAAGGAGCCGGATCCGGGACTGGGCTGCCGGTTCTTCCAGCTCTCCGCGACGTCGCGCGCGCACCTCGAGGAGTGCCTGAAGATCCTCTCGCCGGCCGACGTGACGGCCTAGGAGGCCCGGGCGAGACGCCGCGTGCGCACGCGGCGAGCCAGCATCCAGGCCAGCACCCCGAGCGCCGCCCACGGCAGCCCGACGGCCGCGACGTAGATCAAACCCGCGAGGGACGACGACAGCGCGCGACTCGCGTCCCGCAGCGCCTGGCGGACCGGCTCCAGGAAAGACTGCTCGACGGCCGGCGGCGGCGCGACACCCGGCTCGAAGAGAGTCACGGACAGCGTCGCCATCGCGACCTGCCGGTCGTAGAAGCGGTGCTGCCCCTCCATGGTCTCGATCTCCTCGACGATGCGCGTCAGCTCCTGCTCCGCGGCGACGATGTCCGTCAGCCTCGCGGGACGGTTGCGGAGCACCTCCCGCATGCGCTCCTCGGCGTCACGCTTCACGCGGACCCGCGTCTCGAGGTCGAAGTACTCGCGGGAGACGTCCTGCGTCTGGATCGCCCGGGCGCGGACGCGGCCGAGCTCCGAGAGCCGGCGCAGCGCCTCGCCGAAGCGGTCCGCGGGAACGCGCAGCGACAGCGTCCCGCTCGCACGCTCGCCCGCCGAGCTCGTCGACCGGGCGTCGGCCACGAATCCGCCGAGCGAGTCGGCGATCTCCTCGGCGCGCCGGACGCCGCCGTCGTAGTGGTCGAGCTCGATGGAGAGCTCGGCCGAGCGGATCAGCCTGCGATCGGACGGGACCGAGGCCGCCGCTGCCCGGGCCGATCCCGCGCTCCCCTCGTCCTTCTGCCGGCCGCCGGCGGCCGCGTCGGTCGCCTTCGGCGCCTCGCGCTGCGCGTTCTGCTTGGGCGGCGGCGCGACCGCCAGCGAGAACGACGACGGCTGGCCGATGCCGGCGAGCAGCCGCTGATGCGCCGCGCGCCGGCCCTGGATCCAGAGGCCGAGCCCCAGCAGGAAGAGAACGGCGGCGAGCGTCTTCGCGTAGCGCATGCACGGTGGGACACCGCCGCGCCCGGAGAGTTCCGCGGGAGCTACGAGGAGGAGGCCGGCCGGTTCGCCTTGGCGGCGGAGAGGTCCACCAGCGCGATGCCCGCGTTCTTCGCGACGTCGATCGAACGCTGGTCCCGGTAGAACTCGCCGTAGTAGACGGTCTTGATGCCCGAGTTCGCGATGAGCTTGAAGCAGGGCCAGCACGGGCTCGCCGTCGTGTAGAGCTCGGCGTCACCGATCGAGACGCCGTTCTTCGCGGCCTGGATGATCGCGTTCGCTTCCGCGTGAACGGTCGCGACGCAGTGGCCGTCCTCCATGACGCAGCCGACGTCAGAGCCGTGCGGCAGCCCGCGGATCGAGCCGTTGTAGCCGGTGGAGAGGATCGTCTTGTCGCGGACGATCACGGCGCCGACGTGCTTGCGCGGGCACGTCGAGCGGGACGCGACCTGGGTCGCGATGTTCATGAAGTACGTGTGCCAGTCGACGCGCGGCTCGCTCATAGCGGCGCCGATTATGCCCGAGGCGTCAAGTGCTCTCGGGTCGACCGCCCGTTCCTCGACGTCACCGCTCTCCGGCCCTCCCTTATGGGAAGATCCGGCCGTGCCTGCTCGTCGCGTCCTCGTCACGGGTCTCGGTGCGGTCACCTCCATCGGCGGCTCGCTGCCGGAGTTCTGGCGGAGCCTGCTGGCGGGGGCGTGCGGAATCCGCCCGTTCTCGCTCTTCGACCCGGCCTCGTACCGCACGCAGACGGCCGCCCAGGTCGAGGAGATCCCCGACGGGAGCCTCACGCACGCCGAGCGGCGGCGGATGTCGCGCGCCGACCGGATGGGAGTCGTCGCCGCGGCGGAGGCCATCGCCGCGTCGGGCCTCGACCTCGCGCGCGAGACGCCGTCGCGGGTCGGCGTCATCCTCGGCGGCGGCACGTCCGGCCTCATCGACTCCGAGGCGTTCTTCGAGCTCTACCTGCGCGGCCGCAAGGCGCGCCCGTCGAAGGTCCTGAACCACCTGCCCGACTCGATCACGGACCGCGTCGCGCAGCGCTTCGGGCTCGAGGGCATCAAGTCGACGATCACGACGGCGTGCTCGTCGTCCGCGAACGCGATGGGCTACGCGTTCGACGCGATCGCCGCCGGGCTCGCCGACGTCGTCGTCACGGGCGGATCGGACGTCCTGGCCCGTCTCACCTACGGCGGATTCAACTCGCTGCGCTCCGTGGACCCGGATCCCTGCCGCCCGTTCGACCGCGAGCGGCGAGGGCTGTCGATCGGCGAGGCGGCCGGCATCCTCGTCTTCGAGGAGGAGTCGCACGCGCGCCGGCGGGGCGCGCCGGTCGTCGCGGAGTTCCGCGGGTACGGCGTCACGTCCGACGCGTACCACATGACCGCGCCGGACCCCTCCGGCGCCGCCGGCGGGCGCACGATCCGCGCCGCGCTCGCCAACGCGCGGGTCGACGCGTCCGAGGTCGACTACATCAACGCGCACGGCACGGCGACGCCGCAGAACGACTCGGCCGAGACGGCGGCGATCAAGGAGGCGCTCGGCGAGCGCGCGCGAGAGATCCCCGTGTCGTCGATCAAGTCGATGATCGGCCACTGCCTGTGCGCGTCCGGCGCGATCGAGGCCGTGGCGACGGCGCTGACGGTCCGCGACGGCAAGGTGCCGCCGACGATCCACTACGAGAATCCCGACCCGGCCTGCGACCTCGACTACGTGCCGAACGAGGCGCGGGACAGGGACGTGCGGGTCGCGCTCTCCAACTCGTTCGCGTTCGGCGGCAACAGCTCGGTGGTCGTGCTCTCGAAATACGCGTGACCGACATATTAGCTGCGGCTAATATGTCTGCCGGCGAGAGACTCTCGCCGTGATGCACGGCGTCGTCACCGGAACCGGCGCCGTCTCTCCTCTCGGGCGCACGTCGGCCGAGTTTGTCCGGCGCCTCTCCGCCGGCGAGAGCGCGATCCGGCCGTTCCCGCCCGACCAGCGCGGCGACCTGCAGGCGACGCACGTCGCCCGCTACGACGGCTTCTCGCCGCAGCCCGAGATCCCGGCCATGAAGGCGCGCCGCTTCGACCGCGGCAGCCAGTTCGCCCTGATCGCGTGCCAGCAGGCGGTCGCCCAGGCGGGCTTCGACGTCGCGTCCGATCCGCAGGCGATCGGCATCGCCATGGGGACGGGCTCCGCCGGCGCCGGCGCGCTGACCGAGTTTCTGAGGGTGCTGATCCTCGAGTCGCCCGAGGCCGCTCCCCCGTTCCACTTCCCGAACACGGTCGCGAACGCGCCGGCCTCGCAGGTCTCGATCGAGATGAAGATCAACGGGCCCAACGTGACGATCACGCAGAAGGACCCGTCGGCGCTGAACGCGCTGCTCTTCTCCGCTCTCGCGCTCTCCTCGGGCCGCGCGAGGGCGATGCTGGCCGGCGCGGTCGACGAGTGGAACGCGTTCTACGCGATGGGATTCGACCGCGTGGGCGCGCTGCGCGGCGCGCGGCGCGAGTCGGGCATCGTGCAGGGCGAGGGCGCGTTCGTCCTCCTGCTAGAGGAAGAATCGTCGGCGCGCCGCAGAGGCGCCCGGCCGCTCGCGCGTCTCACCGGCATCGCGACGGCCGGAGTCCCGTCCGAGCCGTACCGCTTCGCGCCGGAGCCGGCCGCCATGGAGCGCGCGATGCGCGGCGCGCTCAACGACGCGGGACTGGCGCCGTCCGCGGTGGATCTGTGGCTCACTTCGCGCGACGGCGTCGTCGAGATGGACCGGGCCGAGGCGGAGGCGGGACGGCGCATCTTCGGGGATTCGCCGCCCCGGTCCATCGCGGTCAAGGACGCGATCGGCGAGATGGCGGCGGCCGGCGCGGCGCAGCTCGTCGCGGCCGCACACGCGATCGCCGCCGGCGAGGCGCGCACCGCGCTCGTCGACTCCTTCGGCGCGGGCGGCAACTTCCTGGCGGCCGTGATGGAATCGGCCGGATGACCGCGTCCCCCCGCGACGCCGAGCCCATCAAGGGCCTGACCATCCGCGTCCCCGTCCGCTTCGCCGAGTGCGATCCGTATGGGGTCGTCTGGCACGGCCACTACGTGCTCTACATGGAGCACGCGAGGGAGGCGCTGACCGGCCGCTTCGGCTTCACGGCGGCTCGGGCGCTCGAGATGGGCTACAAGGTGCCGATCACCCGCATGGAGGTGCGCTACCGCGCGCCGGCGCGCCCCGACGAGATCGTCCGCGTGACCGCCGCCCTCCGCTCGCCGAGCGTGGCGCGGCTCGTCATCGACTACGAGATCCGCAGCGAGCCCGGAGAGCTCCTCGCGTCGGCGCAGACGGAGCAGGTCGTCCTGAAACGCGACGGCGAGCTGCTGCTCACGCTGCCCGCCGCGCTGCGGTCGCTCTGCACGTCGATCCTCGAGTTCCAGGAAGCCGGCGGCGGCGAGCACCACCCGTGAGCGGCCGGCCCGGCGAGCCGTGACCGAATCGCCCGATCCGGCGCGGCGCCGCTCGCTCCTCTTCCTCGGTAAATTCATCGCGCTCCTCGTCGTCTTTTACTTCGTCGTCGCGTGGAGACCGGTCAACGACGCCGTCGTCGTGCCGTTCACCGCGGGAGTCGCGCGAGTCTCGGCCGCCGCGCTCCGTCTCATCGGCGAGGACGCGTCGGTCTTCGGGACGGAGATCCGCTCCGCGCGCTTCGCCGTGAACATCGAGAACGGCTGCAACGGCGTCGAGACCGCGCTGCTCTTCGGCGCGGCCGTCCTCGCGTTCCCGGCGCCGTGGCGCCGGCGACTGCTCGGGCTCGTCGCCGGTTTCGTGGCGATCCAGGCGATCAACCTGGTGCGCGTCGTCTCGCTCTTCTGGATCGGCGCCCACCGGCCGAGCCTCTTCTCGTCCTCCCACACCGTGCTCTGGCAGTCGATCGTGGTGCTCTGCGGCGTGCTGCTCTTCCTCGCGTGGGCGACCCGGGAGCAGAAGGCGCGGGCGGCCACGATCGCCGCCGGGCCGGGTGACGCGCATGGCGGGCGCCGCCGCCGCTGAGCCCCCGCGACCGCGGCTGCGGCTCGACGGCGGGTCCGCGCTCCGGCTCGCGGCGGGTTTCCTCGCCGCCCTCGCGTTCTGGTTCGCGTTCTCGGCGACCTACGAGCACTGCGTCGCGGCCGCGGCGCAGGCCGCGACGCGCCTCTTCGAGCGGCCCGCCACGACCACCCTCGCGACGGAGGGCGGCGAGTTCCGGCTCGACCGCTCGGACTTCCCGCCCGACTCGCCGCGGCCCGGGCTGCCCGCCGCGGACCTCCACTTCAACTTCGTCCTGCTCGCCGCGCTCTTCGCGCTGACGCCGCGCCCGCTGTCCGGCGCCAACGTGGCGCGGTTCGCGGCGGCGTGCGCGATCCTCTTCGCGGTCCACGTCGCGGCGCTCTGCGCACAGGTCCAGTCGCTGTACGCGACCGGTCTCGGCGCGTGGAGCGAGGCGCACTACGGAACGCTCGCCCGCAACCTCTGGGCGGG
>DATBBK010000021.1:0-44418 GCA_036271035.1 Thermoanaerobaculia bacterium | reverse complement strand
CGGCTCCGCGGAGCGATGCGCCGGACGCGATGAGAGCCGCCGCGCAGCCCGCGAGCGCGAGCCACAGCAGGGATCCGATCCAGGAGCGGCGGTCGGTCGCGCTCGCGGCCGGCATAACTCGAGCAGACATGGCGTCAGAGGCTCAGACGGATCGCGGCGGCGCGCTAGGTTGGCTGCGCCGCGCGCGCGGCGGTCGTCGCCGACGCTTCGCTCTCCACTGTCTCCGCGGGCTTCTCCGCCCCGTACTCGTACGCGTACGGCCGGTAGTAGTGACCGCGCTCCGGCTCGAGCTTGTTGATCAGCACGCCGAGAACCGGGACGCCGCTCCGCATGATCCGTTCCTGAGCGCGCTTGACCTGCTCGCGCGGCGTCTCGCCGCCGTGCACGCAGAGCACCGCGCCGTCGGTCTGCTGGGCAAACACCAGCGTGTCGGAGACGAGGAGGACCGGCGGCGTGTCGACAACGACGTGGTCGAAGTTCGTCCCGGCGAGCTCCATGAACTTGCGCATCGCGTCGGACGAGAGCAGCGCCGACGGGTTCGGCGTTTCGGGGCCGGCGGGCACGACGAATACGCCGGGATACGCGGTCTTCACGATCGCGCGCGACGGCTCCAGGTTCTCCGCCAGAATCGACACGAGCCCGACGCGGTTCGGAATCTCGAACAGCTCGTGGATGCGCGACTTGTGGAGATCCGCGTCGACGAGCAGCACGCGCTTGCCGAGCTGGCCGAGCACGATGGCCAGATTGACGGCGGTCGCGCTCTTACCTTCCTGCGGGAAGCTCGAGGTGACGACGACCGATTTCACGCCGCCCGCCCGCGACAGCAGCAGCGCCGTCCGGAACGCCCGATATGCCTCGGAGATCGGCGAGCGCGGCTCCTCGTGCGGCAGGAACTCGATGGAGGTCGCACGCTTCCCCGTGTCGGCGCGGCGGCCGGCGAGCAGCCCGCGCCGAAGCCCAGAGACGGCTCCCGCGACGTGCTCGACGGACGGGATGACGCCGAGCGCCGGCAGCTGAAGGAGCTGCTCGACCTGCTCGGGCGTGCGGAGGCTGCGATCGAGATACGACATCACGAAGGCGAGGCCGATGCCGAGGACGCTGCCGAGAAACAGGAAGATCACGAGGTTCTTCTGGTACGACGGCTTGAACGGCTTGCCGGGCGGGAGCGCGCGATCCACGATCCGCGCCAACGCGGTCTGGTCGTCGCGCAGGCGGGAGACGACCTCGGTCTCACCCTGCTGACGGAGGAGGTTGTCGAGAAGAGCCCGCTTCGTGTCGATCTCGACGCGCAGGTTCTTGTACTCGACCGTCTCGGTGCCAGCCGCGAAGGCGTCGTTGCGCTGCGACTTGGCGGCGGCCTCGAGACTCTGCTCGCGGCGCAGCGCCGACATGTAGTCCGTGCGGGCGTTCTCGACCGCCTTCGCCGCGGCGTCCTTCGACGAAGACGCGAGGTTCTCGCGAGTGTTGTCGATCTGCTTCTGGAGCTGCTTCATCGCGGGCAGCTCGGGCTTGTAGATGGCGAGCTTGTCCTGATACTCGCGCTCGAGCTTCTGAAGGTCGCTCTTGATCTGCAGCACCGCCGCCGCGCCTACGCCCTCGCCGATCGAGTCGTTGGGCATGTTCCGCAGCTCCTGGTAGCGCGCCTCCTTGACGATGCGGTCGGTCGTCGCGGCGCCGAGGTCGCGGCTCGTCGATTCCAGCCGTTGGGCAGCGGGGTTCACCGTCGCGTCCGACGACGCGAGCATGTCGCGCCGCTGTCCGTATGCGAGCAGCTCCTTCTCCTTGGCATCGACTTCCGACTTCGCCTGGTCGATCTGCGCCGCGAGAAACCGCGCCGACTGGCCGATCGCCTTGAAGCGGGACTCGCCGTTCCACTCCTCGTACGACTCCGCGACCGAGTTGGCCATGGCGGCGGCGAGCTTCGCCGTCGGCGCCGTGACGGTGACCTCGACGAGGTTCGTGCCGCGGATGATCGTCGCGTCGATCCGTCCCTGGACGTCGAGAGCCGCGCCGACGAGGGCCTCCTCGGTCGGCACCGGGACCTTGCCCTTCGCGTCGGGCCGGTACCTCTGCCAGCGCTTAGGATTGAAGTCCTTGTCGGCGAGAAGATTCAGCCGCTTCACGACGCGCTCGGCGATCTCGCGGCTCTGCATCAGCTGCGTCTGGCTGGGGAGGAACTCGGGGTCGCCCCCGCCGTATCCCTCACGGTCGAAGTTCACGGGCGAGCTGTGCTGGCGCTCGATGTCGACGACCGCGGTCGCCTGGTAGGCCGGCTTCGTCATCATCGTCACGATCACGCCCGCGGCGATCGCGATCAACAGGCAGGCGATGATCAGCCGCCGCCGCCGGACGACGATCTCCCAATACTGCGCGAGGTTGGTCTCGGTCGCGCCGCTCTCGGACGCCGTCTCCTCGAAGGAGTCCAGGTGCTCGGCCATCAGAAGAACGACTGCTTCACGACGACGACGTCGTTGGCTTGGAGCACGGGATCCTCCGCCTGTCCGGCCAGAACCTTTCCGAAGTCCACGACCTGCTCGGTGTCCTTGCCGTCGGGGCCGCGCCGCTTGATGCGGATCTTCTTCGAGGCGCGATCCGAGAGGCCTCCCGCCTTCGCGATCAAGGAGAGGAGCGTGACGCGGTCGACCGTCTCGAACTGGATCGCGCCGGCGCCCTTCACCTCGCCGAGACAGAAGACCGTGAAGACCTGTCGGGGCGGAATGTTGATGACGTCGGACGGCAGGATCGGGATGTTCCAGAGCTCGGTCGCGTTCGTGAACAGGTCCTCGGTGTCGATCTCGAGCGTGTCGGAGAGTCCGTTGTCCGCGCGACGGAGGACGAGGATCTTGCGTCCCGCCTTGTCGTTCAGGCCGCCGGCGGCGGTGATCGCCTGCATCAACGTCCACTTTCCCGACATCGAGAGCGAGCCGGGCCGCAGAACGGCGCCGAACACGGAGACCGGCTTGTTGTTGAACTCCTTCACCGAGAACATCACGTTCGGCTGGTTCACGTACTTCGTGAGCGCCGTCGCGATGCGATCGCGGACCTCAGAGGCCGTCGACCCCGCGACCTGCATGTCGCCGATGAACGGGAGATCGATCGTACCCGCGTCGGACACGCGCCGCTCGAGGTTCAGCTCCTGCAGCTCGAGGCAGTGCACCTCGACGACGTCACGCGGGCCGATCGTGTACTGGCCGGAGGGTGGCTCCTGAGCCGACACGCGCGCGCACGCGAATACACCCGCGATCAGCAACAGCATCAGGATCGGAGCTCTCCTCATCGTGCGTATTCTCCGTTGAACGTCAAGAATGCCGTGAAGCGCGTGTAATGACGGCTCTGGCTGGGAATATTCGACACGTACTCGGCGTGCGTAACGGTGCCCGACAGGACGACATTCCGGATGCCCTTGACCGAGACACCGCCGCCGTAGATCGTCGCGTCGTCGCGCCGCTTGAGCAGCTCGCCGTTGTCCCCGACCGTATCGCGTGGATAGTTGTTCGGCCCCTTCTGCGCGAATCCGCGCAAGAGGATTCGCGACAGGACCTCGACCGCGATGCCGCCGCCGATGCGGTTCTCGAAGAAGTACGGGCTTCCCGCGGACAGGCTGTTGATGATCCGGCGGTGTCCGTAGGTCTGGATCTCGAGCCAGTACAACGGGAAGTAGGAGATGAAGTAGCCGCCGACGCCCGTCGTGTAATTCGGAAACAGTGAGTTGTTCGCGACTCCCTGGCGGTAACCGCCCGACAGATTGATGAAGAGGTTCGGAAACGAGTAGAGGACGCCGACCATGGCCGCGCGCGAGATGTTGTCTCGAAAGGCGGCCTGCTCGACGTAATCCGAATGGGTCTCCGAGTAGACCATCGACGTGCTGAACGTCTTGTTCGGCGCGTAGCGGAAGCCGCCCACGAACGTCGATTCGTCGCGGTTGTTGCGCTGCACATCGTTCGGGCTGCCCGTCGGCGGCAGCACCCCGCTCGCGTCGTACGAAATCCGCGCGAACGAGCCTTCGCCGATCAGGTAGAACGGACCCGAGAGATTCAGCTCGAAGCGGCCGCCGGCGCTCGAGTCCTTGTAGACGACGCGCGAGTCGAACTCCGAGCTGTAGCTGCGATACGTCTGAGTGTTCTGCGCGGTCGCACCGACCGTCAGGCGGTTGAAGAACCCGAAGACGTTCCCCTCGTAGAAACCGCCGAAGAAACGCCGGTCGGTGAGCTTGTCGTACCACGTGTAAGACGGCATCGCATCGGCGCGGAAGTACATCTTCGATCCGAGCGGCAGCAGGAAGCGGAAGCCGGCCGTGAACGTCGCCGTCCAGTCGGAGACCGGGTTCTCCGACGACGCGAACACGTTGTTGTCGTAGCCCGCGTTCGTGATGAGGAGGCTGGGGATCAGGCGCAGCGGACCGAGGTGAAGCTTGGCGCGCGACATGTCGTCGCGCATCTCCTGCTCGAGGGGAACCGTGCGTCCCTCCGGAACGTCCTCCTGTCCCCTCGCCTGTCCGATCGCGAAGAGCCATCCCACCCCCGCGCACGCGGCGAACACCAGCAGCCTCCGCGGCGCCGCCGCACCGAAGCGCGCGCTCGTCATCGCCTATGGCCGCCCGAGGATCTTGCGCGAGTACTCGTCCACGAGCGGGCCCGACACTCTCGGCGCCGCCCTCTCGAGATAGGTCTTCGCCTCGTTGTCGCGGCCGGTCTCGTAGAGCACGACCGCGGCGTAGAACATCGGCGCCGCCTCCGTGTCCGAGAACGGCGTCACGAGCGGCAGCTGCGCCGCCGCCACACCGTAGGAGCGCGAGAGGCATCCCGCCTCGAGCAGCGCGAGGCGCAGCTCCCGGTTGCCCGGGTCCGCCTTCAATGCGTCGTTGAGTAGCCTCACCGCCTCCGCGGAACGTCCCGTGCTGATCAATCTCCGGCTCTCCGCGAGCGCGTCACGGCCGTTCGCGGCGCTCGAGCCCGTCGGTGATGCAACGGGCTTGCCGGTTCCGGCGGCCGACTCGGAGGACGTCGCGGCGGCGGGCGCCGGAGGGGCGGGTTCGGGCGCCTTCGCGCGAGACGGCGCGGTCGCCGACGCGGTCGCGGCCGAAGACGCGGCGGCGCTCCGGCGCTGCTTCTCCGCGGCGAGCTTCTGCTGCGCCCGCGCGACGTCGGGCCGCGAGCCGGCGGGGACCGTCAGGGTCGTCAGCGCCTGCTCGGCACCGTTCCAGTCGTTCGTTTCGACCAGCATGACGAACCGGTCGGCCGCCAGCTCCGGCCGCTTCGAGACCTCCGTCGGCGGCAACGCGGCGAAGTCCTTGGAGGCGGCGGCGTAGTCACCGCGCGCGACGGCCGCGTGTGCGCGGATACCGAGCGCGTCGACGTTGGACGGGTCGAGACGCAGCGTCTGATCGGCCCAGTGTCCCGCTTCCTTCGCGTCGCCGCGTTCGAGCGCCTCGCGGGCCAGCGCCGCCGGCCAGCGAGCGTTCCCCGGCTCGCGTTTCGCGGAGGCCTCGAGCGCGCGGCGCCGATCGGCGGCCGGCAGCTGCCCGATCTTCTGGTCCTCGGTCTGGATCAACGTCGCGAGCGACGGGATCGAGAGGATCGTCGCCTGCGGAACCTGCTTCAGGAGGATCGACTGGAAGGTGGCGCGCGTGTCGTTTTCGAGGCGGGCCTTCGGGTAGGCGCCGAACCGACGCTCCACGTCGAGGAATCGGTCGAGAGTCGCCTGGACCTCCGCGGGCCGGCCCAATCCGTTCTGGGAGATGACGAGCCAGACGAGCGCCTCGGAGAGGACGGGCGGACGGTCCAGCGCGCCGAACGCGGCGATCTTCAGCTCGGCGGCCGCGTCCAGATATCGCCTGGCGACACAGGCGTCCTCACCGGCCCGGAGACGCGCGTCGGAGAATTCGTCACCCCGCGCCGCCGGGTTCGATGTCAGAATTGCGGTCGTAACGCACAGGACCGCGAGGATTTTGCTCTGATGACGCTTCTTCATCGATTCCACAAGCTCGTCTCGGATTCCGTTTCGCCGGTCCCCTCGGACCTGCCCGACCGCGTGGCCTTCGTCGCGGTCGTCGGGCTGGTGCTCGCCGCGGTGGTTCTCGGTCCGAACTCGCTTTCCCTTCCCCCCGCCGGAGGTGTCTACCCCGCCGGTGAGGGCCTCGTTTTCGACGCCCTGGCCTTCCTGGCGGCCGCCGCCGCCTTCCTTTCCCGTACGTCCCCCCGGTCGCTCCGTTACCTCGCCATCCCCTTTTCGGCCGCGATCGGGATGGCGCTGCTAGGGGTCGCTCAGCTCCTCCCGCTTCCGGAGGGAGTCCTGCAGCAAATTGCCTCCGTGAATCTTCAAATTTACCACGAAACCGCTGAGATCTTGAGCCTTTTCGGCCGCGGACCGGGGCCCGCGCCGCGCATCTCCATCGCCCCTCGGGAGACGGCCGGAGCCGTCCTTCAGCTGCTGGGCTGCGTCGCCGCGTTCCTCGCAGCGGCGGCCGTTTCGCGGACACGCCGTCGCCGCCGGGTCGTGTTCTGGACGGCCGCGCTGGGCATCCTGGTACCGACCCTCGCCGCGGCCATCTCGCTCGCCAGCCCGGCCGCGTCCGAGAGGCCGGAGCTCGTGGCCGAGGTCTTCGGCCTCGCGTTCTTCGCCGGTCTGGGCATCTTCTGGGCAGAAGTGCTGACCAACTCCGACCGAGGAACCGATGCGGTCGAGGCCGGGGAGCGCTTCGAGCGCCGCTTCCCGCCGCTGGCCGCGAAGCTCCTTCTGGTCGCGCTCGGCGCGGCGGGCATCGTCCTGGCCCGCTCGTGGGTCACCGCCGCGGCCGCCGCCCTCGCGACGGTGCTCATGATCGTCATGGGCCTCTCCCGCCGGCGCCGCGAGCGGTCGCGCCGCCTGGGTGTCGCGGCGGGCGCCGCGGCCGTGCTGGTCGCCCTCGCGACGGCGATCCTGGCGCCCGCCGCGGAGGCCCAGGCCGCCGGCGCGCCTCCGGCGTCCGCGGACGTCCTCCGCGCGGCGGTCGCCGCGTGGCGCCAGTTCCCGGTCCTCGGCGCCGGTCTTGGCGCGTTCGCCGACGCCTTTCGCCGCGTCCAGCCGTCGCAGCTCGTCGGCTACGTCGAGCAGGCGCGCTCGGGGCCGTTCCAGGTGCTCGTGACCGGCGGAGCGGTCGGACTGTTTCTCGCCGCGATGCTCGTTCTCTCCCTCCTCGTCGTTCTCGTTCGCGCATGGCGCGCGCAGAAGCACCGCGAGGAGAGCGCGCTCTGTCTCGCCGGATTCGGAGCGCTCGTCTATTGGCTGCTGCAGGGGCTCGCGGATTTCGACGCGTCGTCGGGAGTGGTGCCGATCCTGCTCGCCGCTCTCCTCGGAGCGGCGTGGGCGGCTGGACAGGCGCGGGGAAGCCAGGCCGCCGTCTAGCAGAACAAGCCCCCGAGGGCCGTCGGAGGACGAGCCCGCGAGTCCCGCGGCTGCTAAGCCGCTCATGGAACGCGGCAGTCCGCGAGTCGGGCCTGCGCCTTCGATGGGGTCAGGTCTTCGGTTTTCGGAGCTCAGGTCGCCTTCGGCGATTGTCGACTTCGCATCGTCGCTCCGAAAACGCGCACACCTGACCCCGAGCACGGCATCCGTGGACCACGCTTACGGCATGCGTTGTCGCCCAGCGCGGCATCCGTGAAGAGACTCTGCGGCAGCTGATACGTTCTCGTCATGAGACTGCTGGATGGCGCCGCGGTCGCGCGGCGGATTAGAGAAAAAGTTCGCTCGGAGGCCGAGGAGCTCGCATCGAAGGGCGTGCGACCGTTTCTCCGCGTGCTCATCGTGGGCGAGAACCCCGCCTCGATGAGCTACGTGTCGTCCAAGACGAAGTCCGCCGAGGAGGCGGGGATGGGAGCCGAGACGGTGCGCCTGCCGGAGAGCGCGCCGCCCGAGGCGCTGCTCTCGGAGGTCGCGCGCGCGAACGGCGATCCGGCCGTGCACGGCATCCTCGTCCAGCTGCCGCTGCCGAAGAGCCACGACGCAGTGAAGGTGCTGGACTCGATCGACCCGAAGAAGGACGTCGACGGCTTCCATCCCGAGAACGTGGGCCGTCTCCAGCAGGGCCGGCCGCGCTTCGTCCCCTGCACGCCCGCCGGGATCGTCGAGCTGCTCGACGCCTACGGCGTGCCGCTCTCAGGACGCCGCGCCGTCGTTCTGGGGCGAAGCGACATCGTCGGCAAGCCGATGGCCGCGCTGCTCCTCGCGCGCGACGCGACCGTCACGGTCTGCCACTCGAAGACGCGCGATCTGCCGGCGATCTGCCGCGAGGCGGACGTGCTCATCGCCGCGATCGGACGCCCCGGTTTCGTCACGCGCGACTTCGTGCGCGAGGGGGCCGCGGTCGTCGACGTCGGGATCAACCGGCTCGGCTCGCTCGAAGGCGCGCCGGAGCGCCTGCGGCGGTCGGAGCGGATCGCCCGGATCCTCGCGGAAAAGGGCCGCGCGCTCGTGGGGGACGTGGACTTCGACGACGTCGCCGGGACCGCCGGCTACCTCACGCCGGTGCCGGGAGGGGTCGGCCCTCTCACTGTGGCGATGCTTTTGTCGAATACTGTTAAGGCAGCAACGCTTTGTGCCTAATATTATTAGATACTACATAAATATAATCTAATTTAACTGATTCGGAAGTTTTACAGCTTTTACGAATTTAATTCGACGATTTCTCTCACATTCCATATTTTATTCTGACACATCACCTAACAGTCGACTCGTGGTGCCAAGAGACTAAGGATTTCAGACTCAGTTGCCTAATAAAAATATGAATTGTCGATAAAAACCCGAATTTAATACGTGGCCCGTGACGGCCCGTGCCGCCCGCGAATCGAGGCCTCAATTACACCGAAAAACCTCCTGCCTCTCCCCACGTCTCTACCAGGAAGCAGGAGGACCCATGCCGCTCTCGACCGCACGCCGACTCTTCGCCGCTTGCCTCGTCCTTGCGCTCGCGGGAGCCGGCGCGACGCTCCTCGCCACGCCATCGAGCCGCACCCTCACGGGACGCTGGCTCGCGGACTTCGACAAGGACGGCTCGGTCCAGCTCACGCTCAAGCGGCGAGAGGGCCGGCACGGCGACTGGACCAGCTCGGACGACTTCCGCCGCTCCGACTTTCAGGGCCTGACCGTCCCCTCGGGATCGTCCGACGTCGCGGCCCGCTTCACGCTCCAGCGCGACGCCGGAACCGTCACATTCGACGGAGTCGTCAACGACGCCGGCGGATCCGGCCGCTTCACGTTCGAGCCGAGCGCCGAGTACCTCGCCGCGCTCGCGAAGCTCGGCTACGCGATGCCCGAGGACGACGAGGTCTTCGCGCTGGCGGTCCACGACGTGAGCCGCGCGTTCCTCGCCGAGCTCGACGGCCTCGGCTATCACCGCGTCTCGCTCGACGACGCGGTCAGCATGCGGATCCACGGCGCCGATCCCGACTTCATCCGCGCTCTGCAGGCGCTCGGATACAAGGGCCTTTCGACGGACGACCTCGTCTCGATGCGCATCCACGGCGCGACGCCCGATTACATCCGGGAGATGAAGTCGCTGGGCTACGACCACCTCTCGGCCGATGACCTCGTGTCCATGCGCATCCACGGCGCGACGCCCCAGTACATCCAGGAGATGAAGTCGCTCGGCTACGACCACCTGTCCGCGGACGATCTCGTCTCGATGCGCATTCATGGCGCGACGCCGGAGTACGTCCGCGAGATGAAGTCGGCGGGATACGACCACCTCTCGGCGGACGACCTCGTCTCCATGCGCATCCACGGCGCGACGCCCGAGTTCGCGAAGGCGATGAAGGCCGCCGGCTATGGCGATCTGTCGCCCGACGACCTCGTGTCGATGCGCATCCACGGCGTGACGCCGGAGTTCGCGCGCGGGTTGCGCGAGATCGGCTTCCGCGACGTGAGCGCCGACGATCTCGTCTCGATGCGGATCCACGGCGTCTCGCTCGAGTACGCGCGGAAGATGAAGGCGAAGTACGGCGACGTGAGCGCGGACGACGTGGTCTCGATGCGGATTCACGGCCGCTGAGCTCCCGGAGCGCCCCGGCCTAAGTCACTGGGACACAGCGGGATCGATCCGGCGACCGGTCTCTCCCGGTGGCGCCGGTATCCGCCCGTCCCGCGTCGGACCCTTCCTCGCGAAATTTTCTGACCCCCGGTCCCCTTTCGCACTGGCTAGAGGTACAGTCTTAGCCCTCACGGGCAAAATCGGATGACTGGGAGCGCAGCGGCGCCTTCGAGGAAAAGTGCCATGACCAGGGGATTCACTCTCTCGACGTTTCGAGCGACGGCCGTACTGATCTGCATCGCTGCCGCGGCGCGGGCCGCCGATCCGCCTCAGGGGTTCCAGGAGACCATCGTCTTCTCGAACCTGACGAATCCCACCGCTGTGCGCTTTCTGCCCGACGGCCGCGTGCTCGTCGCCGAGAAGAGCGGCCTCATTAAGATGTTCGCCAGCCTGACGACGACGGTGCCCACCATCGTCGCCGACCTGCGGACCAACGTTCACAACTTCTGGGATCGCGGCCTGCTCGGTCTCGCGATCGACCCGGACTTCGCGAACAACGGCTACATCTACGTCAACTACGCGCACGACGCGGCGATCGGCGGCACGGCGCCGCGCTGGGGCGTGGCGGGACAGAACTCGGACGGCTGCCCCACTCCGCCGGGAGCGACGACGGACGGCTGCGTCATCAGCAACCGCGTCTCGCGCTTCACGATCACCAACGGCGTGGCGGGCCCGGAGCAGGTCCTCATCGAGGATTGGTGCCAGCAGTTTCCCAGCCACTCGGCGGGCTCGCTCGTGTTCGGAGCGGACGGCAAGCTCTACGTGAGCGGCGGCGAAGGCGCGAGCTTCAACTACGTCGACTACGGGCAGTCGGGCGGCACGTCCGGGAGCCCGCCGCCGATCCCGAAGAACCCGTGCGGAGATCCTCCGGCCGGCGTCGGCGGGACCGAGACGCCGCCGACGGCCGAGGGCGGCGCGCTGCGCAGCCAGAGCCTCCGGCGCGCGGCGGGCGAGCCGGTCCTTCTCTCGGGCACGATCCTTCGCGTCGATCCCGCGACGGGCGCGGCCGCCTCCGACAACCCGCTCATCGGCAGCACCGACCCCAACGCGCAGCGCATCGTGGGATTCGGGCTCCGCAATCCGTTCCGCTTCACGATCAAGCCCGGCACGAACCAGATCTTCATCGGCGACGTCGGCTGGAACACGTGGGAGGAGATCAACAACATCCCGAACCCGCTCGACCCGAACGTCCGCAACTTCGGGTGGCCGTGCTACGAGGGCACGGGCGCGCAGGCGGGCTACCAGGCGGCGAACCTCAACCTCTGCCAGTCGCTCTACACGGCGGGCACTGCGACGCCGCCGATACTCACCTACAAACACACCGCGTCGGTCGTCGCCGGCGACGGCTGCGCGACCGGCAGCTCGTCGATCAGCGGCATGGCGTTCTACAACGGCGGCGACTACCCGGCCGCTTACCAGAACGCGCTCTTCTTCGCCGACTACTCGCGGAAGTGCATGTGGGTGATGTACCCGGACTCCGGGGGGAATCCCGATCCCACGAACGTCGTGGCGTGGAAGTCGGCGGCCGCGGGACCGATCGACATCGAGGTGGGCCCGAACGGCGACATCTTCTACGTCGACTTCGACGGCGGCACCGTGCGGCGCTACACCTACCTCGGCCCGACGGCGGTCGCGACCGCGAGCCCGAACTCCGGCTCGCCGCCGCTCACGGTCCAGTTCGACGGGACAGGCTCACAACCCGGACAGCCCGGCGACACGATCACCTACGCGTGGGACCTCGACGGCGACGGCAACTTCAACGACTCGACGGACCCGGCGCCCCAGTACGTGTACGCGAGCCAGGGCAGCTACACGGCGCGGCTGAAGGTCACGGACAACCACGGCGTCGCGACGCTCAGCAGCCCGATGGTCATCAACGTCGACACGAGCCGGCCGACCGCGTTCATCACGACACCCGACTCGAGCCTGACGTGGAGCGTCGGGGACACGATCTCGTTCTCGGGCGGCGCCACCGATCCGCAGCAGGGCAATCTGCCTCCGTCCGCACTGCTCTGGTCGGTGATCATCCACCACTGCCCGTCGAACTGCCACACGCACCTGTACTCGACCTTCTCGGGGGTCACGTCGGGCTCGTTCCCCGCGCCCGACCACGAGTACCCGTCGTTTCTCGAGATTCGCCTCACGGCGACGGACAGCCAGTCGCTTCAGTCGACGGCGAGCGTAAACATCTATCCGAATACGGTCCCGCTGACGTTCCAGACCGCGCCGGCGGGTCTCCAGCTCTCGGTCGACGCGACGACGACGACGACCCCGTTCACGCAAACGGTGATCATCGGTTCGCAGAACTCCCTTTCCGCGCCGTCCCCGCAAGGCAGCTACGTCTTCCAATCGTGGTCGGACGCCGGAGCGCAGTCGCACAACGTCATCGCGCCCGCGACGCCGGCGACGTACACCGCCACCTATTCGTCCCCGACGGGTCTCCCCCCTCCCTGGAACCACGGAGATGTGGGCGGTGTGGGTCTCACCGGGACCGCCGCGTACTCCAACGGAACCTTCACGGACAAGGGTGCGGGCGCGGACATCTGGGGTACGAACGACGCGTTCCACTTCATCTACCAGCCCATCTCGAGTGACACGACCATCGTCGCTCGCGTCGCCTCGCTTCTATACACGGACACGTGGGCGAAGGGCGGCGTCATGATCCGCGAGACTCTGGCGCCGAATTCCCCCAACGCCTACATGGCAGTCACTCCCGGGCGCGCGCTGATCTTCGACCGCCGACTCACGGCGGGGGGAACGACGCTCCAGACCGCTGGCGGCTCGGGGGTCGCGCCCTACTGGGTCAAGCTCGTCCGAGCCGGCAACACCTTCACTGGCTACAAGTCCCCGGATGGGGTGAACTGGACCTTCGTCGGCTCGGACACGATCTCCATGGCGACGAACGCGTACGTCGGATTGGCGGTCACGAGTCACTCCACGACGAAACTCTGCACCTCGACGTATACGAACGTCTCGGTGACCACCGGGCCGGCGAACTTGCCCCCCTCGGTGTCCATCACCTCGCCGACCGAGGGCGCGACGTTCACCGCGCCGGCAACGATCACGATCAACGCGAGCGCGCTCGACACGGACGGCACGGTCGCGCAGGTCGACTTCTACGAGGGCGGGTTCCTGCTCGGCTCCGACACGACCGCTCCGTTCAGCTTCGTGTGGACGAACGCGACGGCGGGCAGCTACGCGCTGACCGCGCGCGCGACCGACAACCTCGGAGCAGTCACGACGTCCGCGCCGGTCAACATCGTCGTCAACCCGGGCGCGGACTCGCCGCCCACAATCTCGATCACCTCGCCGACGGACGGGGCGACGTTCACGGCGCCCGCGAGCATCACGATCAACGCCGACGCCGCGGACTCGGACGGCAGCGTCTCGAAGGTCGACTTCTACAACGGCTCCACGCTTCTGTCGACCGACACGTCGAGTCCCTACTCGTACACCTGGAACAACGTCGCCGCGGGCAGTTACACGCTGACCGCGGTGGCGACCGACAACCTCGGAGCGCAAACGACGTCGTCTCCGATCGGCGTCACCGTGAACCCGGCGGCGAACAACCCGCCGATCGTCACACTCACGGCCCCCGCCGATGGCGGGACCTACACGGCGCCGGCGACGGTCACGCTCACCGCGACCGCGTCCGATCCCGGAGGCTCCGTCGCCAAGGTCGACTTCTACAACGGTGCCACGCTCCTGGCGACCGACACGACCAGCCCGTACTCGTACACCTGGAATAACGTGGCGGCGGGAACGTACACGCTGACCGCCGTCGCGACGGACAACCTCGGCGCCGCTACGACCTCGTCGCCCGCGACGATCACGGTGAACCCGGCGGGCAACCCTCCGCCGATCGTTTCGATCACGAGCCCGGCCAATGGCGCGTCGTTCACGGCGCCGGCGACCATCACCATCAGCGCCAACGCCTCCGACGACGGCTCCATCGACCACGTCGATTTCTACGCCGGAGCGACCCTGCTCTCCACCCAGACGATTGCCCCGTACAGCTACACGTGGAGCGGCGTGGGTACCGGCTCGTACACGCTGACCGCGCGCGCCACCGACAACCTCGGATCGGTGACGATGTCCTCGCCGGTCAGCATCACGGTGAATGCGTCCGGCCTCCCCGTTCCCTGGTTGGATCAGGACGTGGGATCGACCGGCCTCGTGGGAAGCGCGACTTACGCCAACGGTACGTTCACCATCAAGGCGGCGGGGGCGGACATCTGGGGCACCACCGACGCGTTCCACTACGTGAACCAGCAGATCTCTGGCGACATGACCATCGTCGCGAAGGTCGCGACGCTCCTCTACACGGACACGTGGGCGAAGGGCGGCGTCATGATCCGCGAGACCCTGGCTTCCAACTCCACCAATGCCTACATGGCGATCACTCCGGGAGGAGGGCTGATCTTCGACCGCCGACGGACGACCGGAGGCACGACGAGCCAGACCCTGGGCGGGTCGGGAACCGCACCGTACTGGGTCAAGCTCGTGCGGTCGGGGGACACCTTCACCGGCTACAAGTCGACGGACGGAACCAACTGGACCCTCGTCGGCTCGGACACGGTCCCGATGGCGGCGAACGTCTACGTGGGCTTGGCCGTCACGAGCCACACCATCAAGACCCGGAACACGTCGACGATGAACAACGTGACAGTGACGCAGCCCTGATGCTCGATTGATGACGGGACGTCGGCAGAAGACCGACCGGCCGCGGGAGATCGAAGCATCGAACGGCGGCAACGTTCATCGGCCGAGAGCCCTCGGGCTCGCCTCGCGTCTGGTGTCTCGCCGTCGGGCGCCTTTTCGTAAGACCTGTCCGGTATCGGACACGCCGTCCCGATAGCGGCCAGAGAGATCGAAGCCGAAGCCGCTCAGCACCAGTCTTCTCAATGACTTACGCGCCTCCCGCGGTGGCACGGGATTCGCCCCTGTTTTGCCCTCGTGGACATCATTCGTGAAGACGTCGTCGAGAAGCGCAAGAAGAAACGCCTGATCCTCGCGGCCGGCGGAGCGGTCGCCGTTCTCTTCATCACCCTCGGCCTGTCGCGGCTGAAGCCCGCGGCGCCGACGGTCGACAAGGGCACGCTCTGGATGGACAAGGTCAAGCGGGGCCCGATGCTCCGCCAGGTCCGCGGTCCGGGCTCGCTCGTCGTCGAGTCCGCCGGAATTCGAGTGCTTTCCTCCGCAACCGACGGCCGTGTGGAGCGTCTCCTTCTCGAACCGGGCGCGAAGGTCACGCCCGACACGGTGCTGCTGGAGATGTCGAACCCCGAGCTGGAGAAGGACGCGCTCGAGTCGTCGCAGGCCCTGAAGGCCGGAATGGCGGACCTCATGAACGCGAAGGTCAAGGCGCGGCGCGACACGCTCGACCAGAAGGCCTCCGCCGCGACCGTCGAGTCCGACATGCACCAGGCGGACCTCCAGGCTCAGACCAACGAGGGCCTCCACAAGGAGGGCCTGATCGCCGAGCTGACCCTGAAGCTCTCTGAGGTCCGCGCCGAGGAGCTGAAGACGCGCAACGAGCTGGAGCAGCAGCGCCTCTCGATCTCCGAGGACGCCGCGAAGGCGCTCGTCGATGCCCAGGCCGCGCATGTCGAGCAGCTCCGCGCGGTCGCCGAGCTGAAGAAGTCGCAGCTCGACGGGCTCAAGGTCCGCGCCGGCATCTCCGGCGTGCTGCAGGAGATCCCGGTGCAGGTGGGCCAGCGTGTCAACGCGGGCACGATGCTCGCGAAGGTCGTGCAGCCGAACAAGCTGAAGGCGCAGCTCAAGATCGCCGAGACGCAGGCAAAGGACATCGCCGTCGGCCAGCCGGCGTCGATCGACACGCGCAACGGCATCGTCGAGGGACACGTCTCGCGCGTCGACCCCTCGTCGCAGAACGGCACCGTCACGGTGGACGTCGCGATGGACGGCGAGCTGCCGCAGGGGTCGCGGCCGGACCTCTCCGTCGACGGCACGATCGAGCTGGACCGCCTCAAGGACGTCATGTTCGTCGGACGCCCCGCCTTCGGCCAGGAGAAGAGCCTGGTCGGCCTCTTCAAGGTGAACGAGGACGGCGACGAGGCGACGCGGGTCAAGGTCAAGCTCGGCAAGAGCTCGGTGAACACGGTCGAGATCCTCGAGGGATTGAAGCCCGGCGACCAGGTCATCCTCTCGGACATGAGCGCCTGGGACGCCTACGACAGGGTACGGCTGAAATAAGGAGTGGGGGGAATGAGCAGCAACGGCCATCCGGTCATCAAGCTCGACGGGGTCACGAAGGTCTTCTTCACCGACGAGGTCGAGACGCACGCACTCTCCGGCGTGCACCTGGAGATCCAGCACGGGGAGTACGTCTCGATCGCCGGGCCGTCCGGCTGCGGCAAGTCGACGCTCCTGTCGCTGCTCGGCCTGCTCGACGCGCCGACGAACGGCCACTACTGGCTCAACGGCAAACCGGCGGAGTCGCTCACGCTCTCGGAGCGCGCGCGCATCCGCAACCGCGAGATCGGCTTCATCTTCCAGAGCTTCAATCTGATCGGCGATCTCTCGGTGTACGAGAACGTCGAGCTGCCGCTCACCTATCGCGGCATGCCCGCGCACGAGCGCAAGAAGCGCGTGCAGGAGTCGCTCGAGAAGGTCGGCATGGCGCACCGGATGAAGCACTTCCCCTCGCAGCTCTCCGGCGGTCAGCAGCAGCGCGTCGCGGTCGCCCGCGCGATCGCCGGCTCACCGCTGATCCTGCTCGCCGACGAGCCGACCGGAAACCTCGACTCGGTCAACGGCGATGCCGTCATGAACCTGCTCCAGGACCTTCACCGCGCCGGCGCGACGATCTGCATGGTCACGCACGACCCGCGCTTCGCCAAGCATGCGGGACGCACCATTCACCTGTTCGACGGCCGCGTCGTCGAGGAGGAGAAGGGCGATGAGCGGGTGCACTCGGAGGAGGAGCTCAAGGAGAGCGGCTACCGCGTGTAGCGGCCGACTCAGACGGCACGTGCGCCGAAGCGAGGCGCGAGAAGGACCCGCGGCGCTCCGCGGGTCGGTGAGGAAGGTTCGCATGAGCACGCTGCTGCAGGATCTCCGCTACGCGATCCGGTGGCTGGGGAAGAATCCCGGGTTCACCGCGGTCGCCGTCGCCACCCTGGCGCTCGGCATCGGAACGGTCACGACGATCTTCTCGATCCTCGACGCCGCCGTGCTCCGTCCGCTCCCCTACCGCGATCCCGACTCGATCATGACGGTGTCGATCACGCACCAGGACGCGAGCTCGCCGGCGGAGACGTTTCCCTGGTCATACCCGAAGTTCGAGAGCCTGCGCCGGCACCAGACCTCCTTCCAGGCCGTCGCGGCGTGGGTGAACACGGACCTGAACCTGACAGGCGTGGCCGAGCCGGAGCGCCTCTCCGCCGAGCTCGTCTCCGCGGCCTACTTCCCGATCCTCGGGATCGGCCCGGCGCGCGGACGCACGTTCACGGTCGAGGAGGAGAGGCCCGGCGGCCCGAGCCGCGTCGCGGCGCTCTCGTGGGGACTGTGGCAGCGCCGCTTCGCCGCGGACCCGTCGATCGTCGGCAAGACGGTCGACATCAACCGCCAGAGCCTGACGGTCGTGGGCGTGATGCCCGAGCGATTCAACGGCCTCTCCGGAAGCGCCGAGATCTGGGTGCCGATCTCGATGGCGGAGACGTACATGTACCAGGGCGTCTTCACCGAGGACGGCAACCACTGGCACAGCGTCGTCGCGCGCCGCCGCGCGGGCGTCACGGGCGCCGCCGCGGAGGCCGAGATGGCCGTCGTCGGCAAGCAGATCGCGGCGGAGCACCCGATGGTGGAGACGGACGCGGTGTGGGGCGCGGCGGCCGCGCCGCTCAACGATCTCCGCGTCGATCCCGCGCTGCGCCGGTCGGTCGTCGTCCTCTTCGGCGCGGTCACGTTCGTCCTGCTCATCGCGTGCGCGAACGTCGCCGCGCTTCTGCTCGCCCGCGCCGCGGGACGCGGGCGCGAGATGGCCATTCGACTGGCGATCGGTGCGGAGCGACGCCGCATCGCGAGACAGCTCCTCACCGAGAGCCTTGTCCTGGCGCTGGCCGGAGGCGTCTGCGGCGTGCTCCTCTCCCTGTGGGGCATCGAAACGCTCTCGCGGCTCGAGCGCCTCTCGGGGATCGGCGACCCGTCGTTTCTCTTCCGCTTCGCCGAGATCCGCATCGACTACCGCGTCCTGCTCTTCGCGGTCGGGCTCTCGCTCGCGACCGGCTTGATCTTCGGGATGGCGCCCGCCATCCATGCGACGCGCAGCGACCTGGCGACGGTCCTCAAGGAGGGCGGCGCGGGCGCCGTCGCGAGCGGTCACGGACGGCGCTCGGCCCGCGGCCTGCTCGTCCCGATCCAGATCGCGCTCGCCCTCGTCCTGCTCGTCGGCGCCGGGCTCCTTGCTCGGAGCCTCGCGCGGCTGTCGGGGTACGAGGCCGGCTTCCGACCCGAGGGCGTCCTGACCATGCGCTTCGACCCCTCGGGCGTCCTCGACACGGGCTCCGACAGGGGGATCGTCTTCCGCCGCACGCTCCTCGAAAGGCTCGCGGCCGTCCCGGGCGTCGCCAGCGTCGCCACCGGACGCACGGCGCCTCTCTCCTCGCGCGGCATGGTCGCGATCGTCAGTCAGGTCGACTCGAAACGGCTTCAGTCGAAGGGCCGCTTCACCGGCGAGTCGGGCGCGCAGGAGATCGGCCTCCACGACGTGAGCCCCGACTTCTTCAAGACCCTGTCGATCCCGATCGTCCGCGGCCGCGCGTTCACCGGGGAGGACCGCGCGGGCGCGCCGAAGGTCGCGATCGTCAGCGAGTCGGCGGCGCGCAAGCTCTGGCCCGGTCAGGATCCCATCGGACACCGCATCGCGGCGACCTCCTTCTTCTTCAGCGAGGGCGCCACCGCCGAGATCGTCGGGGTCGCGCGCGACGTGCTCTACGGGAGGCCCGGCGACCGGCAGATCCTCGACCTCTACTACCCGACGCTGCAGGGCGGGCTTCCGTGGGCGACCGTCTTCGTGAAGACGACGGGCGACCCCGCCGCAGTGGCGCCCTCCGTGAGGCGCGAGATCAAGGCGCTCGCTCCGAACCTGCCCGTGTTCGACGTGGCGACGATGTCGGAGCGCTCGGCGCGGACGTTCTCGCGCGAGCGATTCGGAGCCGCGCTGCTCGGGCTGCTCGCCGCGATCGCGCTCTTTCTGGCGTCGGTGGGAGTCTACGGGCTCGTCTCGGAGACGGTCGCCGCGCGCACGCGGGAGATCGGCGTGCGCATGGCGCTCGGCGCGAGCCCATCGGACATCGTGCGCGACGTCGTGCGCCGCGGACTGACCCTCGCCGCCGTCGGACTCGCGGCCGGCCTCGCCGCGGCGCTCGCCCTGTCGCGCCTCCTCTCGAGCCTGCTCTTCCACGTGCGCCCCAACGACGTTGCCACGTACGCTGCCGTGTCCGCGCTGCTGCTGCTGCTGACCGCGGCCGCCTCCTGGGTGCCGGCGCGGCGCGCGACGAGAATCGACCCCACGCGCGCTCTGAGGACCGAGTGATGCGCGGAGCGCTCGCCGACCTCCTCTTCGCGGCGCGCTCTCTGCGGCGCAGCCCGCGCTTCGTCGCGACCGCGATCGCGATCCTCGCCCTCGGCATCGGCGCGAATACGGCGATCTTCTCGCTCGTCGACGCGATCCTGCTCCGGCCGCTGCCGGCCGTCGGGGACGCCTCCCGGCTGGTGAACCTCGTCGGAGAGAACGTCTCGCTGCCGCAGTATTGGGCGCTGCGCGACGGCGCGGCGCGGACGCTCGCGCTCGCCGCCCAGAGCGAGCGGCTGATCTCGCTCCAGGGTCCGAACGGCGACGCGCGGATGGCGACCGGGATGGTCGTCTCGGAGAACTACTTCGACGTCCTCCGCGTCCGGCCGGCGCTCGGCCGCTTCTTCCTGCGCGGCGAAAACGAGGCCTCCGAGTCCGTCGCCGTTCTCTCGCACGCCGCATGGACCGAGCGCTTCGGCGCCGACCCCGGCGTGCTCGGCCGCCGGATCTCGGTCAACGGCGCTCCGGTCACGGTCGTCGGGGTGACGCCGCCCGGCTTCCGCGGCGAGAGCTTCGGCGTGTTCCCCGGTCTCTGGGTCCCCCTCGGCACCTGGCCGCGACTCGCGACCGGTCCGTTGGCGTCGCTGGACGTTCACTCGCGGAACTGGGGCTGGCTCTCCGTATTCGGGCGGCTCTCGGACGGAGCGCCGGCGGCCCCCGCGCGCGCGGCGCTGATCACCGTCCTCGAAAGAGACGCGGCCAGCCACGGGGAGCGGTTCGAACCCGGCCGCTGGTCCGTCCTCCCGGCGCTCCGCTTCGCCGCGGGCGCCCGCGAAGGCGACGCGCCCGGTCGGGCGCTGGGGATCCTGTTCGCGGCGGTGCTCGGCGCGCTTCTGATCGCGTGCGCCAACCTCGCGAACCTCCTGCTCGCCCGCGCGGCCGGCCGCGAGCGCGAGATCGCGCTGCGTTTGGCGCTCGGCGCGACGCCGCGGCGCATCGCGCGTCAGGTGCTGGCCGAGAGCCTCCTCCTCTCGGCGGCGGGCGCGGCCGCGGGGGTGCTCGTCGCCGCGTGGACGCTCGGGGCGCTCGCGCGCGTGCCGCTGATGGAGGGCCTGACGCTCTCGCTCTTCGAGCCCCGCGTCGGCTGGCACGCGCTCGCCTTCGCGGCGTCGCTCGCGGCCCTCGTCGGCGTCGCGTTCGGAGTTCTTCCGGCGCTGGCCGCGGCGCGCGGTTCGGCGGCCGGCGCGCTGGCGTCGTCCTCGCCGACGCTGTCGCCCCGCTCGGCGGCACGCAGCGTGCTCGTCGCGGCGCAGGTCGCGCTGTGCCTGGCCCTGCTCGTCGCATCCGGACTGCTGGCGAGGAGCCTGGCGAGCGCGTGGTCGATCGACCTGGGCCTCTCGACCGCGAACGTCACGCTCGCGCGCGTCCAGCTCGGGCTCGCGCGCTACGACGAGCCGCGGGCTCTCGCGTTCCTGGAGGAAGCGACCGATCGCCTGGAGCGGCGTCCCGGGATCGAGGACGTGAGCTGGACCAGCCCGCTCCCGCTGGCCGGCGGAAACGAGGAGGAATCCTTCGAGGCGCAGGGCGTCCCTCGGGGGCCGGACGGACAGAACCCGGTCGCCGACTTCGCCACGGCGGGGCCGGGCTGCTTCCGCACGCTCGGCATCCCGGTCCTCGAGGGCCGCGAGTTCGCGACCGACGACCGGGCCGGCCGCCCTCCCGTCGCGGTCGTGAATCGAGCCATGGTGCGGCGCTTCTTCGGCGGCGCGAGCCCGGTCGGCCGCACCGTCTCGGTCTCCCGGCGGACCGCCACGATCGTCGGCGTCGTCGGCGACGCGAGGTCCGCCTCGCTGACGGACCCCGCGGCGCCGCAGATCTGGGTCCCGGTGCTCCAGACCCCCTCCGCGGCGCTCTCGGGCCTGACGCTGGCCGTCCGCGCGAAGCCGGAGGCGAACGCCGCGACCGCCATCCGCGAGGAGATCCGGAGCCTGGACCGATCCCTCCCGCTGGAAGGCGTCGAGAGCTTCGACGACGTCGTCCGGGCCCGGCTCTTCCCGCAGCGTCTCGGCGCGCAGCTGCTCGGCGTCTTCGGCGCCCTGTCGCTCGTGCTCGCGGCGGTGGGAATCTATGCGGTCGTCTCGTGGTCGACGCGCACCCGGACGCGCGAGTTCGGCATTCGTCTCGCGCTCGGCGCCCGCGGGGCCGACCTCCGCCGGCTCGTCCTCGGCCGCCTGACAGCGGCCGTCGGCGGCGGTCTTCTCGCGGGCGGCGCTCTGGGGGCCGTCGCCGGCCGCCTGCTCTCCGGCGCCCTGTACGGCGTCTCGCCGATCGACCCGCCGACCTTCGCCGCGGCCGCGGCCGTCATCGCGGGCGCCGCACTTCTGGCCGCGGCCGTGCCCGCCCGACGCGCCGCGCGCACCGACCCGATGACCGCGTTGAGGAGCGAATGATGCAGGCTCTCGCGAGGGACCTGAGGTACGCTCTCCGCCGCCTCCTCGCGAACCCGGGGTTCACCGTGGTCGCCGCCGCGACCCTCGCGCTCGGCATCGGCGCCAACACCGCCATCTCCAGCGTCGTCGACGGCGCCCTGCTCCGGCCCCTGCCGTACGCGAAACCCGACCGCCTGTTCACGCTGCCCCACAACCTCTCGCCGCCCGAGTTGGCGGACGCCGCCGCGATGGCGCGCTCGTTCGAGAGCGCTGGCGGCGCGGCCATGAACCCGTTCGACATCCAGACCGGCGCCGAGCCGGTGCAGGGGATCGCGGGAATGGCGAGCGGCGCCCTGTTCGAGACGCTCGGCGTCCGCGCCGCGCTCGGCCGCACCCTGAATCGCGAAGACGACCGACCCGGGGGCGAGCGCGTCGTCGTGCTCGGCCACTCCATCTGGCAGAGGGTGTGGGCGAGCGACCGGACGATCGTCGGTAAGTCGATCCTTCTCGGCGGGGCGAAGTGGACCGTCGTCGGCGTCATGGGCCCCGAGTTCGCGCTGCCCGAGCAGAAGGTGGACCTCTACGTGCCGCTCTGGGTCGCCTACCCCGCGGCCGCGCCCGAGCGCGGCGTCCACTTCCTGCGCCCCGTGTTCCGGCTGAAGCCCGGCGTGACGGTCTCCGCCGCGCGCGCCGACCTGGACGCCGCCTTCCGCGAGCTCGCCCGCCGCTACCCGGAGTCCGACAAGGGACTGCAGGCCGATCTGTCCGGCCTCCTCGACAGCGTCGTCGGGGACAGCCGCCGCTCGCTCGCGATCCTCGCGGCCGCCGTCGGGCTCGTGCTCCTGATCGCGTGCGCCAATCTCGCGAACCTCCAGATGACCAACGTGCTCGCGCGATCTCCCGAACTCTCGATCCGGGTCGCGCTCGGCGCGTCGCGCCGTCGCATCCTCGGACAGATCCTGACCGAGAGCGCGGCGCTCGGGCTGATCGGCGGCGCCCTCGGATTCCTGCTCGGCGGCTGGGGCGTGGACGCCCTCCTCTCCCGCTTCCCGGAGGCGCTCCCGCGGCTGGGCAACGTCAGCGCGAATCTGCGGGTGGGCGCGTTCACGCTCGCCGCCTCGCTCGCGACGAGCGTGCTCTTCGGCATCGTTCCGGCGTGGCAGGCCTCCGGCCGCCGCTTCGGCACGCTGCTCGGCTCGACGCGGTCAGCGGGACTCCGCGACTCGCGGACGGCACGGGGAACCCTCGTCGTCAGCGAGATCGCGCTCGCGCTCGTGCTCCTCGTCGGCGCGGGCCTGCTCCTCCGCGTGCTGTGGCGGCTCCAAAGCGTCGAGCCGGGGTTCCGCGTCGACGGTCTCGTCGCCGCGCGCATCGACCTGCCGGAGTCCCGCTACGAGAAGAAGGACACGCAGACGGCGTTCCGGCGCCGGCTCCTCGAGTCGCTGTCCGCCGAGCCCGGCGTCCGCGCCGCGCTCGTGAGCGAGCTGCCCATGTCGGGCGACGCGCTCGACCACGACGCGCTCATCGACGGCGCGCCGCCGGTCGCGCCGGGCGACGAGCCGTCCCTGTATTCGCGCAGCGTCATGGGCGACTACTTCGGCGTCATGGGCATCCCGCTGCGCTCCGGACGCTTCCTGACCGACGCGGACCGGGAGAACGCGCCGCTCGTCGGCGTCGTCAACGAGGCGATGGCGCGGCGCTTCTTCCCGGGCTCCGACCCGATCGGCCGGCGCGTGCGCTGGGCGCGGATGCAGGAGGTCCACTGGATCACGATCGTCGGCGTCGTCGGCGACGTCCGCCACTTCGGCCTGGCGGATTCCGACCAGGCCGCCGTCTACACGCCGTTCGCACAGGCCGATCAGGACTGGAAGCGCTGGTCGGAGCTCGTCGTCCGCGGCCCCGGCGGCCCGGCGGCGCTCGAGAACGCCGTCCGCCGCCGGCTTCATGCGGCCGATCCCCTGATTCCCATCACGCGAATCCGGCCGGTCGACGCGGTCGTCTCCGAGTCGCTCGCCCGCCAGCGTTTCGGCGCGGAGCTCTTGTCGATCTTCGCGGGCGCGTCGCTCGCGCTCGCGTGCGTCGGCATCTTCGGCGTCATGTGGAACGCCGTGAAGCGCCGGCGCGCGGAGATCGGCGTGCGCATGGCGCTCGGCGCCGGGCCGGGACGCGTCGTCCGCGAGGTGCTCGCCGACGGCCTGCGCCTGGTCGGACTCGGCGTCGCGATCGGCATCGCCGCGGCGCTCGTCGCCACGCGCTGGATGGGCAGTCTGCTCGTCGGAGTCCCGCCCACGGATCCGCTGACCTTCGGGGCCGTCGCGACGGTCCTGGCGGCCGCGGCCCTGCTCGCGTGCTGGATCCCCGCCCGCGCCGCCGCGAGGACAGACCCGATGACCGCGCTGCGCTCGGAGTGAACGCGATGCGGCCCTCCGGCATCCTCCAGGACGTCCGCTACGCGCTGCGAGGGCTCGTGCGCTCGCCGGGATTCAGCCTCGCCGCGGTCGCCACGCTCGCGCTGGGCATCGGCGCGAACGCGGCGATCTTCAGCCTCGTGCGCGGCGTCCTCCTCCGGCCGCTGCCCTTCCCGAAGCCCGATGCGCTCGTCTCGATCTGGGAGTCGAACGACGCGAAGGGCTACGCGCGGATGGTCGCGTCGCCTCCCAACTACGTCGACTGGAAGGCGCAGAGCCGGTCCTTCGAGTCGATGGGCGCCTTCGTCGAGACGACGCTCGCGGCCTCCGAGGGCGGCCGCGCCGAGCGGCTCGACGGCGCGGCGGTGACCTCCGGATTCTTCGAGACGCTCGGCACGCGTCCGCTCTATGGCCGCGTCTTCCGCGAATCCGAGATCCGCAAGGGCGGACCGGGCGTGGTGGTGCTCGGACACGGGGCGTGGGCGCGGCGCTTCGGCGCCGATCCCGATATCGTCGGCCGCACGGTCCGGCTCGACGGCGAGTCCTACGAGGTGATCGGCGTCATGCCGGCCTCCTTCCGGTTTCCCGAGGAGGCCCCCGACTTCTGGGTGCCGCTCGCCTTCGGTCCCGAGGTCGCCACGCAGCGCGGCGCGCACTACCTCGACGTGATCGCCCGCCTGAGGCCCGGCGCGACCGCCGCGGCCGCTCACGCCGAGATCCGCGCGATCGCGGACCGGCTCCGCGCGGCATATCCGCGGTCGAACTCGGGCTACACCGCCGGCGTCACGCGGCTGGACGCGTCCCTCGTGGAGAACGTCGCGCCCACGCTGAAGATCCTGCTCGGCGCGGTCGCGCTCGTTACGCTGATCGCCTGCGCCAACGTCGCCAACCTCCTGCTCGCGCGCGGCACGCGGCGCCGGCCGGAGATCGCGATCCGCACCGCGCTCGGCGCCGGCCGCGGCCGCATCGCGAGGCAGCTGTTGACCGAGTCGGCCGTGCTCGCCGCCGCCGGCGCCTCCGCGGGGCTCGCTCTCGCCGCCGCGTGCCTCGACTCCATCGTCCGGCTCGCACCGGCGAGCGTGCCGCGGCTGTCCGAGGTGCGGCTCGACGGCGGCGTCCTCGCGTTCACCGCCGCGTGGACGATCGCGTCGGTCGTGATCTTCGGCCTCGCCCCGGCGCTCGCCGCCGTGCGGCCGCGCACGATGCAGGCGCTTCGAGGCCACGGCGCCGACGCCGGCGTGTCGCCGCGCCGCGTGTCCACGCGACAGGCGCTCGTCGTCGGTCAGGTCGCGCTCGCGCTCGTGCTTTCCGCGGGAGCGGGGCTCCTGCTGCGGAGTCTCGCGCGCCTGTCGGCCGTCGACCCCGGCTTCCGCACCGAAGGATCGCTCACCTACGCGCTGACCCTTCCCGCGTCGCGGTATCCGAACGAATCCGCGCGCGGCGCGTTCCTCGACCGGCTGCTCGAGCGCATGCGCGCGCTCCCCGGCTCCCGCTCGGCCGGCGCCGTGTTCGGGCTGCCTCTGACGGGCATGAGCTTCAGCAGCAGCTTCCGTGAGTCCGGCGCGGCCGACGACGGCCGCGAGCCGTCCGCGCAGCTGCGCCTCGCGAGCCGCGGCTACTTCACGACGATGGGGATTCCCGTCGTCGCGGGGCGGGGCTTCACCGACGCCGACCGGCCCGGCGCTCCCATCGCGATCCTGGTCTCGGAGTCGGCGGCGAAGAAGTTCTTCCCGCGCGGCGACGCGATCGGAAAGCGCCTGCGCTTCGGCGCGCGCCCGAGCGAGACGCGCGTCGAGGGCGAGGTCGTCGGCGTCGTGGGCGACGTGCGCGACGCGGAGCTCGGCGCCGGACCCACGCCCGAGTTCTACGGCAGCCTCGAGCAGATCCCCACCGACGAGTTCCACGTCGTGGTGCGCGCGGGCGTGCCGGCTGAGACGCTCGCCGCGGCGGCGCGCGCGGCCGTCGCCGGGCTCGACCCGGAGCTTGCCGTCACCGATCTCTCGACCCTCGACGAGGTCGTCCGGCGCTCGGTCGCCCGCCCGCGGTTTCTGGTCCAGCTGCTCCTCGTGTTCGCGTCGCTCGCGCTCCTGCTCTGCGCGATCGGCGTCTACGGCGTCACCGCGTATGGCGTCAGCCGGCGGACGCGGGAGATCGGCATCCGGATGGCGCTCGGCGCGGATCGCGCCGCCATCCGCGCGATGGTCGTGCGCGAGGCGGCGCGCCTCGCGGCGGCCGGCGTCGCGCTCGGAGTCGCCGGCGCGTTCGCGGCGACCCGCCTTCTCCGCGGCCTCCTCTTCGAAATCGCGCCGGGGGACCCGGTGACGCACGCGACGGTGGCGCTGCTGCTCGCCGCCGTCGCCTTCGCCGCGAGCGCGCTGCCCGCGCGGCGCGCCGCCCGGATGGACCCTCTCGCCGCGTTGAGAACGGAGTGAGCATGCACGACTTTCTGCAGGATCTCCGCTACGGGCTCCGGACGCTGCTCCGGGCGCCGTCGTTCACCGCGGTTGCGGTGGTCACGCCCGCGCTCGGCATAGGCGCCAACACCGCCATCTTCAGCGTCGTGCACGCGGTGCTGCTGCGGCGCCTTCCCTATCCCGACCCGGACCGGCTCGTCGTCATCGCGGAGAGTCAGCACGTCGTCGGCGACATGGGCGTGGCCTGGCCGGATTTCCTCGACATGCGCGAGCGGGTCCGGTCGATGGGTCCCCTCGCGCTGTACCGCGCCGACGACATGACCGTCGCGGGGCAGCGCGAGCCCGAGCTGCTGCATGTGGGCGAGGTCTCCGCGGAGTTCTTTCCGCTGCTCGGCGCGACGCCGGCCGCGGGTCGGCTGCTCCTGTCCGCGGACGACCGCCCCGGCGCCGCTCCGACCGTCGTGTTGAGCGACGAGATGTGGCGCTCGCGCTTCGGCGGCGACCGCGGCGTGATCGGCCGGAGCCTGCGCCTCGACGCCGTCCCCCACACGATCGTCGGCGTGCTTCCCCGAGGGTTCTCCTTCTTCCCGAAGCGCGTCGACCTCTATCGCCCCATCGGGCTGCACGGGGGCGACGAGGTCTGGCTCGACCGCCGGAACCACTCGGGCGCCCGGGTGCTGGGGCGGCTGGCGCCGGGTCGCGCTCTCGCAGAAGCTCGCACGGAGCTGGACGGCGTCATGCGGCAGCTCGAGGCGCAGTATCCCGAGTCCCACAGCGCGGAGACCGCGAAGATCCGGCCCCTGGACGACAAGATGTTCGAGGACGTGAGAGCGGCCGCGTGGACGCTGCTCGCCGCCGTCGGCCTCGTCCTCCTCCTCGCCTGCGTCAACGTCGCGCACCTGCAGCTCGCGCGAGGCACCGCCCGGCAGAAGGAGCTCGCGATCCGCGCCGCGCTCGGCGCCGGCCGCGGTCGGATCGTGCGCCAGCTGCTCACCGAGAGCCTGTGCGTGTCCGCGGTCGGCGGCGTCCTCGGGCTGCTGTTGGCTTCGTGGGCGCTCGGCCCGATCGTCCGCTTGGCGCCCGACGACATCCCGCGCCTGGCGCAGACGCGCATCGATCCGGGCGTCCTGCTCTTCACGCTGGCGCTGTCCATCGCGACCGGACTCCTCTTCGGCGCCGCGCCGGCGCTCACCGCCTCGCGTCCCGACCCGCAGGCGGCTCTCTCGGACGGCGGCCGCGGCTCGACCGGCGGCCGATCCCGCAGCCGGTTCCGGACCCTCCTCTTCGTCTCCGAGGTCGCGCTCGCGTTCGTGCTCGTCATCGGCTCCGGTCTTTTGATCCGCAGCCTGCTGAGCGCGCTCGCGGTCGCGCCCGGCTTCCGTCCCGAGGGCACACTGGCCCTCGACGTCGCCCTGCCCGAGGCGAAATATCCCGACGCGGGCCCACGGAGGCAGTTCTACGAACGCGCGATCGCGGAGCTTCGGCAGCTCCCCGGCGTCGAGGCGGCGAGCGCGATCTACTGCGCGCCGCTGGTCGGCCGCTGCTGGGGCAGCGTCTACACGCTCACCGATCGCGCCCTGCCGCCACGGGGCGAGCTCCCCTCGGCGGCCTGGAACGTCGCGGAGCCCTCGTACTTTCAGACCGCCGGCATTCCGCTCCGCGAGGGACGGCAGTTCACCGAGGCGGACGGCGCCGACGCACCGAAGGTCATCATCGTCAACGAGAGCTTCGCGCGTCACTGGTGGCCGGGTCGCTCGGCCGTGGGCAAGCGCGTGAGCCAGGGCTTTCCCGACCACGATCCGAAGGTTTTCGAGATCGTCGGCGTGGTCGACGACACCCGCCAGGAGGCCCTCGACATCGCTCCGCGCGACGAGGCGTTCATCCCGTGGGCGCAGAGCCCCCACCCGTCGATGACGTTCGTCCTCCGCACGACACTTCCCCCGATGTCCCTGGCGAAGCCGGCGGTCGCCGCGATTCAATCCGTCGATCCGGACCAGTCGGTCTCTCGCGTGATGCCGATGACGGGCTATCTCTCGGAGTCGGTCGCGTCGCGCCGTTTCACGACGACGCTGCTCGGACTCTTCGGTCTGCTCGCGCTCGTTCTCGCGTCCGTCGGCATCTACGGCGTCGTCTCCTACGGCGTCGCCGAGAGGCGGCGCGAGATCGGCATCCGCACCGCCCTGGGCGCGCGGCCGCGCGACGTCCTGCGCATGATCGTCGGCGGCGCCTTGCGCCTCGCCGCCGCGGGCATGGCCGTCGGCGCGATCGCGGCACTGGCGCTGTCGCGCCTGCTCTCGAGTCTCCTGTTCGGAGTCGGGCCCTCGGATCCCGCGACGTACGCGGGCGTCGTCGTGCTTCTATCCTCCGTCGTCCTCGCCGCCTGCGTCATCCCGGCGCGCGGCGCTCTACGCGTCGATCCCAACAGCGTCCTTCGGGACTGAGGAAATCGCATGATTCAGCTCAACAACATCGAGAAGTCCATCGCGAGTCGAGCCGGCCAGACGTTCCTGCTCCGGCGGATCGGCCTGACCATCGAGCCCGGCGAGTTCGTCACCATCATGGGCCCGTCCGGGGCCGGCAAGTCGACGCTGCTGTCGATCCTCGGAATGCTCGATCACGACTGGACGGGCGAGTACCGGCTTCTCGACCACGAGGTCCAGCGCCTGAAGCCGAAGGAGCGGATCGAGCTCAACAAGAAGTACGTCGGATTCGTGTTCCAGCAGTACCACCTGCTCGACAACCTCACGGTCGCCGAGAATCTCGACATCCCGCTGTCCTATCGCAACGTGAAGGGCTCGGAGCGGGCGGCGATCGTCGCCGACACGCTCGACCGGTTTCAGATCGTCGGCAAGAAGGACCTCTTCCCGAGCCAGCTCTCGGGCGGCCAGCAGCAGCTCGTCGGCGTGGCGCGCGCGCTCATCGCGAAGCCGAAGCTGCTGCTCGCGGACGAGCCGACCGGCAACCTCCACTCCGATCAGGGCCGCGACATCATGCGTCTCTTCCAGAAACTGAACGGCCAAGGCACGACGATCGTCCAGGTCACCCACTCCGAGGAGAACGCGCGCTACGGCCATCGCATCGTGCGCCTCCGCGACGGGTGGATCGCGGGCGAGGAGATCGTCGCCGAGCGCGTGGGAGCCGGGAGCGCCTCGTGAGCCCCTGGCTCCAGGACGCCCGGCAGGCGGCGCGCGGCCTCGCGAAGAGCCCGGGCTTCACCGCCGTGGCACTCGCCACGCTGGCGATCGGCATCGGCGCGAACGCCGCGATCTTCTCGGTCGTCGATGCCGTCCTGATCCGGCCGCTGCCGTACTCCGACTCCGCGCGTCTCGTCGTCGTGGGTGACCGCGGTCCGGACGGCATGGCGGACAACGTCGGCTACAAGACCTTCGAGGATCTCCGCGACCGCAACACGACCTTCGAGGCGATGGCGGCGGTGCGCTCGTGGAACCCCACGCTGATCGCGGACGGCCGCGCGGAGCGGATCCCGGCGATGCGGGTGACGTGGCGTTATTTCTCGGTGCTCGGGCTGCCGCCCGTTCTCGGCCGCGACTTTCGTCCCGAGGACGACCGACCCGAGGGTCGCCGCGTTCTGCTGCTCTCGGACGCTCTGTGGCGGCGGCGCTTCGGCGCCGACACGGCGATCGTCGGCAAGAGCGTCCGCCTAAACGACGGGGACTTCCGCGTCATCGGCGTGCTCCCGCCCGACTACCAGGGCTTCTACAACCGCGCCGCTCAGGCCTTCGCGCCGGTCGGCTATCGCGGCGACATGCCGTACGCGTGCCGCAGCTGCCAGCACCTGAAGGCGCTCGGCCGCATCTCGCGCGGCGTGACTCTCGAGCGCGCGAACGCCGACCTCGACCGCTTCCGACGGGAGCTCGCCGCGTCCTACCCGCAGGAGTACCCCAAGGGGACCATGGCGGCCGTGCCGCTGGCCCGCGAGGTGACGGGCGACGCGCGCGCGCCCGTCGCGGTCCTCTTCGGCGCCGTCGGATTCGTCCTTCTCATCGCATGCGCCAACGTGGCCAACCTGCTGCTCACCCGCTCGCTCGGCCGATCCCGCGAGCTCGCGGTCCGAGCCGCGCTGGGCGCGAGCCGGGGCCGCCTCGTGCGGCAGCTCCTCACGGAGAGCCTCGTGCTCTGCGCCGTTGGAGGCGCGCTGGGCGCGGGCGTCGGGGTGTTTCTCCATGACGCGCTCGTGCGCCTGGCGCCGGCGGGTCTGCTGCGGCTCGACCAGTCGCGGATCGACGGCCGCGTCCTCGCCTTCGTCGTCGGCGCCTCCGCGGCGGCGACCCTGTTGGCCGGCCTGCTGCCCGCGCTCCGGGCGTCGGCGGCAGGGATCGGACGCGGCCTCGTCACGGCGACTCGCGCGAGCGCGGGCCTCTCCTCGTCGCGCGCGCGACGGGTGCTCGCCGCCGTCGAGCTGTCGCTCGCGGTCGTCCTCCTCGCCGGCGCCGCGCTGATGGTGCGCAGCGTCTCGCGCCTTCTCGACGCGCCCGTGGGTTTCGACGCGAACGGCGTCCTGACACTGGGCCTGTCGCTCGATGGCCCCGCCTACGATGACAACGACCCGGCCCTGCGTGCCTTCCAGGACCGGCTGCTCGCGCGCGTCCGGGCGCTCCCCGGCGTCGAGCGGGCCGCTCTCACCGGACAGGTCCCGCTGGGCGGCAACGGCGACGCCGCCGGGTTCCACATCGCGGGGCGCTCCGCCGCGAATCCCTCCGACGATCCGTCCGCGGAGCGCTACTCCGTGACGCCGGACTACCTCCGCGCGATGGGGATCCCGCTCCTCCGCGGCCGCGGGATCGTCGAGCGCGACCGCGCCGACTCCGAGCCGGTTCTCCTCGTGTCGCGGAGCGCGACGCTCGCCTTCTGGGGCGGCGCGGATCCGATCGGCTCGCGCGTCCGCGTCGGCGATCCCGACAGCGGGCCCTGGCGCACGGTCGTCGGCGTCGTCGGCGACGTGCGTCACTTTGACGCGGCGTCCCCCTCGCGCCCTCAGATGTACCTGCCGCAGTCGCAGGCCACCGATTCCCTCCTCGTGCTCGTCGTGCGGTCGCCCGGAGCCTCGACCGCGACGCTCGCGGACGCGGTGCGCGCGGCGGTCCGCGAGCTCGACCCGACCGTTCCGATCTACGACGTCGCGACGACGCGAGAGCTCGTCGACCGCTCGGCCGCGCCGCGCCGTTTCGTCATGAAACTGCTCGCCGCCTTCGCCGCCGCCGCGCTGCTGCTCGCCGCGCTCGGCATCTACGGCGTCGTCTCGCACGCCGTGGGCCAGCGCAAGCGCGAGATCGGCATCCGCGTCGCGCTCGGCGCCACGCCGCGAGACATCCGCCGGCTCGTGCTCTCGAGCGGGGCCGCGGTGGTCGGCGCCGGCCTCGCCGCCGGGATCGTCGCCGCGCTGGCCGTGGCGCGTCTGATGCGGTCGGTGCTCTACGAGGTCAGCCCCCGCGATCCCCTGGCGCTGACGCTCGCGGCCGCGACGCTCGCCGCCGTCGCCCTCGCGGCGCACTGGCTTCCGGCCCGCCGCGCCGCGCGCGTGGCTCCCATCGAGGCTCTCAGAGAGGAGTGACGCCATGAGCTCGTGGATCCAGGACGTCCGCTACGCGCTAAGGAGCTTCGCGAAGAGCCCGGGCTTCACCGCCGCCGCGATCGCGACGCTCGCGATCGGCATCGGCGCGAACGCCGCGATCTTCGGCCTCGTCCAGGCCGTGATCCTCCGGCCGCTGCCATTCGACCAGCCCGACCGGGTCGTCTACGTGAGCGAGACCTGGCAGGGCCGTCGGGGCAGCGTCTCGGCCGGCAACTTCGAGGACCTGCGGCGCGCCGTGCGCTCGTTCGAGGCGCTCGCGGCCGTCCGCTACGGCAGCTTCAACCTCGCGGAGGCCGGCGAACCGGAGCGCGTCGAGGGCGCGCGCGTGACGGAGAGCTTCTTTCGTGTCTTCGGCGTCCGGCCGCTCCACGGCCGCGTCTTCGGCGCGGACGAGGACAAGCCCGGCGGCGCCCCCGTCGTCGTGCTGAGCCATCGCCTCTGGCGGTCGCGCTTCGGCGGGGCGCCCGACACCGTGGGCCGCACGATCCGGGTCGACGGCGCGCCCCGCACGATCGTCGGGATCATGCCGGCGTCCTTCGATTTCTACCAGGACGAGGAGCAGCTCTGGGTGCCCGCCGGGCTCACCCCCGAGGACGTGGCGGATCACGACCGGCACAACCGCGTCGTGTACGGACGGCTCGCGCCCGGGGTGTCGATCGCGGCCGCGGACCGCGAGGCGGACGCCATCGGGGCGGATCTGCGCGCGCGGTATCCGAAGGACAACTCCGAGCGCGGACTCCGCGTGCAGGGCTTCCGCGACCTGCTGACCGAGGACTACCGCGGACGTCTGCTGATCCTGATGGCCGCCGTCGGCGTCGTCCTGCTGATCGCCTGCACGAACGTCTCGAACATGCTGCTCGCCCGTGGCGCCAGCCGCGCGCGCGAGCTCACGGTGCGGGCGGCGCTCGGCGCGTCTCGCGCCCGCCTCGCGCGCCAGCTCCTCACGGAGAGCCTCGTCCTGGGCGTCGCGGGCGGAGCGCTCGGCATCGCGCTCGCGGCCTTCTCCGTCCAGGCGCTCGTCGCCGCGAGCCCGGCGGGCGTGCCGCGCATCGAGCAGGCCGGAGTCGACGGCGGGGTCCTCGCCTTCGCGCTGGCGCTCTCGGTCGGAGCGAGCCTCCTCTTCGGTCTTCTGCCGGCGGCGCGCGTGGCCCGCGGAGACCTGCAGGGCGCGCTCCGCGAGGGCGGGCGGGGCGTCCGCCGCGGCGGGAGCCGCGACCGCCTCCGCGCGGCGCTCGTCGCCGCGCAGGTTGCGCTGGCCGTGACCCTGCTCGTCGGAGCCGGCCTGCTGATCCGCACGGCGCTCCACCTGCAGCGTGTCGCCCCGGGCTTCGACATGGACGTCGTGACCGCCTCGCTGACGCTGCCGCCGTCGGCCGATGCCGCGTCGACGGTGCGGACGATCGAGCGCCTCGACGAAGAGCTCGGCCGGATGCCGAACGTCGCCGGCGCGGCGATCACGACGCAGGCCCCGCTCGGCCAGGGCGGCAACTCCAACGGCATCCTCGCCGAGGAGTGGGGCCTCGACATGAAGCGGGTGGTCGATGCCCGCCTGCGAATCGTCACGAACGGCTACTTCTCCACGCTTCGCGTCCCGATCCTGCGCGGGCGCGGGTTCGAGCCGACGGACCGCTCCGGCGCGCCGCGGGTCATCGTCCTCAGCCGCGCCCTCGCCGAGCGGATCTGGCCCGGCCAGGAGGCGATCGGCAAGCGGATCCTCTGCTGCGACGGCTCGCCCGAGGACCCCCGCCCGAAGACGGTCATCGGCGTCGCCGGCGACGTGCGCTCGCGCGGACCGAGCCAGGAGATCTACCCCGAGTTCTACCTGCCCGTCGCGCAGGCGCCCGACGTCGCGTGGGACTGGGTCCAGCGCACCGTCAGCGTCGTCGCCCGGGCCTCGAACGGCCGCGTGGAGTCGCTCGGGCCGTCGCTGCGCGAGGCGCTGCGGCGCACCGCGCCCGAGGTCCCGCTCTACGACGTACAGACGATGCGCGAACGCCTTCGGTCCACGGTCGCCGACGAGAGGTTCGTCACCATTCTTCTCACGGCGCTCGGAGCCGTCGGCCTGCTCCTCGCCGCGATCGGGATCTACGGCGTGATCGCGTACTTCGTCGCTCAGCGCACCTCGGAGTTCGGCGTTCGGATCGCTCTCGGCGCGACGCCGCGCGACATCCTGCTCGTTTCCGCGCGCCACGGCCTGCTCCCGATCGGCATCGGTCTCGGCGCCGGCGCTGCGGCCGCGCTGTCCGCAACCGGGCTGATGTCGGCGGCCCTGCACGGTGTGTCGCCGCGCGACCCGCTGACCTTCGTGGCGGTCATCGTCGTCCTGGCCGCGACCGCGGCCGTCGCCGCGTGGGTCCCCGCCCGCCGAGCCACGCGAATCGACCCGAGCGAGGCGCTGCGCGCGGAGTGAGGATGAACGGAACGACCACACGACGGGAGGCCTGATGTTTTTCCTCGGCTCGCTCGCTCTGGATCTTCGATACGCCCTGCGCGCGCTTCGCAAGAGCCCCGGCTTCGCCGCCGCCGCGATCGCGACTCTCGCCCTCGGGATCGGAGCGAACGCCGCGATCTTCGCCCTCGTCGACCGGATCCTCATCCGGACCCTGCCCGTGCGCCACCCGGAGGAGCTCGTCCTCTTTCGCTCCCCCGGCCCGAAGCAGGGGCGCACGTGGAGCGACGGAGACGACGACGCGAGCTTCTCTCACCCGATGTATCGAGACCTCGCGAAGCGCGGCGGGGACGCCTTCGTCGGCCTGCTCGGCGAGCTTCCGTTCGACGCCAGCATCGCCGCGCGAGGCGAGACCGACCGCGCCGCCGGCGAGCTCGTCTCCGGCAACTACTTCGGCCTCCTCGGCGTGCCGCCGGAGCTCGGCCGCGTCCTCGGAGCGTTCGACGACGTCGCGCCCGGCGCGCACCCGGTCGTGGTCCTCTCGCACGGGTACTGGCAGCGGCGATTCGGCGGCGACCCCAACGTGGTCGACCGTCAGATCGTCGTCAACGGCCGGCCGCTCACCATCGTCGGCGTCGCTGCGTCGACCTACACCGGAATCCAGGTGGGCCACAGCGCCGACCTCTTCGTGCCGATGATGATGAAGGCGCAGATGACGCCGTACTGGAACGGCCTCGACGATCCGAAGGACTACTGGCTCCAGATCGTCGGACGGCTGAAGCCCGGCGTCTCGCGGCGGGACGCCGAGCGGATCCTCGCCCCCACGTACCGCACTCTGCTCCAGGACCTCCTCCCGCGCATGGAGGGCTGGGACGAGGTCCGCAAGAAGGAGTTCCTGAATCGGAAGCTCGAGCTCGTCCCGGGCTCCCGCGGCCGCCTCGTGATGCAGCAGGGCGTCGGCCGTCCGCTCGCCTCGCTCATGGCGATGGTGTCTCTCGTTCTCCTGATCGCATGCTCGAACCTGGCCGGGCTCCTGGCCGCGCGCGGCGCGGCGCGGCAGCGCGAGTACGGCATCCGTCTCGCGATCGGCGCCGGCCGCGGACAGCTCCTCCGCCAGTCGATCGTCGAGTGCCTCGTCTTCACGGTCGCGGGCGGCGCGCTCGGGCTCGTGCTCGCTTCGTGGCTCCTGCACGCTCTCCTGTCGAGCTACCCCGCGGACTCGGAGGTCGTCCGGGTCGCGGCCGCGATCGACCCCCGGGTGCTCGGGTTCGGCGCCGCCGTGTCGCTCGTCGCGGGATTCCTGTTCGGAGTCGGCCCGGCGTACCGCGCGGCCCGGCTCGACCCCGCGCGCACGCTGCGGGGGCAGGGCCGCGGCGTCGCGTCTCCCGCGCGCGAGGCCCTGCGCTTCCGCAGCGGGCTCGTCACGGCCCAGGTGGCGCTGACGCTCGTGCTGCTGGTCACCGCGGGCCTCTTCGCCGAGAGCCTGCGCAACCTCGGCCGCGTGGACCTCGGGCTAAAGGTCGACCACGTCATCAGCTTCTCGCTGGCTCCGGGGCTGACGGGGTACGACAGCGCGCGCACGCAGGCGCTCGCGCGCCGGCTCACCGACGACCTCCGCGCACTGCCGGGCGCGCGGTCCGTCACCGCGGCCCAGATCGGTACTTTGACCGGCAACGATTCGGGCGGCGGCGTCAAGACCGAGGGGCCCGAGCTCCCGCGGGATCTCAGCTACGCCCGACGCAACCGGATCGGCCCGGACTACTTCGTCACGCTCGGCATCCCGCTGCGCCTCGGCCGGTCGATCCAGTGGACCGACGACGCGCGCGCGCCAAAGGTCGCGGTCGTCAACGAGGCGTTCGCGAATCGCTTCTTCCCGCAAGGCGCCATCGGCGGCCGTTTCCGCTTCGGAGGCGGCACGAACGACCGGCCCGACATCGAGATCGTGGGGGTCGCCGCCGACTCGATCGGCTCGTCCGTCGACGAGAAGCGCGTGCCCTACGCATTCATGTCGTACATGCAGTATCCCGATCTGAGCCGCCTCACGTTCTACGTCCGCACCCAGCAGGCGCCCGAGTCGTTCGGCCCCGCGCTCCGTGAGGCGGTGCGTCGGCTCGACCCGCAGCTCCCGGTCGACGACGTGAAGACTCTCTCCGCGCAGCTCGACGAGTCGCTGACCACGGAGCGGATCACGATGCTGCTCTCGGCGTCGTTCGCGGCGCTCGCGACGCTGCTCGCCGCGATCGGCATCTACGGCGTCCTCGCGTTCGCGGTCGCGCAGCGCCGGCAGGAGATCGGGGTCCGAATGGCGCTCGGGGCGGACCCGGCGAAGGTGCGGCGGATGATCCTCGGCGAGGTGGGACGCTTCCTGCTGATCGGCGGCCTCATCGGCCTGCCCGCGGCGTACGCGCTCGCGCGCGTCGTGCAGTCCATCCTTTTCGGCGTCGGCGCCGCGAACTGGAGCGTCTTCCTCGCCGGCGCCGTCGTTTTGTGCGGCGTGGCGCTGCTGGCCGGCTACCTGCCCGCGCGCCGCGCCTCGCGCGTCGATCCGCTCGACGCGCTCCGGAGCGAATGATGGGAACGCTGCGCCAGGACCTGCGTTTCGCCCTGCGCTCGCTGTCGCGGAGCCCGGCCTTCACCGCGATCGCGGTCGCGACGCTCGCGCTCGGCATCGGCGCCAACACCGCGGTCTTCTCGATCGTACGCGGCGTGCTGCTGCGGCCGCTGCCGTACCTCAACGCCCAGCGGCTGATCGTCGGCAGCGCCTCGATTCCCGACTCGCAGGACATCCGGCGCGGCGCGCCGGCCGTCGAGGACGCGGCACTCTTCGCGTCGAACCTTTACAACGTCGGCGTCGGTCAGGACACGGAGCAGCTTCGCGGCGCGCTCGTGACCCGGGAGTTCTTCCGCATCGTCGGCGGAACCGCGCTCGCCGGCCGCACCCTCGGCGACGGCGACGCCGGCGAGCCGGTCGTCGTGCTCTCGCAGGGCCTCGCGGCGCGGAGCTTCGGCTCGCCGGCGGCGGCCCTCGGCCGGACGGTCCCGCTCTCCGGCCGCGCATTCACCGTGGTCGGCGTGCTGCCCGCGGAGTTCGAGCTGCCGGGCCGCGAGTACGAGCTGTGGATTCCGTTCGAGCACGAGATGGCGCGGACTCCCGCCATGGCCGCGAACCGCGGGCTCCGCATCTTCCGGATGATCGCGCTGATCCGGCCCGGCGTCTCCGTGGCCTCGGCGCGGTCCCAGATCGCGGCGGTCTCGACGCGCCTGCAGCGCGAATACCCCGACACGAACCGCGGCGTGACGACCGACCTGGTGCCGCTCGCCGACCGCGTGCTCTCGGGGTCACGGCCGGCGCTCGGCGCGCTCTTCGCGGCGGTCGGCCTCGTGCTCCTTATCGCGTCGTCCAACGTCGCCGGACTGCTGCTCGCCCGCGGCGCCGGCCGCGAGCGCGAGCTGGCGATCCGCGCCGCACTCGGCGCCAGCCGCGGACGGCTGGTCCGCCAGCTGCTGACCGAGAGCCTGCTCCTCTCACTCGCGGGCGCCATCGCCGGCGCCCTCCTCGCCGCGTGGGCCGTCTCGGCTCTCCCGCTCGTCGCGCCCGCGGGTCTGCCCCGCCTCGCCGAGATCCGCGTCGACCGAGGCGTCCTGCTCTTCACGCTCGCCGCGAGCGCCGCCACCGGCATCCTGTTCGGTCTCGTGCCCGCGCTGCAGGGCTCGCGCGCGAACCTCGCGGGCGGCGCCTCCGCGTCGGGGCGGGCGTCCGCGGGTCGGGGCCGGCTCCGCGCCTCGCTCGTCGTCGCGGAGGTCGCGCTGGCCGTTGTCGTGCTCGTGGGCGCGGGGCTCCTCGTGCGCAGCCTCCAGAGTCTGCTCCGCGTCGAGAAGGGATTCGAGCCGCAGTCTCTGACTTCCTTCTCGCTCAACCTCTACGACCTGGACGGCGACTCCGCCCGAGAGGGCGCCGCGCAGGAAGTGGTCCGCCGCATCCGGACCCTCCCGGGCGTCTCGTCCGCCGGTGCGGGGTCCGCGCTCCCGCCCGAGACCGCGCAGCGCGCGACTCGCTTCGAGATCGAGGGACGCCCCGCGTCGCAGGGCGATGCCGACTCCGCCTACTTCGTCGGCGCGACCGCCGGCTACCTCGAGACCCTCGGAACACACGTCCTCGAGGGCCGCGCCTTCACCGAGGCCGACCGCGCGAATTCTTCCCGCGTCGCGCTGATCAGCCGCGGGCTGGCGCACCGGCTGTTTCCAGCCGGAGGCGCGCTCGGCCGCCGCATCCGCCTGCTCAATCCCGACCAGAGCCCGGAGTGGCGCGAGATCGTCGGCGTCGTCGAGGACGTCCGATACAGCGGGCTCGCCGACCCGGGCGACTCGGCGGTCTACACGCCGTTCTCGCAGACGCCCTTCCTGTGGGCCTACGTGATGGTCCGTTCCGCCGCGCCGCTGGCGACACTCGCTCCGATGCTGCGCGACGCCGTGCGCGCGGTCCAGCCGTCCCTCGTCGCCGCGCGGATTCGCCCCGTCGACCGCCTCGTGGACGAGTCGGTCGCGGCGCCGCGGTTCCATGCTTCGCTCCTCTCCGCATTCGCCGCGCTCGCGCTCGCGCTCGCCGCTCTCGGCCTCTTCGGGCTGCTGTCGTACACCGCGGCGACGCAGAGGCGGGAGATCGGCATCCGGATCGCGCTCGGCGCCTCGCCGCGCGACGTCTTCGCGCGAATCGCGGGCGGCGGTCTCGGGCTCGTGGCGATCGGCCTCGCGCTCGGCGTCGCCGCGTCGCTCGCGGCCGGCCGCGCCGTCTCCGGGCTGCTGTTCGAGGTCCGGCCGACGGACCCCGCGACGTACGTCGGCATCGCAGCCGTCATGGTCGCGACGGGCTTCGCCGCAGGCGCCATCCCCGCGCGCCGAGCGTCGCGCGTCGACCCCGCGAACGCGCTGCGTGGCGACTAGAGCAATCGTGGCGCTCCTGCAGGACCTCCGCCTCGCGGTCCGGATGCTCCGAAGGAGCCCGGGCTTCGCGGCGGCGACGATCCTGACGCTGGCGCTCGGAATCGGCGCGAACGCGACCATCTTCTCGTTCGTGAACGCCGTCCTGCTGCGCCCGCTGCCCTATCGCGAGCCCGGGCGCCTCGTCTCCCTCTGGCAGAACAACACGAAGCAGGGGGTCGCGGACAATCCCGTCTCACCCGCGAACTTTCTCGACTGGCGAGAAAGGAGCCGCTCCTTCGAGGGAATGGCGGCGATCGAGCCGTTCGGTATGGCCGCGACGGGCGATGGCGAGCCGGAGCGCTTCTCCGCCTTCCTCGTTACCGACGGTTTCTTCGAGACGATGGGACGAAACCCGCTCCGGGGTCGATGGTTCCACCGCGAGGAGTACGAACCGGGCCGAGACCGGGTCGTCATTCTCGGAAACGGGCTCTGGCGACGTCGGTTCGGCGGCGACCCCGCGGTCGTCGGGAGAACCCTGCGGCTCGACGGCCGGCCGTACACGGTTGTCGGGATCCTGCCCGCCGAGTTCCAGTTTCCGGCCGACCGCGACGTATGGGTTCCCCAGACGGTCCGCGAGGAGGATCGCAGAGAGCGCGGATCCACCTACTGGCAGGTCGTCGCGCGTCTGAAGCCGGGCGTCTCCGCGACGCAGGCTCAGGAGGAGATGAGCGCGATCGCGGCGACGCTGGCGCGGGAGTACCCGGACGCGAACAGCGGGATGGGGGCGACCGTGGCGCCGCTCTACGAGGTCGTGACCAGACCCGTGCGCGCGTCGCTCGTGGCTCTCTTCGGCGCCGTCTTCCTCCTCCTGTTGATCGCCTGCGTCAACGTGGCCAATCTGCTGTTGGCGAGGGGCGCCGAACGCCAGCGGGAGCTCGCGATCCGCCTCGCCCTCGGCGTCGGACGGGGCCGCCTCGTCAGACAGCTCGTCGTCGAGAGCATGGTCCTCGCGGCGCTCGGCGGGGCCGCGGGTTTCGCGCTCGCCGAGTGGGCCTCGAACCTCCTCCGCGGCATACCCGGGCTGGAGATGCATCGGCTGGCCGAGGTCCGCCTGGACACGCCCGTGGTCCTCTTCCTCTCCGCCTGCAGTCTCCTGACGGTCCTTCTGTTCGGGCTCGCCCCGGCGGCGCAGCTCGCGCGGCTCGACTGGCGCGCCGGCGCGCGCGGGGAGTGGCTCGGGCGGAACTCGGGCCCGGCGCGTCCGGGACTCCGCCGCGCGCTCGTCGTCGCTGAGGTCGCGCTCGCCCTCGTGCTCCTCGCGGGCGCCGGGATGCTCGTCCGGAGCCTGTCGAATCTGCTGCGTGTCGATCCCGGCTTCTCGCGCGACCGGGTCCTTGCACTCCAGATCTTTCTGGGACGCGCCTACTACGAGAACCCGGCGGCGACCAATGCGTTCTACGACCAGACCCTCGAGCGAGTCGCCGCGGTGCCCGGGGTGCAGCACGCCGCGGTCGTCTCGAGCCCGCCGTTTCTGCAGATGGAGCAGGACGTGCCGTTCACGGTCGTCGGGCGCCCGGCGCCTCCGACGGGCAGCGCGCCGAGCGCGTACTACACGGCCGTCTCGGACGAATACGCCGCGGCCATGAGCATCCCGGTGCGCCGCGGTCGCTTCTTCACCCGCGACGACCGTACGACCTCGACTCCCGTCGTCGTCCTGGACGAGGCGATGGCGCGGCGGTTCTTTCCGGCCGAGGATCCGATCGGAAAGCGGTTGACGGTGATGACCGGCCGACCAGTCGTCCGCGAGGTGGTCGGCGTCGTCGGCGACGTCCTGCACTCCGGCCTCGACGCCTCGCCGCGCGCCGAGATGTTCGTCCCTCGCTCGCAGGACCCGATCCCCGAGATGACGTTCGTCGTGAAGACGGCGGGAGATCCGGGCGCGATGACTCCGGCGATCAAGGCGGCGATCCGGCAGGTCAACCCGCAGCAGACCTTCGCGAAGACCGCCACGATGGAGCGAATCGTCGAGGATTCCATGCGACAGCGGCGGCTCGACCTGTTCCTCTTCGTGTCGTTCGCCGCGCTGGCGCTCGCGCTGGCCGGGATCGGCATCTACGGCGTCGTCGCGTACGTCGCTCGTTGCCGGACCCGGGAGATCGGAATCCGCATGGCGCTCGGAGCGGGAGCGGCCGACGTCATCCGTCTCGTCGTGCGCGAGGGCATGAGGCCGGCCGTCGCGGGTGTATCCATCGGGCTCATCGGCGCGCTCGCGGCCGCGCGTCTGATGCGAAGCATGCTGTTCGGCCTCGGCGCGGCCGACCCGCTCACATTCGCCGCAGTCGCCGGCGTCATGCTGTGCCTCGCGCTGGTCGCGTGCTGGATTCCGGCCCGGCGCGCCGCACGGCTCGACCCTCTGGACTCTCTGCGCAGCGACTAGGGAGCTCCATGACGGCGATCGGACAGGACCTGCGCTACGCGCTTCGGATGCTGGCCCGGAGTCCCGGCTTCGCGGCAGTCGCGATCGGGACGCTGGCGCTGGGAATCGGCGCCAACACCGCGATCTTCTCCGTCGTCGACGCGGTCCTGCTCCGGCCGCTTCCGTTTCCGCACCCCGAGGAGCTCGTGCGCGTCACCGGCGACCTGAAGGGACAGTCCCTGTCGGACGTCGGGCTGTCGGCGCCGGAGCTCTTCGACTATCGCGATCGGTCGGGAGTCTTCCGGGAAATCTCGGGCCTCCATCCGATCAACGCGAACATCACCGGCGGCGATCAGCCGGAGCGCGCCGAGGTCCTGCTGGTGGACACGAACTACTTCTCGATGCTCGGCGTGCGGCCGCAGGTCGGACGCTTCTTCGGCGCCTCGGACTATCGGACCGGGATCGCCGAGATCGCCGTGATCAGCGACGGCTGGTGGCGCCGGCACTACGCCGCGGACCCGAACATCGTCGGCAAGACGCTGCGTCTGGACGACGACGTCTACTCGATCGTCGGCGTCGCGCCCGCCAGCTTTCGCCATCCCGGGACGAGCATCGAGACCGACGTCGAGATCTGGGCGCCGGCCGGGTGGCTCACGTCGCCGTTTCGCGGGCCCAACCGGGGCGCGTACAACATCATGGGAGGCCTGGCACGCCTGGCGCCGGGGCTCACGCCCGAGATCGCGCAGAAGAAGCTGGACGTCTTCGCCGCATCGCTCCGCCGCGAGTATCCGGACAACTACCCCGGGCGCGACGAGTGGCGGCCGCGCGTGATTCCCCTGCAGAGCGACCTCGTCGGCAACGTCCGCCCCGAGCTCGTCATGCTGATGGCCGCGGTCGGCTTCGTGCTGCTGATCGCGTGCGCCAACGTGGCGAACCTCCTCCTCGCCCGAGCGTCGGTGCGGAGGAAGGAGATCGCGATCCGCCAGGCCCTGGGAGCGCGCCGGCTCCGCCTTCTGCGGCAGCTGCTGACGGAGAGCGTCGTCCTCGCGCTCGTCGGCGGAGGCCTGGGAGCGACGCTGTCCTCGTGGGGCGTCCAGCTGCTGGCTCGAATGTCTCCGATCGCGCTCCCCGAGCTCGCCGAGAGGGGAGCCGACGCGCGTGTGCTGCTCTTCGCGATCGGAGCTTCGCTCGTCACCGGCGTCCTGTTCGGCTTGCTTCCGGCGCTTCAGGCGTCGAGTCCCATGGTCTCGGCGGGACTCCAGGAGAGCTCCCGCGGCTCGACCGGCCGGCGAGGGAGGCGACTGCGCTCGGTCCTCGTCGTCGCCGAGTTTGCTCTCGCTTTGGTTCTTCTCGTGGCGGCGGGATTGCTCGTGCGCACGATCTGGGGCCTGCAGCGGGTCGACCCGGGCTTCGATCCGAGGGACGTGGTGACGGCGAGCCTCTGGCTGCCTCAGCCCAACGTCCACGAGAACGGGCGCTACTTCAGGGACGAGGCGCAGGTGGCTCTCTTCCGGCGGATCCTCGATCGCGTGTCGGCGATCCCGGGAGTCCGGCACGCGGCCGCCGCCACTCGCGTACCCTTCGGCCGGAGCCGGATCAATCTCGCGTTTCAGATCGAGGGGCGCGATCCGGACCGCGGCGGCGCCGGCGGAGCCGAGCTGAACCGGGTTTCGACCGACTACTTCCGGACGCTCGCCATCCCGCTCGTCCAGGGGCGCCTCTTCACGGATGGGGACGATGAGCAGGCGGCGCCCGTCGCGATCGTCAGCCAGTCCTTCGCGAAGCAGTTCTTCGGCGGCGAAGGCGTGGTGGGCCGCCGGATCCGCCAGCCCGGCCGCGACGGCTTCGGCCCGTGGATGCCGATCGTGGGCGTGGTCCGTGACGTGAAGACCGAGGCGCTGGACACGTCGGATCGGCCGACTCTGTACCGGCCGATGCTCCAGTTCCCCGATGCCGGCATGACCGTGCTCGTCCGCGGGGCCGGCTCTCCGGCGTCGCTCGGAGAGGCGATCGCGAGAGAGGTCCACGCCGCCGATCCCGAGCTTCCGCTCTACGGGGTGCGCTCGATGGACGCGGCCATGGGCGAGACCGTGCGCCAGCGGCGATTCGCGATGGAGCTGCTGCTTCTCTTCGCGGTCACCGCGACGCTGCTCTCGGCGATCGGCGTCTACGGCGTCATCGCCTTCAGCGTCGCCCAGCGGCGTCACGAGATCGGTATCCGGATGGCGCTCGGCGCACGGCCTCGGGA
>DATBBK010000020.1:0-11192 GCA_036271035.1 Thermoanaerobaculia bacterium | reverse complement strand
ACAGGAACAGCTCGTCGGCGATCGTCCTGTTCGTCTTTCCCGTCGCGACGAGACGCAGGACCTGCAGCTCGCGCGGCGTGAGCCCGTGAGGCCGCTCTCCGGTGGATCGCTCCGGCCCGGGCGCGTCCCCGTCGAGCCGCGCCAGATCCGGCGCCGCGCCGAGCTCCTCGAAAACGGCGCGCGCGGCGTCACGCTCGAGCCGGCAGCCGTCCTCGTCGCCGAGCGCGCGGCATGCGCCGGACAGAGCCGCTCGGACTCGCGCCGCCAGGTACGGCGCGCCGAGCCGCCGCCAGGTCTCGAAGGAACTTCGCAACAGCGGTAGGGCGCTCCGCGCGTCGCCCTCCGCGAGGGCGACCGCCCCCGCCGCGTGCGCGGCCATCGCGTCGAGCACGTCGGCGTGGAGCGACCGCGCGATCTCGTCGAGCTCGCGCGCCGAGCGCCGCGCGTCCTCCAGGTCGCCCGCGGCCAGCGCGATCTCCACGTGCGCGGGCAGAAGGCGCGTCCGCTTGATGCGATCGGTCGCCGCGGCGAGCGCGCGCGACATCGCGGCCTTCGCCTCGCCGGCGCGGCCCTGCGAGAGCCGCAGCAGCGCCAGCCCGGGTTGCGGATCCCAGCCCCAGCGGCTCGCCTCGCGGTACGCTTTCTCCGCCTCGTCGACCTCGCCGCGCAGGCGGTGGACCTCCGCCTCCTGGTAGAACGCGGGGGCCGCCTCGCCCTCGCGGAGGCTCGCGACGAGCCTCGCGGACGCGCGCCGTGCCTCCTCGATCGCGTCGCTCCACGCGCCCTCGAGCTGCAGGATCTCCGAGCGATGGAGCTGGCAGTGGCCCGAGAACGCGACACCGTCCGGCTGCGCGTCGCACCACGTCTTCAGCGCCTCCGTCCACTCGCGCGCGCGGTCGAGCGCGTAGACCTGCTGACAGCCCCAGATCACGCTGCAGTAGACGAAGCCGGTCGTCACCGGTGACAGCTCGCCTCCCGAGGCCGAGACCATCGCCTCGTCGAAGAGGCGGAGGCCGTCGTCGACGCGCAGCTCGCGGAGAAACGCGTGTCCCTGCACGCTGCGCGCGAGCGCGAGCAGATCCGCCTCGTGGAATCGCTCGCCGATCCGCTCGGCCTCGGACGCGAGGCCGCGCGCACCCACGGGGTCTCCGGACTCGAGGAGCCGGCGCGCGTCCGCCAGCGTGAGATAGCCGCGCTCGGCGCAGTCCTGCCCGCAGTCGTCGACGAGACGCTGCGATCGCGCCAGCCAGCCCGTGCCGCGTCCCATCTCGCCGGCCGCGGTGAGGCGAAACCCCAGCCAGAACGCCGAGCGCGCGGCGGGGAGCGGCGCGGCGGACTCGAGGTGCGCGTGGTGGGCGCGCTCCAGCGTGCGAATCCCCTCCGTGTCGCGGCCGAGGATGAGCTCGCACATCGCGAGACGGTCGAGCTCCTCGCCCGGCAGCGGCGACTCGGCGTCGGCCTCGAGGTACGCCGCGAGCGCGCGCGCGAACGCGTGCTCTAGGAGCGCCTCGTGCGCGCGCTCGAGCGGACGGACCGATCCGGTGCGGGGAGTCGGTGTGGCGCTTCAAGGGGGGAGAGTGTAGTGCGGTGCGGGGAGCAAGCAAGGAGGTTGGGTCCCCTCACCCCGACGCCCCTCTCCCTCGCATGCGGGGGAAGGAGGTGGTTTATTTTTTCTTGGGGCAGGCCTTCTCGTACCCGAGCTCGCACGCCTTCTTGCGCAGCTCCCTCGCCCTCGCGCGGTCGCGGGTCACGCCTTCTCCTTTTTCGTAGGCGGCGCCGAGGCTGCCGCAGCCCTCGCCGTCGCCGAGCTCGCATGCCTTCTCGAAGAAGTCGGCGGCCTGCTTCGGGTCCGCGGGCACGCCGGAGCCGGAGGCGTAGATCGTCGCTGCGTTGAAGCAGCCGAACGAGTCGCCGCGATCGCAGCCCAGCTCCGTCATCTCGCGGCCGCGGACGAGGTCCTTCGGGATCCCATCGCCCGCGAGGTACAGCGCGCCGAGCAGCGAGCACGCGCGCGCGCGATTCTCCGCGGAGTGGACGTCCTGGTCGTCGATCTTCCGCTCGCAGGCCTGGCCGAAGACCTCGGCCGCCTTCGCCTCGTCCTTCGCCACGCCGATGCCGTCGCGGTACGCGCGCCCGACGTTGAGGCAGCCGCCGAGGTTCGACGGCTGGCAGCTCGAGCCGGCGCAGCCCTGCTGGTACAGCGCGAACGCGCGCGCCCGGTCGGCCTTCACGCCGCGGCCGCGCTCGTAGAGGAAGCCGAGGTTCGTGCACGCCATCGCGCTGCCCAGGTCGCATCCCTCCTCGTACGCGGCGGCCGCCTTCGCGACGTCCTGGCGAACTCCCCGTCCGTCGTCCGCCATCACACCCGCGTTGTAGCAGCCCTGCGCGTCGCCGAGCGTGCAGCTCTTCGCGTAGAGCGACGTCGCGCGCTTGTCGTCCTTCGGGACGAGCTTGCCCGTCGCGTAGAGAAATCCGAGGTGCGCGCATCCCGCGGCGCTGTCGCCGTCGCACGACTTCCCGAGAAGCGCCGGCGCCTCCGCGCCGCGCTCGGAGCTGACCGAGAGCTGCAGGCCCGCGTACGCGCAGCCTTCCGCCGAGCCCGCGCGACACGAGTCCTCGAACAGCTCGAGCGCGCGTCCCTCGCCGCGGTCCTTGCTCCAGAGGAGCCAGCCCTGCCGGAAGCACGCGCGCGAGTCGCCGCCCTTGCACGCCGGGCCGAGGAGCCCGACCTGGTCCACGGGCGTGACGGAGACCTCGAGCCTCTCCTCGCCCCGACGCACGCCGAGCGTCACCGGCTCGCACGCGCGGCCGAACGCGGCCCGGCTCCAGTCGCAGTCGTTCGCGGCGGGCTCGTCGCCGATCCTCTCCACGACGTCGTCGGCCCGGAGACCCGCCGCCTCGGCCGGTCCGCCCTTCACCACCGAGAGGACCACGACGCCAGCGGCGTTCGCGGGCAGATGGAGCCGGATGAGCGCCGCCCTCGTGAGCGGCGCCGCCTCGAAGCCGAGTGTGCCGCGGCACGGCGGGCGCTGCTCCTCCGCCGGCGGCTTGCTGGCCGTCGGCGCGGCGCCGCCGCCGCCGCTCGCGCAGCCCGCCGCGAGGACCGCCGCCAGGATCGCGGCGGACGCGGCCGCCCGGAACGGATGTCTCCCCACGGCTGCGGATTATCCCCTGCGCTATCCTTGCGCCAAACCAACCGACGAAAGGAGAACTCGAATGCGGACGACACTCCGGTCCATCCTCGCCCTGGGCCTGCTTCTCGGTCTCACTCTCCCTGCTCTCGCGGCGGACGTCGAGGGGACGCCCCAGGCCAAGGTCTACCGGGCGTCACTGAAGGCGATCCAGGACGGCAACTACGAGGCCTACAAGAAGTGCATGACGAGCGGGGCCGTCAAGGAGATCGAGGCGCAGACGAAGGAGATGGGCAAGACGCCGAAGGACGGCATGGAGATGATGAAGGCCATGGCGCCGACCGACGTCAAGCTCACCGACCTCAAGGTCGACGGCAAGAAGGCCGTCCTCACCGCGACGGGCAAGCAGGACAAGGAGACGATGTACGGCTCGGTCAACCTCGAGGAAGAGAGCGGCGCCTGGAAGGTCGGCAAGCAGAGCTGGTCGAACAAGAAGCCGTAAAAGGCGACCGCTTCCTGACTAACCGTCATCCTGAGCGCAGCGAAGGATCCTCGGCTCGATCTGCGATCGTCGAATCAAGCCGGGGATCCTTCGTCGCTGCGCTCTTCAGGATGACGTCGTACTAGGGTTACCCCAGCCCTTCCCGAAACCCCTCTCTCCAGCTCGGCCACTGCGGCGTCCAGCCGAGCTGGCGCTTCGCCTTCGCGTTCGACATCCCGCGGATGCGCGTCATCATCGACACGCCCACGTCTCCGATCGCGAGGCGCGCGAGCCACGCGGGGATTCGCCGCGGCGGCGGCGCTCCGACGTCGCGGGCGAGCTCCGGCAGCCAGACGGCGACCGGCGCCGGGTCGTCGTCGCAGACGTTGTAGACGCCCCGCTCGCCGCGCTCGAGTGCGCGCGCGTTCGCCGACGCCGCGCCGTCGATGTGAAGGAACGACCAGATCCCGCCGCCGTCGCCGACGACGGGGAACTGCCTCTTGCGCAGGAGATCCATCAGCACGCCGCCCCTGCCCATCCCGTTACCGGGGCCGTAGAGGCTTCCGTAGCGCAGCGCGATGCCGGTGAGGCCGGGAGCATCCGTCACGACCCGCTCCAGATATCGGATCGCGTCGAGCGACTTCCTCTGGTGGACCGGCGGATCGGGGTCGAGCGGCTCCTCCTCGGTCTTCGGCGCCGAGCCGGTTTTCTCATAGATCCAGTTACCGTAGCTCTGGGCGACGAACCGGAGCGCTCCGGCCGCGCGCGCCCCCTCGAGGAGGTGATCGGTTCCCTCGGTGCGAAGCCGGTTCGTGAGCGCGAAGTCCTCGTCGAAACGCCGGAAGCTCCTCAACCTGGCGAGGCTCGTCATCTGGTGAATCACCGCGTCGGGCCGGGCGCGGGTGACGGCGTCGAACACCGCGGCCCGGTCGAGGCCGTCCGCGACGACCGGCTCCGCGCCGGCGGCGCGCAGCGCGCCGGCCTTGCCGGCGGAATGCGTCATCCCGACGACGGAATGCCCCTTCGCGACCAGCATGGGAACGAGGCGTTTGCCGACGGCGCCGGTGGCGCCGGCGAGGAAGACCCGCATGTCCCGAGATTCATGCAATCGACGGACCGGTTGGAGCGGACGATCCCGCGATGCGATCCTTCGTATCTCTTCCCGTGACCGAAACGGCGCAGTTTTTCCTCCTGCTCGGACTCGCGACGGCGCTGGCCGCGGGCGCGATCCTGGCTCTTCGCTCGCCGATCTCCGCCGCGCAGGCCGCGCGCGCCTTTTTCTGGATCTGCCTGATCCCTTCGGCCGCCGTCCTCCTCGAGCGCGCGGCGGCGGCGCTGGGAATCGCGCCGTCGGGGCGCCTCGTCGACGGCGCGTTTCTGCCGATCCGATGGGCGGTCCTCGGCGTCGCGGCCGCGTCGGGGGTGCTGGCGGTCGCCGCGCCGGCGCGAGCGCCGTTCGCGCGCGCCGCGTGGACGCTGCGGGGGCTGTGCGCGTTCACCGCCCTCGCCTACCTCGCGATCGAGGCCGGAAAGCTCGCGCACGACGCGGAGATGCGCGAGTTCTTCACGTCGTCGGGTTATCCGGTCCGGGCGATGTACGCGGTGATGGCCGCCGAGATCGCCGGCGCGGTCGGTCTGCTCGTCCCGCGGTTGCGTCTTTTCGCCGCTGCCGGACTGTCGCTCCTCATGCTCGGCGCGATCGGCACGCACGCGAAGAACGGCGATCCGTTCTCGGACTCGCTCGACGCGGTGCGGATGCTCGTGCTGCTGGGGGCGATCGCCATCCTGACGAGACGAGCCGCACGACGTATTAGCGAACGCTAATATATCGTGCCGCCCTACACCTCGACTCTCGCCTCCCGCCCCGCCTCCTCGGTCTCGAGCGCGCCCGCCTCGCGCTTCGCCGCTGCGATCACGCCGGTGCCGCGCGGGAAGCCGCGGAGGCCCGCGAGGAACACCAGCGCGATCACGCCGATCCCGGCAACGAGGCTGATCCGGATGCCAAGGACGAAGTCCGCGTCGGCGGCCGCGAGGATCGCGCGCTCCGTCACTGGACTCTCATGCCGGATCGGCCGGCCCGGCCCGATCTCCGCGGCGTAGGCGCGCGGATTCGCGTTCCCGATGATCGCGTCGGCCACCTCGCGCCGCTCGACCGGATCCGGCAGCGTCTTCGCGAGGTGCGCGGAGAGGGTCGCCGTGAGCGACGCCGCGAGGACCGAGCCCAGCACGGCGAACCCGACCGTCGAGCCCAGCGCGCGCTGCGCGCTCATGATCCCGGACGCCATGCCGGCGCGCTCCGGCGGCACCGACGTCATCGCGAGCGCCGTGATCGGCGTGAGGCACAGGCCGCTTCCGAGCGCGCAGAACATCAGCCCGACAACGACGGCCGGCGTGCTGGCCGCCATGCCCGCGATCATGACGCCGAGGCCGACGACCTGCGCGGCCAGCCCGAGGGTGATCAGGCGCCGCTCGCCGTAGATCGGCAGGAGCCTGCCGACCCGGAGCGAGACGATCGTCATCGTCGCGCTGTAGGGCAGCAGGAGCAGCCCCGCCTGGGTCGGCGAGAAGCCGCGCACGTTCTGGAACAGCTGCGTGACGACGAGCAGCATCCCGTAGACCGCGAACATGACCGAGAAGATCGTGACGATCGCGAGCGAGTAGGTGCGGTCGCGGAAGAGGGTCAGGTCCATCATCGGGTCCGCGCTGCGGCGCTCGACGACGACGAAGAGCGCGAGCGCCGCCGCCGCGAGCACGAACAGGCCGAGCGTCTCGCGCGACAACCAGCCGTTGCGCGGGCCCTCGATGACGCCGTACGCGAACGCGCCCACCGCGAGCACGAAGAGGATCTGGCCGGGCACGTCGAAGGTCCGCGGGCGCTCGTCGCGCGACTCCTGGACGAAGCGCCACGTCAGCGCCAGGACGGCGAGGCCGACCGGCACGTTGACGAGAAAGATGATCCGCCAACCCGCTCGCTGCACGAGGATGCCGCCGAGCGTCGGTCCGATCGCGAGCGCCGTCGACGCGACCGCCGTCCAGATGCCGATCGCCCACGCCTTCTGCTTCGGGTCCGGAAACGCGGCCGAGACGAGCGCGAGCGAGGTCACGCTGACGATCGCGGCGGCGATGCCCTGGACCGCGCGCGCGGCGTTCAGCATGCCGAGCGAATGGGCGAGCCCGCACGCGATCGACGAGGCCGTGAAGAGCGCGATTCCCGCGAGATAGAGGCGGCGGCGGCCGTGGATGTCGGCCAGCGTCCCGGCCGACATGATCGCGACCGCCATCCCCAGGCTGTACGCCGTCACGACCCACTGGAGGCCCGCCTCGCCGACCGAGAAGTCGTGCTGGATCGACGGGAGCGCCACGTTCACGATCAACGCGTCCAGGTAGATCATGAAGAGGCCGAGCCCCGTCGCGGCGAGCGTGAACCTCTGGGTCCGGGTCATGGGAGCGTGGACCGGGAGCTTACGCCCGACCAGGCCTCCACGCGCCGTTCACGCGCCTCTCACACGCTTCTTACACGCCGGTTCCTATACTGCCGACCCACCCAGTCGGAGGACGAATGCAGCTGCAGCACGAAGACCTCGAGGACGGCGTCCGCATGATCCGGCTCGACGGGCGCCTCGACCTCGAGGGGTCCGAGGCCGTCGACCTGAAGCTGACGAGCCTCTGCGGGACCCGGAAGGGGTTCGTCATCATCGACATGTCCGGAGTCGAGTTCATGTCGTCGATCGGCGTCTCGGTGATCGTGCGGGTCGCGCGGGCGTGCATGGCTCGCCAGGGACGCCTCGTGCTCCTGACGCCGCGGCCCAACGTCCACGACGTGCTCGTGCGGACCTCGATCGACCAGATCATCCCGATCTACCCGGACCTCCCCGCCGCGCGGGCGGGTGTCATGACCCCGGCCTGAGCCGAGCCTCCGCGACGGAGACGCGCATGGGCCCCGGCGGCATGGATATCCTCGGTGGCATCGCCGACGCCGGCACGATGCACGTCCACGAACGAGTGTTCCCCGCCGACCGCAGCGCGCCGCGCGCGGCGACCGCGTGGCTGCGGTCCGTCATGCTCGGCCTGTCCGCCTCCCGACTCGACGACGCCGAGCTCTGCCTCGACGAGCTCGTCACCAACGTCATCCGCTACGCGTGGGACGACCCCGGCGGGCACGTGGTCACGGTTCGCGTCGAGAGGACGCCGTTGGAGCTGACCATCACGGTCGAGGACGACGGCCGCGCGTTCGATCCGCGGCAGGCGCCTCCCCCGCCGCCGGCGCACTCGCTCGACGAGGCGATCCCGGGTGGGCGCGGCCTGATGCTCGTCAAGGCCATCGCGCAGCGTCTCGACTACGAGCGGCGGGACGGGAAGAACCGCGTCACGTTCGGCTTCTATCGGGACCGGGCCACGATCGACCGAGTGCCGACGGACCGGTAGAGGGGGGGACCGCCCGACCGCCCGGGCTTCGGTCTTCGTAGGGCGGCCCTTGCGGCCGCTCGCAACAACGGAAATTCGAGAAGCGGGAGGAGCCGAGCCCCGCCCGTACGAAGGCATGAGGGCGCTGCGGGCGATACGATCCGCGCATGAAATCGACAACGCCGCTCGCCCTTTCCCTGCTCGCGCTCCTCCCCTCGGTCCCCTGTCACGCCGCCGACGACGACCTCGAGCGCACCGTCTCGCTCATGGCCAAGATCTGCACGGCCACGTCGCCCTCGTTCTCGCCCGACGGGAAGACGATCGCCTACACGTCCAACATCGGCGGCGCCGCGCAGGTCTGGACCGTCGACGCGGCCGGCGGCTATCCGCAGCTCGTCACGGCCTTCGACGACGCGGTGGGCGGCGTGCAGTGGTCTCCGGACGGGAAGTGGCTCGCGTTCACGCTCGCGCCCGGCGGCGGCATGAACGTGCAGGTCTACCTCGTGCGCCCGGACGGGACAGGCGTCAAACGTCTGACGGACGGCGGCAAGGAGACGAACGGCCTCGGCCCCTGGTCGCACGACGGCACGCTCCTCGTCACGACTTCGAACAGGCGGAGCGGCGCGGCGATCGACCCGTACCTCTACGGCGTCGCGGACGGCACGTCGCGCATGGTCCTCGAGAACACCGGCGTGGGCGACCTCTCGGACCTCACGCGCGACAACCGGCGGGGGCTGATGAACCGGCTCGTCAATCGCGGCGACAACAACCTCTACGTCGTCGACCTCGCGAGCGGCAAGGAGATGCTGATCACGCCGCACGCCGGGCCGGGCTCGTTCGACGGCCTGTTCTCGCCGGACGGGCGGACCGTGTATCTCTCGACGAACGCGGGCCGCGACCTCGCGGCGTTCGCGCGTCTCGAGCTGACCGCCTCGGGCGGGCCGGGAAAGACGACGATGCTCGCGGAGCGCCCGGACGCCGAGCTCCAGAGCTTCAACATCAACGACGCGGGCACGGTCGCCGCGCTCGTGTGGAACGCGGCCGGACGCAGCGAGCTCGAGCTCCTGGACCTCGAGTCCGGCAAGTCCGTCGCGAAGCCGAAGCTGCCGGGAGAGATCGCGTTCGGACTGGACTTCTCGCGCGACGGAAAGCAGCTCGCGCTCGCCGTTGCCGGCGCCGCGCAGCCCGCGGACGTCTGGGTCATGGACGTCGCGAGCGGAAATTTCCGCCAGGTGACGAGGAGCCCGCACGCCGGCGTCGACCTCGCGCAGCTCGTCCGTCCGGAGCTCGTGAAGTTCAAGGCGCACGACGGTCTCGAGCTTTCGGGCTGGCTGTACAAGCCCGCGAGCGCGGCGACGCCGTTTCCGCTCGTGCTCTCGTTTCACGGCGGCCCGGAGGGGCAGGAGCGCCCCGGGTTCAACAGCCAGTACCAGGCGCTCGTCTCCCGCGGGATCGCCGTCTTCGCGCCGAACGTGCGCGGCTCGTCGGGATTCGGCAAGCGCTTCGTCAATCTCGACAACGGAGCGCTTCGCGTCGAGGGCATCAAGGACATCAAGGACTGCGTGGACGCCGCGGTGAAGGCGGGGGCCGACCCGAAGCGAATCGGCATCATGGGCGGCTCGTACGGAGGCTACATGACCGTCTCGGGCCTGACGGAGTATCCGGAGCTCTTCGCCGCCGGCGCGGACCTCTTCGGCGTCGTCAACTTCGAGACGTTCTTCGCGCACACGGAGCCGTGGATGGCCGCGATCTCCAAGGTCGAATACGGCGACCCCGACAAGGAGGTCGACATGCTGCGGCGCCTGTCGCCGATCCACAAGGTCGACCGGATCACCGCGCCGACGATCGTGCTCCACGGCGCGAACGACACGAACGTGCCCGTCGTCGAGGCCGAGCAGGTCGTGGACAGCCTGAAGAAGCGCGGCGTGCCCGTCGAGTACGTGCTGTTCCCGGACGAGGGCCACGGCTGGCGCAAGACGCCGAACCGGATCAAATCGACGATCGCGGTGACGAAGTGGTTCGAGAAGTATCTGAAGGGAGACGGGCCGGCGACGAAGTCCGGATCCTGAAGAACCGCCCGCTCGCGGCCGCCGCTGGGCGCGCGGACTCCGTCGTTCCGGAACACCTCCCCGCATTTTTCTGTCATCCCGAGGACCCCGAGCGCGGCGAGGGGGACGAGGGATCCCTTTCGGGGCCGCGCCGCCCATCGATAGTCCGGAAAGGGATCCCTCGCTCCGCTCGGGATGACAGCGCGCTGGGCGCGCGGACTCCGTCGTTCCGGAACACCTTCCCGCATTTTTCCGTCATCCCGAGGACCCCGAGCGCAGCGAGGGGGACGAGGGATCCCTTTCGGCGCCGCGCCGCCCATCGATCATTCCGAAAGGGATCCCGCGCTCCGCTCGGCATGACAGCGCGCTTCGCGCAGAGTCAGTCGTTCCGGAACACCTTCCCGTCTTTCATGACGAACGCGACGTGGCGCACCGTGTCGATCTTCTCGAGCGGGTTGTCGGGCGTCGCCACGAGGTCCGCGGCGTAGCCCGGCGCGATCGCGCCGCGCTCCTTCTCCATGCCGAGCAGCCTCGCCGCGTTCGTCGTCAGCGCCTGCAGGATCAGCTTCGGCGCGACGCCCGCCTCGACGAAGCTCGTGATGAACTCGATCGACAGCGTCCCGCGCGTCTCGTTGGGCTTGACGAACACGACGTCGGTGCCGAACGCGACCGGCACGCCGATCTGGTACGCGCGCTTGAGTCGGTCCACGACCAACGGGTGATACTCGTCCATGCCCATCGCCTTCGCCGCCTGCACGGTGAAGTCGGTGCCGACGAGGTAGACGCCCTTCTGCTTCATGAGCTGAAGCGTCGCGTTCGAGGCGCGATAGCCGTGCTCGACCGACGCGACGCCGCCCTCCGCCGCGATCCGCGAGCCGGCGTCCGTGCCGCAGTGCGCCGCGACCTTGAGCCCCGCGGCCGCCGCCTCCTTGACCAGAATGCGGACGTCGTCGGCGGAATAGAGGTAGGGCTGGTCGTCGACCACGATCTTGATGACCTTCGCCCCGAAGGTCACGTTCTCGCGGACGGCCTTGCGCATCTCGTCGGGCGTGTCGGCGTACAGGTATTCGGGGATGCCGATGTCGCTCCTTTCGGGCGGGATGCCGTGGTACTGGCCGCCGTACGGCC
>DATBBK010000019.1:0-3087 GCA_036271035.1 Thermoanaerobaculia bacterium | reverse complement strand
CAGAAGGCGATCGCCGAGGACCAGCGCCACCGCATCCTGGCCCGGCACGACCGCGACTTCGACCCGGTCCGCGAGGCACCCGAGTTCCAGAAGCTGCTCGCGTCGTAGCGGGGCTCGCCGCCCGGCCGCCGTCCCCGGCGGCGGCGCGGCGCCTTCTATACTTCGGGTCATGAGCCCGCGCGCCGCGAAGCCCCGACGCCGTTCCCGGGCAGTCTCGCCGCGCTCGCGCGACCGGACGCCTGCCCGCTCCGTTCCGGCGAAGAGCGAGGCGGCCCCGAGGGCGGTCATCCTCGCGGCAGGCGCCGGAACGCGCATGCGTTCGACCCTGCCGAAGGTCCTCCACCGGGTGGGCGGCCGCACCCTGATCGAGGCGGTGCTCGCCGCGGCCGAGGCGGTGAGCCCGTCGCGCGTCGTGGTCGTCGTCGGTTCCGGCCGCGAGCGGGTCGGCGAGGCGCTCTCCGGCCGCAACGTGACCCTCGTCGTCCAGGATCCGCCGCTCGGGACGGGCGACGCCGCGCGTCGCGCCGTCGAGGCGCTCGGAGAGGGCGGCGGTCCGATCCTGATCCTCGCGGGCGACACCCCGCTTCTCCGCGCGGAGACGCTCAGCGCCCTCGTCGACCGGCGGCGCGAGCGCGGTCTCGACGCCGTGATGCTCTCGTTCAGTCCTCCCGAGCCGGGCGACTTCGGCCGCGTCGTGCGCGACGCGCGCGGCGGGGTCAAGCGAATCGTCGAGGCGAAGAACGCGAGCGCGAAGGAGTCGCGGATCGCCGAGGTCAACGCGGGCGTGTACTGCTTCGACGCGCCGGCGCTCGCGCGCGCCCTCGCGCGGCTCGAGCGCGACCGCGTCTCCGGCGAGTTCTACCTGACCGACGCGATCGGCATCCTGGCGGACTCGGGCGGCCGCATCGAGGCCGTCGAGGCCGACGACTGGCGCGAGGCGTGGGGCGTCAACACGCGGCGCGATCTCGCCGCCGCCGAGGAGCTGGAGCGCCGCCGCGCCCTCGAGCGCGCACTGGACGCCGGTGCGACGATCCTCGATCCGGCGACGGTCCGGATCGGTCCGAGCGTCGTCGTCTCGCCCGACTGCGTCCTCCATCCCTTCGTCTGCCTCGAGGGCGACACGCGCCTCGGCGAGGGAGTCGAGATCCTTCCGTTCACACGCCTCGTGGACACGGTGGTCGCCGATGGCGCCGCCGTCGGGCCGCACTGCGAGCTCGAGAAGGCGTCCGTCGGCGCGCGGGCCCGCGTCGGCCCGTTCTCGCGCGCGCGGCCCGGCTCCGTCTACGAGGAGGACGTGCGCGTCGGCAACTTCGTGGAGACCAAGAACACCGTGCTCCGGCGCGGCGTGAAGGCGCAGCACCTTTCCTATCTCGGCGATGCCGACGTCGGAGCCGGCACCAACGTCGGCGCCGGAGTCATCACCTGCAACTACGACGGCGAGAAAAAGCACCCGACGCGGATCGGCGAGAAGGCCTTCATCGGCAGCGACGTGCAGCTCGTGGCGCCGGTCTCCGTCGGCGACGGGGCCTACGTGGCGGCGGGCACGACCGTCACGCAGGACGTCCCCGCGGGGTCCCTGGCGCTGTCCCGAGCCGCCCAGGTGAACAAGGAAGGCTGGGTCGCGAAGCGAAAGGCGAAACGGTCCAAAAGCGAGTAAAATCGCCACCCCCATGACAATTCGGGCCCCGATCCCCCGTATCCCGTCCGACCCTTCTTTTCTCGAGAGGTAGCTCTATGTGCGGCATCGTCGGTTATGTCGGTCCGAAGGAAGCCGGTCCGCTCCTCATCGAGGGGCTCAAGCGGCTCGAGTACCGGGGGTACGACTCCGCCGGCATCGCGACGCTGGGTGACGGGACGTTCACGATTCAGCGCTGCCAGGGCAAGCTCGGGAACCTGATCGAGAAGCTGCAGGACGCGCCCGCGCCCGGCCCGACCGGGATCGGCCACACGCGCTGGGCGACGCACGGCCGGCCGACCGAGATCAACGCACACCCCCAGACGGACTGCTCGGGCTCGATCGTCGTCGTGCACAACGGGATCTTCGAGAACTTCGCCGAGCGCAAGGCGGCCCTCATCAAGGCCGGCCACCGCTTCCGCAGCGAGACCGACACCGAGGTGTTCGCGCACGAGATCGAGGCGGCCGACACGGGCGACCTCCACGCCGCGGTCCGCGCGGCCATCGGGAAGCTCCACGGCGCGTACGCGGTGCTCGTATCGTCGAGCAAGGAGCCGGGCGTCCTCGTCGCGGCGCGCTCGGGACCGCCGATCGTGCTCGGCCTCGGGCAGGGCGAGAACTACGTCGCCTCGGATCCCGTCGCGCTCGTGCCCTGGACGCGCGACGTCGTCTTCCTCGAGGACGGAGACGTCGCGCGCGTGGACCGCGAGGGAGTGCGCATCGCGAACGTCGAGGGCGAGCGCCTCGAGCGCCCCGTGCACCGGATCATGTGGGACGCCGTTGCCGCGGAGAAGGGCGGCTACCGCCACTTCATGGCGAAGGAGATCCACGAGCAGCCGACCGCGATCGCGGAGACGCTCGGCGGCAAGGTCTCGCTCGAGACCGGCGAGCTCTATCTCGACTCGCCGCTGCTCTCGCGCGAGCGGGTCGAGAAGTACGACCGCGTTCTGCTGCTCGCGTGCGGCACGTCGTGGCACTCGGCGCAGATCGGCAAGTTCCTCATCGAGGGCATGGCGCGCGTGCCGGTCGAGGTCGACTACGGCAGCGAGTTCCGCTACCGCCGTCCGGTCGTGGACGGACGCACCCTGACGATCGGCATCTCGCAGTCCGGCGAGACCGCGGACACGGTCGCGGCGCTCAACGAGGCGCGGCGCGCCGGGTCGCCGATCGCAGCGATCGTCAACGTGCCCGGGAGCCAGATCGCCCGCATGGCGGACGCCGTCTTCGCGACGCACGCCGGGCCCGAGGTCGGCGTCGCCTCGACGAAGGCGTTCACGACGCAGCTCGCGGTCCTGTACCTCGTCGCGGCGAAGCTGCGCGCCTCGCGGGGCCTCGCCCCGGTGCTCTCGCCCGAGGAACGCACGGCGCTCGCGCACCTGCCTCGGGCTGTCGAGGACGCGCTCGCGATCGAG
>DATBBK010000018.1:0-2750 GCA_036271035.1 Thermoanaerobaculia bacterium | reverse complement strand
AGCCGGTCAACCCGGTGCTCCTGAACGCGCGGATCAACGCGAGCCTCGAGAAGAAGCGCCTCCGCGACCAGCAGCGCGAGCTGATCAGCAAGTTCGCGACGAAGGAGGTCGCGGAGGACTTGCTCACCTCAGGCTTCTCGCTCGGCGGCCACTACGTCGAGGCGTCGGCCATGTTCTGCGACATCCGTTCGTTCACGACGATCGCCGAGGCGCGAGAACCCGCCGAGACGATCGAGCTGCTCAACGACTACTACCTGCTGATGATGGACGCGATCACGGGTGAGGGCGGGATCGTCAACCAGATGGTCGGCGACGGCCTGATGGCGATCTTCGGAGCTCCCGTGCCGCGGGACGATCACCGGCAGGCGGCCGTCCTCGCGGCTCGTCAGATGGTCGAGCTGATCCGGCTGTTCAACGAGGAGCAGGCGGCGCAGGACAAGGTGCAGATCCAGATCGGCGTCGGGATCGCCTCGGGCCGCGTCGTCGCCGGCTACACCGGGACGCAGAACCGCGCGACCTACACGTGCGTGGGCGACACCGTCAATGTCGCAGCGCGCCTCGAGGCGCACACGAAGGAGTTGGGGCAGCCGATCCTGATCGACGACAACACGCGGAGCGGCATCGCCGAGGGGATCGCCGTCGAGCCTCAGGGCGAGCTGCTGATGAAGGGAAAGACCGAGCCGACGCAGGTATTCGCGGTTCCGGTGGACGCTCCGGTGGCGAAGACCGCGTAGGTAGGCGCAACCCGCGCGGGAACGGCGCGTCTAACCTCGCGGGATGCGGCGTGTGGTCGTGACCGGGCTCGGCGCCGTGACGCCGATAGGCGCCGATGCGCCGTCGACGTGGCGCGCCGCGGTGGCGGGTGAGAGCGGCATCGACTTCATCCGGGCCTTCGACGCGAGCGAGTTCCCGGTGCGGATCGCTGCGGAGGTGAAGGACTTCGACCCGAGTCAGGTCGCCTCGCCGAAGGACGCTCGCAGGCTCGACCGCAACGTCCTCCTCTCGCTCGGTGCCGCGCGCGAAGCGGTGGCCGACGCGGGGCTCGACGGCGCCTACACGCCCGACCGGGTCGGGATCCTCTTCGGGACCGCGATCGGTGGCTTCATGGGGATCATGAAAGAGGCCGACGTGCTGCGCGAGCGCGGGCCGAGCCGTGTGTCGCCGACCTTCCTCCCGAACGTCCTCGTCGATACCGCGAGCGGCCAGCTGGCGATCTCGCTCGGCTTCCGCGGCCCGAACTACGCGCCCGTCTCGGCCTGCGCGACCGGCTCGACCGCGATCGGAGAGGCCGCGGAGGTGATCAAGCGCGGCGACGCCGATGCCGTCCTCGCGGGCGGTGCGGAGGCGTGCATCCATCCGCTGATCCTCGCCGGGTTCTGCGCCATGCGCGGTCTCGCCGTCGAGGACGACTTTCCGCCGCGCGCCTCGCGGCCGTTCGACGCGACGCGCGCCGGTTTCGTGATGGGGGAGGGGGCCTGCGTGCTCGTGCTCGAGGAGCTCGAGGCCGCCGAGCGCCGCGGGGCGACGGTGTACGCCGAGATTCTCGGCTACGGGATGTCGAACGACGCGCATCACCTCGCACAGCCGGACCCGGAAGCGGTGGGCGTCACGGAGATGATGCGGCGCGCGCTCGACCGCGCGGGCATCGAGCCCGAGCGCGTCGGATACATCAACGCTCACGGCACCTCGACGCCGCTCGGCGACGCTGCGGAAACGCGGGCGATCAAGGAGGTCTTCAGCGAGCACGCGTACCGGCTCGCGGTCTCCTCGACGAAGTCCGTCACCGGTCACTGCTTCGGAGCTGCGGGCGCGATCGAGGCGATGATGTGCGTCCTCGCCGTCCACGACGGAGTTCTCCCGCCGACCATGAACTACGTCCACCCCGATCCGGCGTGCGATCTCGACTACGTGCCGAACGAGGCCCGGCAGGCGCAGGTCGACGTTGCGCTCTCGAACGCGATGGGCCTCGGCGGCCACAACGGCTGCGTCCTCGTCGGCAAGATCTAGCCGTGCCCTGGGAAGGCCCGCCGGCCCCGTACCGGATCGAGACCGAGCGGCTCGTCCTCCGCTGCTGGGAGCCGAAGGATGCGGCGCTGCTCTCCGAGGCGCTGAACTCGAGCCTCGAGCACCTGCGACCGTTCATGGACTGGGCGCATGACGAGCCGGAGCCGGTCGCGGCGAAGGCCGTTCGCCTGCGGGGCTTCCGCGGGCTCTTCGACAACGGGGAGTCGTTCGTCATGGGCATCTTCGACCCCGCCGAGGGTCAGGTCCTCGGCGGCACGGGCCTCCATCCGCGCATCGGGCCGGGCGGGCTCGAGATCGGCTACTGGGTGCGCGCGAGCGCAACGCGTCAGGGCATCGCGACGGAGGCTGCGGCTGCGCTCACGCGCGTCGGTTTCGAAGTGTGCGAGGCGGACCGGATCGAGATCCGGATCGAGCCGCGGAACGTCGCGAGCTTCGGCGTCCCGCGCAAGCTCGGCTTCTTCGAGGAGGCGACGCTCCGCCGGCGGCTGCCGGGCCATCGGGGCGGGCAGCTCCGCGACGTCACGATCTTCACGCTCTTCCGCGAGGACTTCGACCCCGCGATCGCGTCCGGGCTCCGCGCCTTCGGCGCCCGCGGCGAACACGTCCTCTAGAGCCAGGTCGGGTAGCAACTACCGGACGTGGCTCCTCGGGCCATGTCCGCGGACGTCTCTTTCGGTTGCGTCGGCATTTCGACGGTCAGCTCCGCCCGCGGCGGACGCGTCCTC
>DATBBK010000017.1:0-26098 GCA_036271035.1 Thermoanaerobaculia bacterium | reverse complement strand
CGGCGGATCCAGTCCGGGATCCAGTCGTGCCGCAGCCGCGTCGCCGCCATCTGGAGGTTCGGCGCCAGGCTCGCGCGATCGACGCCGGGCCGGTTGAAGTCCTCGATCGAGCGCGGATGGCACTGCGCGCACTTGAGCATCTCGAAGACCTTCTTGCCGGCGGCCCACTGCGCCGGGTCCGGCGGCGGGTCGGCGACCAGGAACGGGTACGCCGCGCGGTCGAGCGACGCGAAGTAATGCGTCAGGTCGTTGAGCTCCCGGTCCGTGAAGTCGAAGGTCGGCATGTGGACCTCGAGCCACGGCCGGATCTGGCCCGTCTTGGGCGCGCGCAGGAACGAGAAGAGCCAGTCGCTCTGCACCTTCGCGCCCTCGCCCTGGATGATCGGCGGCGCGAGCGACGGATCGGCAACCAGCGAGCGGAACGAGCCTCCGAAGCCCTCGATGACGTGGCAGCCCTGGCAGTTGTGGTTCTTGACGATGCGGCGGCCGCGCTCGATCGCGGACTCCGCGGGGTTCAGCGCCTTCACGACCGAGGGCGCCGCGTTGAGCTGCTGGAACCCGAGGACCGCCGTCGTGAGCTCGTCGAGCTCCCGGTCCGAGAACCGGAAGTTCGGCATCCGCAGCTTCTCCTCCCAGCCTCGCGCGCGGTCGCGGTCGAAGATGCGCGGCGCGTGAAGCTTCGTGCGGAACCAGTCCTGCCGCGTGTGCGGCAGGTGGACGAACCCGAAGTCGAGGCGGTGGACCGCCTTCGACCCCTCCTCCGTCAGCTCGGTGCCGATCGGCTTCGCGTCCTCGAAGCCCGGTATGGCGTGGCACGCGTAGCAGCCGTAGTGCGCGATCAGCTTCTCGCCGACGTAGACCTCCTTGCCGTGGAGGTCCATGCTCGCGAGGTCGGCCTTCGCGTCGAAGAGCGTCTTCGTCGACATCTCGAAGTAGAGCCCGATGCGGTCGAGGGTCGCCGGATCGGTGCTCGGTAGCGAGATCTGCTCGAACGCGGGCGCCGACTTGAGCGTCGAGAGGTACTCCGCGATGTCGAGCGCGTCCTCGTTGGAGAGGCGCAGGTTCGGCATCTTCGTGTCGGGGTTCCACGCCTTCGGGTCGAGGATCCAGCGATAGATCCAGTCGCGCGACGTCTTCGAGCCGATGCCCGAGAGGTTCGGCCCGTACTGCCGGTACGTTCCGATGAGGTCGCGCTGCGCGCTCGGGTCGATGACGTGACAGCCGAAGCAGCCGCGCTGGGAGACGAGCGTCTCGCCGTGCTTCGCGTCGCCGTGGCCGGCGACCGGCTCGACCGGCGTCGGCTTCGACTTCGCCGCGAGGTACGCGACGATCGCGTTGACCATCGTGTCGTTCTCGACCTTGCCCTGCGCGTTCATCTTCTTCTGGGCATCGGTCGGCGGGCGCGGGCCGGAGACGTCGATGAAGTTCTCCTGGTAGAAGAACGTCGGCATCTTCGTGTTCGCGCGGAACGCGGCCGGGTTCATCACCCAGCGCTTCGCCCAGTCCGGTGTGACCTTCGACGCGACCTTCTCGAGCGACGGGCCGACCTTCGGCAGGCCCTGCTTCTCGAGACCCTCGATGCGGTGGCAGCCCCAGCAACCGAGCGACTCGACGATCCGCATGCCGGCGTCGAGCGTCGGAGCCTCGCGGAAGTTCGCTTCGCTCGAGTGGCAGCGGTAGCAGCCGCCCTCGGCGTACTTGAGCGGCAGCACGGGGTTCTCGTTGAAGCGATCGAACTCCCACGCGTACTTCTTCGTCCAGGACACGCGCTCCGCCTCGGTCATCGGCGAGTGGCCCGCCGACCAGAAGGAGGTCGCGCGGTCGCGTCCGCCGTGGCACGGCGTGCAGCCGAACGTGTTCGCCGGATGCATCGACTCGCTGCCGACCATGCGGTCGAGCCGCGGGTGCGTGCGGAGGACCTCGTTCCACTTCGGGTTGTCGTACCCCTTGCGGTCCGCCGCGACGTGACAGGTCGTGCAGCGGTCCACGCGCGGGATCCGCATGAAGTTGACGTTGTTGAAGTGGTCCGGGAGCTGGACCTGCTGGATCCTCAGCGAGGGGTTGATCATGTCGAGGATCGGCGAGTTCCGGATGTTGAAGAGCGCGTCCTGCTTCAGGCTCGTGAACTTCTGGAGCGATAGGCGGTAGTCGGAGCTCCTCTTCTCGAGCACGTTCTCGAGGTCGGTCCGCTTCGCCTCGATGCTCGTGATCTCCGCCTTCGCCACGGACTCCTGCTTCTTCAGCGTGGCGAGCGCAACGGTGCGCTCGTCGAGCTCCTTCCGCAGCGCGTCGAGCGACTTCTTCGCCGACGGTGCGGACCCCTGCTTGTTGGCGAGCGCGTCCTCGTACTTGTAGAGGCCCGCGTCGAACGACGCCTTCGCGAACTTGTACGACTGGTCGGCGGCGTAGATGCGCGGGTCGAGCGCCTTCAGCTTCGCGTTCTGCTTCGCCAGCTCGGCCCGGTTCTTCACGATCTCGGCGCGCGCCGCCTGGAGCTCGCCGATCAGGCGCGTGTGCTCGGCGTCGAGCGCCTTCGCCCGCGCCTCGAGCGCCGACTTGCGTGTCTCCTCGCGGTCGAGCCGCATGAACACGCGCTGGATCGTCTTCCAGTCGCGCGAGTAGTCCGCGATCACCATCCAGATGAAGACCGCGGCGAGCACGATCCCGCCCCAGAAGAACGCGCGGTTCAGCCGGGGGATGTTGTAGTGATGATCGATCGGCTCGGCGGGCGGCTTGCGGGGCATGTGTGTACGCCTGGCTCGTCGGACCTAGATGTTGAAGGCGAACTCGGGGATCGCCACGATGTACTTCAGGTTGAAGATCCAGCGCAGATACATCTTGATCGGCAGCGCCATCATCATCAGCGCGAGCGAGACGCCGATCATGTAGCGCGGCATGTCCATCTTCTCGAAGAACCGCCGAAACAGCGTGCGCGAGAGCACGAGCGGCAGCACCGCGATGTAGAACCCGACGAGCGCGAGGCCGAACATCTCGCGGATCAGCCAGAAGTTGGGCAGACTTCGCTTCAGCAGCTTGATCCAGATGATCTCGGAGAGGTTGATGTTGTTCAGCGGAACGAGCTTGTTGATGTCCCAGAACTCGTAGGGCCCGAAGAAGTTCCAGTTCGGGCCGCGCAGGAACGTCCCGAGGACGATGAGCACGCACCAGAGCACGAGGAAGCCGACGAGGAAGATCGAGATCTCCCACCGGCGCTCGCGGAACGTGAAGTAGCCGTTCCCCTTCGGGTTCGTGTCGATGTACGGGATCGCCATAAGGCCGACGATGATGAGCGACGGCAGCACGACGCCCGCCAGCCACGGGTCGAAGTAGACGAGCATCTCCTGCAGTCCGAGGAAGTACCACGGCGCCTTGGCCGGGTTCGGCGAGTCGGTCGGGTTCGCGGGCTCCTCGAGCGGCGCCTTCAGCGCGATGGACCAGACGATCATGACCGCCATCACGACGACGAGGCAGATGAGCTCGACGTAGACGAGGTCCGGCCAGGAGAAGACCTTCTGTCCGGAGTCCTCGCCCTCGATCGGGGGTCTCCCCTCCGCGATTCGCTTGTCGTTCTCGTACGCCTGGTTCATCGCGAACCAGAAGAAGAAGCCGACGAGGAAGATCATGCCGACGATCGGCACGTTGTCCGGCAGCGTCGCGACCTTGTTGAAGTTCGGGTCGAGGTACGAGAGCCCGATGCCGCCCGCGACGAGCGCGAAGAGCGCGAGGCCCCCCTTTCGCGACCAGACCGGCGCCCAGTGGATGAGGAGAACGAGACCGATCAGCGCCGCCGTGACGAGGTACTGCGGCGCGGAGAGGAAGTCGATCGCGTTCTTGACGAGGGTGACGGGGTTCATGGTTCTACACCGGCCCCGAGATCCCGCCGTCCTTGCGGACGCGCCAGAAGTGGACCGCCATCAGAAACGCCGCGACCAGCGGAATGCCGACGCAGTGGAGCACGTAGAAGCGCAGCAGCGCGCCGGCGCCGACGAAACGGCCGCCGAGGAGGCCGAAGCGCGCGTCGTTGGTGGACGTGACGAGCTGGATGTCGCCGATCTTCAAGAGCGAGGTGCCCGGGCCCTGGATGCCGATCAGCGGCGTCGCGGACGCCATATTCGAGCCGACCGTGATGGCCCAGATCGCGAGCTGGTCCCACGGCAGCAGGTATCCGGTGAACGAGAGCAGCAGCGTCAGCACGAGCAGGATGACCCCGATCACCCAGTTGAACTCGCGGGGCGGCTTGTAGGACCCGGTCATGAACACGCGGAACATGTGGATCCAGACCGAGATGACCATCGCGTGCGCGCCCCAGCGGTGCACCTCGCGCATGATCCCGAACGGCACCTGCTCGCGCAGATCGAGGATGTCGACGAACGCGTACTCGACCGTCGGACGGTAATAGAACATCAGGAGCAGGCCGGTGAACGTCAGGACGAGGAAGAGGAAGAACGTCACGCCGCCGGCGCACCAGGTGTAGCGCATCTTGACGCCGGACTTCCGCGTCTTGACCGGATGGAGGTGGAGCACGACGTTCCCGAGCATCGCGAGAACGCGCTTGCGGTTCGTGTTGGGGATGCCGACCCGGAAGATCGACTTCCAGAGCTGGCTCGAGACGACGGTGCGCTGGAAGTCCTGCCAACGAGAGCCCAATCCACCCTCCCTCTAGATCGCCTTGGCCGTGTCTCGAATCCCCGTTTCGCTCAGTGTGGCCGCTCGAACTGCGGGCACAGCTCCCACCACGAGCCGTGAGCCGCCGAAGTCGACGAGATTCCCCTCACGCCATCTTGATGAAGGCCTTGGGGTCGCTCCACTGGCCGCGCTCGTAGAGATAGCGCACGGCCTTGTCGACGATGATCTGCCCGTCCTCCGCCGAGACCCCGATCTCCGCCCGCTCGAGGGGCCGCGGCGCCGGTCCCTCGAAGTTGATCCCCGAGACGTAGTAGCCCGAGCCGTGGCACGGGCACTTGAACTTGTTCTGGGCCGCCAGCCAGTTCGGCGTGCAGCCGAGGTGGACGCAGACGGCGACCAGCGCGTAGATCGAGGTCGTGTCGCGCACGATCCACACGCCGAACTTCTCCTTCCACCGCTCGTCCACGCCGAGCGCGTAGGTCGAGGGCTCGCCCGCCTTGAATCGCGTGGGCGGCTCGAACAGGACGTTGGGGAAGAGGAACCGCACGGTGGCGGTCAGCCCGGCCCCCGTGGCGACCGCGAACCCGGTCCACGCGAGCGTCATCCACTTCAGAGTGGAGCGCCGGGTGACGCCGTCGACGGTGACGTCGGGCGACTGGGTCGGAAGGCTGCTGGGCGCCGTGGACATCTACTGGGTCCGGAAATTTATCAAAGCCGGACGGAGGTCACAAGGCACGTAACGAATCGCCGCGCGATTGCATTCTCGCCATGGGATGCCCACTTCACGGCCGTTTGCTCTCGGTCGGCGCCGTCGAGGCGCCGCTCGAAAGCGCCTTCCGCGCCTCGTCCCTGACCCGGAGGTTCGGGTCGCTCTTTTCCAGCACCTCGACCGCCGGCAGCGTCTGCGGGTCCTTCAGGAGCGCGAGCGCCTTGAGCGCGTTGATCATCGCGGCCTCGGTCTGGTCGCTCGAGAGCTCCGCCTGGCGCGCGAGCGCGGCCCGGTCGATCATCGAGCGCAGCACCGGCAGGCCCGTGCGGTCGCCGAGCTGGGCCAGCGCGATCGCCGCGTTCCAGCGGACGTCCGCCGTCCGGTCGTCCGCGAGCACGGCGAGCCGCGGGATCGCCCGCTTGTCGCCGAGCTGGCCGAGGACGTAAGCCGCCATCTTCCGCAGCGCGGCGTCCTCCGATTGGGACGCGACGAGGACCGGCTCGACGCCGGCGGGATCCCCGATCTTGCCGAGCGCCCAGATCGCGTAGAGGCGCGTGTCCACGTCCGGATCCGAGGTCGCGGCGACGAGCGCGGGCACTGCGGCGCGGTCGCCGAGCCGCCCCAGGACCAGCGCCAGGTAACGGCGCACGGGCACGTCGTCGGCGCGCTTCGGCGAGAGGCCCTCGAAGACCCGAAGCGCCTCGGCCGCGAGTTCCGGCCGCTCGGCTTCCGGCACGGTGCCCAGCGAACGCGAGAGCTCGAAGGCCGCCTGCCAGCGCCGATTGGCGGATCCGCCGCGCACCTCCTGGAGGTAGTCGCGCGGCCCGCGGCGCTCGAACGTCATGAGGCTGAACACGAAGAAGATCCCGACGGCCGCCAGCACGACGAGCAGCGGCAGGAGGAAGAAGCGCGCGATGAGCCGGCCGGCGCCGCGCGGCTCCTCGATCAGATCGTCTTCGGGCTGGGAGTCGGTCGGCTCGGTCACAGGACGGGGAGGTATCTCCTCGCCTGCGTGATCGGGTTCGGCACGAAGATCGCGTCCTTCTCGCAGACCGTTTCGCAGAGGCGACACGAGACGCACGGCCCGGCGTCGACCTCGGCGATCTTGTGGAAGGTCTCCTGGAGAGGATCGTCGATCAGGTAGATGCAGTCGAACGGGCAGATGTCGATGCAGAACTCGCAGCCGGTGCAGAGGTCGCGGTCGACGATCGCCTTCGGGATGTCCTTCGGCTTGACCTTCTCGACGAGCTCGCCCTTCTGGTCCTGGATGCAGGAAACCGGGCAGTAGCGCGCGCAGACGGAGCAGTCGATGCACCGGTCGGCGTGAATGACGTATTTCTCGGCCTTGTCGCCGGTGATGGTGTGCGTCGGACACTTGATCTCACACACACCGCACCCGATGCACGTCTCGGTGATGAAATGGGGCATAAACCTCGCTCTTGGAGCGCGTTGCAACGCCGCTCCGATGAAAAAGTACCACACGCCCGGACCCCGCGATTCGGCGGACTCCGCAACCCTTCTCGGCTCACGGCTTACGGCCTGCGGCTACCGGCGCGCGACTCCGAACTTTTCGACAGAAACGGCGTTAAGCAACCAGTGGGAGACTTCCGCGCATGAGCAAAGAGGTTCGCGCCGTCGTCCTGGGTCTCTTCGTGGTCGTGGTCTTCGCGATCGGGCTCGCCGTCTGGCGGCGCCCCGCGTCCGAGTTCCACCGCATCCGCGCCTTCCACGTCGAGGTCAAGAAGAAGGACGCAGGCGAGACGCGCACCCTCTCGTTCAACGTTCCGGTCGCGCTGCTCGCGCAGCTCACGCGCCTCGCGCACATCGAGAACTTCGAGTCCGACATGCGCTCCGGGCTGGAGCACAGCGAGGTCACGCCGCGCCAGATCCTCGACGCCGCCGACGAGAGCGAGGAGGGGCCGGACGGCAAGCCGGGCGTGATCAAGAAGGACGACGCGACGATCGAGGTCCGGAAGGACGGCGACGCGCTCCGCATCGACGTGAAGGACCAGTGGGACAAGGAGGTCCACATCCGCGTCCCGCGCAGCCTGATCGAGGCGTTCTCCGACGACCACCCGTTCACGGTCCACGACATCATTCGCCGGCTCGACGAGCTCGATCCGGGCGACGCCGTGACCTTCCGCGACCGCGACGACGAGGTGACGATCACGGCGGTGCCGCGGAGGCACATCAAAATCAGCCTGTGGCGGCCGCACCATCTTCACGCCGCCTGACCCGCCACCGGGGCCCTGATTCGAATTAGTCTCTCTACGTGCCGAATCGCCTCGCCCTCGAGTCCTCGCCCTACCTCCTCCAGCACAAGGACAACCCGGTCGACTGGTATCCGTGGGGCGATGAGGCGTTTGCGCGCGCCCGCTCCGAGGACAAGCCCGTCTTCCTCTCGATCGGCTACTCGACGTGCCACTGGTGCCACGTCATGGAGCACGAGTCGTTCGAGAACGCGACGATCGCGGAGGTCCTGAACCGGGACTTCGTCGCGATCAAGGTGGACCGCGAGGAGCGGCCCGACGTCGACGACGTCTACATGCAGGCGGTCCAGATGATGACCGGCTCCGGCGGCTGGCCGCTCTCGCTCTTCCTGACTCCGGACCGCAAGCCGTTCTACGGCGGGACCTACTACCCGCCGCGCTCGCGCTGGGGCCGGCCCGGCTTCGTCGAGCTGCTCGGCGCGATCTCGAGCGCGTGGCGCTCGCGTCGCGACGAGCTCGAGTCCTCGGCCGCCGAGATGCTGGGCCACCTCGAGACCGAGTCCCAGGCGCGCGCCGCGACGTCCGCGATGCCGGCGGGCGTGCTCGACGCCGTCGTCCCCGCGCTCGCGAAGCAGTTCGACGCCGAGAACGGCGGCTTCGGCGGCGCGCCCAAGTTTCCTCCGGCGATGCGGCTCGAGCTGCTGCTTCGCCTCTGGACGCGGACCGGCGTGCCCCTCGCGCGCGAGATGGTCGAGAAGACGCTTTCGGGGATGGCGGCCGGCGGCATGTACGACCAGATCGGCGGCGGCTTCCACCGCTACTCCGTCGACGCACACTGGACCGTCCCGCACTTCGAGAAGATGCTCTACGACAACGCGATGCTGGCGCGTGTCTACACGCTCGCCTACCGCGCATTCGGCCGCCCCGACGACGCGCGCGTCGTGCGGGAGACGCTCGACTACCTCCTTCGCGAGATGACGCCCGAGGACGGCGGCTTCTACGCGGCGCAGGATGCCGACTCCGAGGGCGAGGAGGGCACCTTCTACGTCTGGACGCCCGAGGCCGTCGCGGAGGTCGTCGGCGCGTCGGAGGCGCCGCTCGTCTGCGCGCGCTTCGGCGTCACGCCCGCGGGCAACTTCGAGCACGGCACGACCGTCCTGACGGCCGCGAAGTCCGTCGCCGAGCTCGCGGCGGATTCCGGCCGTGGAGTCGCTGAGATCGAGGTCGTCCTGCGCGAAGCGCGCGAGAAGATGTACGCCGCGCGCGCCAGGCGCGTTCCGCCGGCGACCGACGACAAGCAGCTCACGGACTGGACCGCCCTCGCGATCTCCGCGTTCGCGCTCGCGGGCCGGATCCTCCGCGAGCCGCGGTACGTCGACGCGGCCGGCGCCGCCGCCGAGCGGCTCCTCCGCGAATGCGTGCAGGGCGGCGGGCTTCTCCACCGCGCGCGCGGCGGCCGGGCCGCGATCGACGGCTTCGCCACGGACTACGCGTTCCTCGTCGAGGCGCTGCTGGACCTCTACGAGGCGACGTTCGAGCCGCGCTATCTCGCGGAGGCGCTCCGCCTGCAGGGCGTCTTCGACGAGCGGTTCGCCGATCCCCGCGGCGGCTACTTCCTCACCGCGGCTGGCGGCGAGGGGCTGATCGTGCGGCCGCGCGAGACGTTCGACGGGGCCACGCCGTCCTCGAACTCGGTCGCCGCGTCGAACCTGCTCCGCATCGCTGCGCTGACGGGCGACGCGAGCGCTCGCGAGCGGGCGGACGCGATCTTCGCGGCGTTCGGCGGACTCCTGCCGCACGCGCCGTCGGCGTTCCCGCGGCTGCTCTCCGCCCTCGACTTCCGCGAGGGCTCGCCGCTCGAGGTCGTGCTCGCGGGCGAGCCCGGCCGCGACGACTTCGACGCGCTGTGGGACGCGGCCCTCGCGTCGCCGAGGATGAACCGCGTCCTCGCTCGCGCGGAGACGGCGGAGGAGGTGCCGGCGCTCGCGCCTCTCGCGGAGGGCCGCGCCGCGGCCGGAGGACCCGCGCGCGCCTACGTCTGCGAGAGCTTCGCCTGCAGGGCGCCGATCTCGGACGCCCGTGAGCTGGCCGCGGCTCTGGAGCCCGCGCGAACGACCGAGGCTCGGGACCCGCACCTCGAGACCCGCTGACATATTAGCCGCAGCTAATACGTTCTCCCGTGCCGACCGGCCTGCTCTACGACCCCCGCTTCCTCGACCACCGCGCGCCCTACGGACACCCCGAGCACTCGGGCCGTCTCTCCGCGATCTGGAGCCGCTTCGAGCGCGACGGCCTCGCCGCGCGCTGCGAGCGCGTCGCCGCCCGCGAGGCCTCGGACGAGGAGCTCACGGCGATCCACACCCCGGCGCACGTGCGCGCGGTCGACGCCACGGCCGACCTGGACTTCCACGCCTTCGACCCGGACACCTACACCTCGCGCGGCTCGGCGGAGGCGGCGCGTCTCGCGGCGGGCGGGCTCGTCGACCTGGCCGCCGCAGTCCTGGAGGGGCGGCTCTCCAGCGGCTTCGCGCTCGTCCGGCCGCCAGGCCACCACGCCGAGCGGGACCGCGCGATGGGCTTCTGCCTCTACAACAACGTCGCCGTCGCGGCCAGGGGGATGCAGGCGCGCGGCCTCTCCGAGCGCGTGCTGGTCGTCGACTGGGACGTCCACCACGGCAACGGCACGCAGCACTCGTTCTGGGACGATCCCTCCGTCCTCTACTTCTCGACCCACCAGTTCCCGTTCTACCCGGGGACCGGAGCGGCGTCCGAGGCGGGAGGCGGCGCGGGCCGGGGGTTCACGGTCAACCTCCCCTGGCCCGCGGGGATGGGAGACGCGGAGCACCTCGCCGCGTTCGACCGGCTGCTGATGCCGATCGCGGAACGGTTCGCGCCCGGGCTCGTCCTGGTTTCCGCGGGCTTCGACGCGGCCGAGGGCGATCTGCTGGGCGGCATGCGGATCACGCCGGCGGGCTACGCCGCGATGACGGAGCGGCTGACGCGCCTGGCCGGCGGCCGTGTCGTGCTGGCCCTCGAGGGCGGCTACAACCTCGACGCGATCTCGCGGTCGGCCGCCGCCTGCCTGCGCGTGCTGCTCGGGGAGAAGGCGGAGCGGACTGATTTTGGGGAGCCGTCGCGCACGGGCGACCATGCGATCGCGGAGGCGATCGAGGTGCAGCGGCCCTATTGGAGGGGTCTATGAGGTGGGCGAATCCGCTCCACAGACCCCTCTCCACCCGCGCAGCGGCGGGAGAGGGCCGGGTTGAGGCGGGCGGCTCGACGGCATCACGGCATCGACGACGAGGCTCGGAGGACCGGCCCGCGAGACGCGCGGCGATTGAGTTGCTTATGGAACGCCGCACGCCGCAAGTCGGGCCTGCGCCTTCGATGGATCGGTACCGACGACGAGGCTCGGAGGACCGGCCCGCGAGTCCCGCGGCGATTGAGTTGCTATGGAACGCCGCACGCCGCAAGTCGGGCCTGCGCGCTTCGATGGGGTCAGGCCTGCATTTTTCGGAGCTCACCTCGCAGGACGGCACAGTCGAGGTCGCGTCGTCGCTCCGAAGAAACGCACGCCTGACCCCGAGTACGGCATCCGGTGAACGAGTTTCCGGCATCCGGTGATCGCGTTCACGTTTCGTTCACCGTAGAGGGCTCACAATGACGGCGATGCATCGATTCGCCCTTCGGGTTATGACGGCGGCATTTCTCTCGCTGCCTGCGTATGCCGTGCTCGCCTACGTGGTCCTCCCCGTCTCGTGGAAGCAGTACGGGCGGTTCGGCGCGCACCGGGACCTCGCGGGCGTCACCCGGACGTACGAGGGCATCCCGGGAGATCCGCTCAACGTGGAGCTCGTCGGATCCGAGGACCAGGTGATCGCGGCGATGCGGGCGGCCGGCTGGACGCCGGCCGACCGGATCGGGATGCGCTCCGGGCTGCGCGACGTGGCGAGCATCCTCTTCGACCGCCCGTACCCCTCCGCGCCCGTCTCCACGCACTTTCTCTACGGCCGCGCGCAGGACCTCGCCTTCCAGCGGGCCGTCGGCCGCAGCCCCCGGCGGCGCCACCACGTGCGCCTGTGGGCCGTCGGCGGGCCGTCCGGTGCGACGCTCTGGGTCGGCGCGGCGACGTTCGACCGCACGATGGGCATCTCGCGGTTCACCGGCGAGTTGATGCACCACATCGATCCGAACGTGGACGCCGAGCGCGAGACGCTGCTGTCGGACCTCGGACGCGCGGGCCGGCTCGCGGAGCGCGAGTACCGCGACGGGCCGCAGGGCGCGTGGCGCGGGAAGAACGGCGGAGGCGATCCGTACTTCACGGACGGCAGGCTCGCGGTGGCATCTCTGATCCGATAACTGTCATCCCGAGCGGAGCGAGGGATCCCTTTCGTCGCCTCGCCGTGTGAGATCGCCATTTCCCGGAGAGAGGGATCCCTCGTCGCTGCGCTCCTCGGGATGACAGATCAGTCCGGCTCCAGCCTCTCGATCTCCACCGGACTCTTCCCCATCTCGAACAGCTCGCCCCGCTCCCACAGCGGGAACAGGTCCCGGTAGCGCCGGTCGAACACGTTGCCGCTCTGGCCGCCCGGCAGCGCGTAGCGGGGCGTCCCCTGCGGCGAGAGGTCGAGGACCTGCCGGAAGCTGGACCCCTCCGACATCCGGAACGAGGCGTCCTGCGAGAAGCCGCCGACGTTCACCGTCGCGCCGTCGCCGCCTCGCGCCGCCTCCAGGTCGAACACGCGGTGCAGGATCGGCACGGTGTCGAAGGCGTCGTGCGCGATGCGCAGCCGGTGCAGCGCGCCCCAGCTCCAGCGCGACGGGTCCGGCCCGAGCCGGCCGCGCAGAAACGCGGCGGCCCTCGACAGCGACGCCGACTTGAAGTCGGCGCACGTCTCGCGCGGCGGCGTCCGGGGGTCGTCGCACCACGGCGAGTCGGTCCGGAGCGACTCGAGAAGAAAAGCGCCATGCGTCGGGCGCTGCGGGAGTCCCTCCAGCTCGTCGTCGGGCATCCGCGCCAGCTCGACGTACCACGCGGCGTAGACGGCTGCGGCCGCCGAGGACGCGGCCATCTCGCCGTTCCAGCCGCGCAGCAGCTCGAGCGCCTGCTTCGAGGCCTCGTCGCGCGGCCGCGTGTCGGCGAGGAGCGGCAGGAGGTCGCGCGCCAGGAGCGAGACGACGTCCGACTGGATGCGGCGGGAGTCCTCCGCGGTCAGCTTCGGCTTCGCGGCGAGGAGCTCCGCGATCCGGGCCGCGCGGTACGGCGGCGCCCACGAGAGCCCGAACGCGTACGGCTCCCTCGGCGTCGCGCGGTTGTTCGCGGTGACGAGGAATCCGCGCGCCGGGTCTTCGACGCGAGGCAGATCCTCGAAGGGGACGTAGCCCGTCCAGTCGTCCTCCCCCGTTCCCGGGACGGGCATGCGCCCGTCGGCGCGCGGTCTCACGGGCATCGCGCCGGAGGATGTGTACCCGATGTGACCGTCGAGGTCGGCGTACACGAAGTTCTGCGCGGCGCAGTGCACGAGCGACACGCCGGAGAGAAACTCCGTCCAGGTCGATGCGCGGTCGAGCGCCCAGAATGCCTCGGCCGTGCGGTCGTCCGGGTCCAGCCCCGTCCAGCGGAGCGCGACCTCCGGCGCGACCAACAGCGCGCCCGCCATCGCCGCTCCGATGAGAGGCCCGTGCACGGACTCGCGCACGGTGAGCGAGACCTCCGGCCCGCCGCGCACACGGATGCGCTCGATGCGGCTCGAGAACGGCTTCCATTCGCCGCGGTGGAAGTAGAGGCCCGGCCGCGCCGGGTCCGTCTTCTCGACGAAGAGGTCCTGGACGTCCGGCTCGAGCGAGGTCGCTCCCCATGCGATGCGCGCGTTGTGGCCGATCAGGACGAACGGGATCCCGGGCAGCGTCGCCCCGGTCACCGCGAGGCCGGGCGCCTCGATCGACGCGAGATACCAGACCGGCGGCATGCGGAGCTTCAGGTGCGGATCGTTGGCCAGCAGCGGGAAGCCGCTCTCCGTTCGCGCTCCCGACACGACCCACGAGTTGCTGCCGACCCCCTCGCCGCCGCCGAGCCCCAGCGGACCGAGGAGGGCGAACTCCGCCGCGAGAGAGCGCCACGGAGCGGCCGGCGGAAGGCGGGAGGCGGAGCGCGGTCCCGCGCTCGAGCGCGGCGCCCAGTCCTCCGCCGTGAGGATGGTGGGCTCCGCGGCGTTGACGGGCAGCAGCTCGTTCGCCCGCTCGGGGCCGAGCGCCTCCGCCACGCGGGCGCGTCGGATCTCGTCTTCCGCGTTGCGCGAGAGGTCCCACTCCATCAGCTTTCCCCAGGCGATGCTGTCGGCCGGCGTCCACGGCTCGACGGGGACTCCTCGAAGCAGCATGCGCAGCTCGACGGGACGGGCCCGGTCCGCCGCGAGGAACGCGTTGACCCCGGCCGCGTAGGCCTCGAGGAGCCGACGGACCTCGGGAGGCGAGGCGCGCAGCGCGCTCTCCGCCGCGCGGCGGAAGCCGACCGTGCGCAGGAACGTGTCCGCCGGGACGGCGCCCTCGCCGAGGATCTCGGCGAGGCGACCCGCGCCCACGCGCCGCTCGAACTCCATCTGCCAGAGGCGATCCCGCGCGTGGGCCCAGCCGATGCCGAACATCGCGTCGTCGATCGACTGCGCGCGGATCGCGGGCACGCCGTGCGCATCCGTCGCGATGGAGACGGCGGCTCGGAGCCCGCGGACGCGGAGCGAGCCGGAACGGCGCGGGAAGGTCGAGAGAACGAGGGCCGCGGCGGCGATTCCGGCGGCGAGCGCGGCCGCGAGGAGGACGGCGCCGGCGCGGCGCGCGAGACGCGTCAAGCTAGGACGCGCCGCGAAGCGCGACGGCGGGCACGCCCGCCGGGCCCGCCGTCTCCAGCGCCGCGAGCTGGCGGTCGTGCACTCGCGAGAGCGTCAGTTGCGCCGTGAGCGCCCCGACGAGGGCGAAGAACATGTCCCACTGCGTGTCCCACGGATCGCCCTGGGTGCCGAGGAACGCGGTCGCGGCCTCGCCCGTGCCCACCGCGGTCCACCATTCGACGAACTCGTAGAACGCGGAGATCGCGAGGCACACGCACGTGACGAGGAAGAACGTCCAGCCGCCGCGCCGCAGCGGGCTCCGGCGAAGAAGAATCTCGCGCGCGACGATCGCGGGGACGAAGCCCTGCGCGAAGTGTCCGATCCGGTCGTAGTGGTTCCGCGTGAAGCCGAACGCGCGCTCCATCCAGAAGCCCAGCGGCACCTCCGCGTAGGTGTAGTGGCCGCCGACCATCAGGATGCTCGCGTGGACGAGGATCAGCCGGTACGCGAGCGGCGTCAGCGGGAAGCGGCGGTAGGTGGCGGCGAGGACGATCGCGGCCGCGATCGCCGGGACGACCTCGAGGAACCAGGTGAAGCGATCCTTCGGATGGATGCCCGAGAGGACGAGGAGGACGACGCCGAGGGCGAGGAGGATGGCCGGCTCGCGGCGCCTCACTCGTCGTCGCGGCCGCTTCGGCCGGTCAGCGCCCGGGTCAAATCGTAGGAGCCGGGCGCGAAGTGCAGCGTCAGCGCGCCGGTCTCGAAGACCGTGCGCTCGAGCGAGAGATCGACGCCGGCCGGGACCCAGTCGTTCAGGTTGACGACCATGATCCGGTCGTCGCGGTACCAGGTCAAAAGCCCCTCGGGCGCCTTCTGCACCAGGTAGGTGATGAGCTGGTCCGGGATCGGGATGAAGGACAGCGCCTGGACGCGGTCGAGCACGAAGGCCAGAAAACCGTCCTTCAGGCGGAGCTGGGTGAGAGACGCGCGAGCCGTGAGGGGCACGCCGAAGCGGTAGACCGTGAGCGTGGCCGAGAGCTCGCCGTGCAGGACGCGGAGCTTCAGATCCTGGAGGTCGGGAATGCGATCCACGACCACGCGCACGATCGCGTTGAGCGTCGTCTCGTCGAACGTGAGCGAGAGACCGCTCCACCGGACCCGAAGATCCGGCTCGTCGGGCGGCGTGGTGAGATTCCGCGCCGCGAGGTTGTCCGGCACGAGGTTATTTTAAGGCCTTCTGTCATCCCGAGCGAAGCGAGGGATCCCTTTCAGAGCACCAGTGCGGTTTCGAAAGGGATCCCTCGTCGCTTCGCTCCTCGGGATGAGGAGGAGCGAGGTCCGCCGTATTCCTCACACCACGTACCCCGCCGCGAAGCCGACCTGCGCCGCGATCATCATCAGGTACATGTACGTCCCGCTTTCATGTCATCCCGAGCGAAGCGAGGGATCCCTTTCTCGGCGCTCCCATCATTTCGAGAGGGATCCCTCGTCGCTTCGCTCCTCGGGATGACAAGGAAGAAAGAGCCGCGCGAGCCGTCAAACCACGTACCCCGTCGCGAAGCCGACCTGCGCCGCGATCATCATCAGGTACATGTGCGTCCACGCCGGGTGGTTCTCGGTCGACGCGAGCGAGTCCGGATCGCGGAGCAGCAGCCGCGCGGTGTACGCGCCCCATGCGGCGAGAACGAGGCCGAGCGCCGTCAGAAACGTCGCGTTCCCCGTCAGGCGCGCGTCGCCGGGCAGGCGGGTCAGCACGGGGATGAGGAGCCACGGCACGACGAAGAACGGCGCCATGATCCGCGCGGCGCGCGCGACGCCGAAGCGGACCGGCAGCGTGATGCACCCGTGGGCGCGGTCGCCCTCCATGTCGGAGAAGTCCTTCGTGGAGGTCGCGCCGAGCAAAAACAGCGCGAACACGCCGCCGATCGACCACGGCTCGCCGGAGAGGACCGGCGCGACGAAGGACCAGCCCGCGACCTTGAGCAGGCCGCCGCGCGTCACCGCGATCGTGAAGTTCGCCCAGAACCAGTGGCGCTTCGAGCGCCCGAACGACGGGAACGAGTAGACGAACGTCGCGAGCGCTCCGACGCAGTAGATGAAGAACGCGGCGTGGAGCGCCAGCGGCGCCGCGGCCCGCTCGGCGAGCGTCACGTACGGATACGGCACCACGAGCCAGGTCGGCGCGATCGCCAGCACGTAGAGAAACGCGGCGGCGGCCCACGCCGGTCCGATCGCGACCTCGCCCGTCACGAGCGGCCGGTCCGGCTTGTTCTTGCGGTCGATCTCGAGGTCGGCGATCTGGTTCACGATGTTCGACGCGGCGTTCATCGCCGACGCGCAGAGCGAGCCGACGGCGACGGTCAAAACGACCGCCCACGTGACGCGCCGCGCGGGGTCCGGGTTGTGGGCGGAGCCGAAGGCGCAGACCGCGCCGGAGACGATGCCGACGAGAGGCGGCAGCAGAGTGAACGGCCGCGCGAGGCGGATCCAGCGAGTCCAGGCGGCTTTCATGGAGCGCCCTCGGGACGCTCTCGTGGACGCCTCACGCGATCCCCGCGCCGAGTCGCAGCGCGATCATCGCGCCGATGAAGGTGTTCAGGGCGTTGGCGAACTCGTGGTCCATCCGGAACCCGAACCGCGCGCCGACGGCCGAGATCACGCTCTCCGCGAGCGCGCCGAGGAATCCGCCGGCGGTCACGGCGAGCAGGGCAGCGGCCGGAACGACTCGCAGGCCGAGCGACGCGGCGGCGATCAGCGCCGCGCCCGCGAGGCTTGCGAGCGTGCCGGGCAGCGAGATCGCGCCGGGCGTGCCGGGCTCGAGCCGCCGCAGCGTGAGCGGCGAGAACGGCCGGCGGCCGTAGAGCGTGCCGATCTCCGTGCCGAGCGTGTCGGCGAGCGCGGCGCCGAACGCCGCGGCGAAGGCGGCCCTCGGAGCGCCGAGCAGCAGGAGCGCGGCCGGCACGAGGCAGTTCGCGGCGACGTGCCCCGCGCCGCGCCGTCCCGAGTCCGCCTGCGCGACGCCGCGCGCCGCCTTGCGGCGGTAGCCGAGCCTGGTGGCGACCGTGCCGGCGAGGAAGAACGTCCACAGGACGCCGTAGGCGCCCCATCCGCCGGCGGCGAGGATCACCGTGCCGGCGATCGCGCCCGCGACGGCGCCGGAGACGCTCACGACCCGCAGGGCGCCCATCGCGACGGCGACCGCCGCGTTCACGCCGATCGCGACGGCGAGAGCGGTCCACGTCGATCCGCCCGGCGCCGTGCCGATCGGGTGCGGCGGCCACACGAGGCCGAGCTGGTACACCGCCAGCGCCGTCGGCAGCGCCGCGACGACGTTGTCGTCGATGCCGGATCGAACGGACTCGAGGAAGGCGTAGATCGCCGCTCCGATCCAGAGGATCGCGGCCGCGTCCGGAGCGGCGGGGCGGCGGCTCACGAAGAGAAAGACCGCGAAGGACGCGGCGAAGGCGACCGCCCAGTTCGAGAGGAGCCCGACCCACGTCTTGTCGCGGTTCCACGGGAGCGTCGGGCCGCCGACGAGCCGGCCCGCGATCGCCGCGGCGGGGTCGCCGAACGCCATCATGGCCCACACGGCGGCGGCGACCGGGAGGTACTTGCCCGCGAAGACGAGGATCAGCAGCAGCACCATCGCGGGATACGCGACGATCCCCGCGTCGCGCCGCGCCGCCGGGTTCCGATAGATGCCCCGTCCGATGCGCGGCATGACCGCCGCGTTGAAGATCAGCGCCGCGCCGGCGATTGCCGCCGCCGGGCCCGCGTCGAGCCAGCGCAGCGAGAGCGCGAAGAGGCCCATCCCCGCGTGGACCGCCTTGCGCTTCCACTCCGAAGGGGTCAAACCGGCCTCGCCCGTCAGCGGGACGCGGCGGGCGCCGGAGCCGCCGAAGACTGCGCGGGCGCCTTGACGTACTTGTCGTACCAGGCGACGTAGCGCTCGTACCGATCGCGCACGTAGGTCGGCTTTCGGATCCCGTGGAACTGGCCGGGGTAGATGACGAGCTGCGTCGGGATCCCGAGGCTGCGCAGCGCCTGGTACATCTGCTCCGAGTTGAGCAGCGGCACGTTGAAGTCCGCCTCGCCGCACAGAAACAGGGTCGGCGTGCGGATCCGGTCCGCGTGCAGGAACGGGTACGACAGCTTGATCCAGACGTCCGGCGTCTTCCACGGCGGGCCGAGCTCCTGCTCGTACTCGCGGATGTACTGGTCCGTGCCGTAGCTCGCGAGGAAGTTCGAGCTGCCGGCGCCGCTCGTCGCGCCGCGGAAGCGCGTGTCGCTCGCGATCACGTAGTTTGTCAGGATGCCGCCGTAGCTCCAGCCTCCGACGCCGAGGCGGTTCGGATCCGCGATGCCCTTCGCGATCGCGTCGTCCACCGCGCCGACGACGTCCTCGGTGTCGCGGTGGCCCCAGTCGGCGTAGATCGCCCTCTGGAACTCCTCGCCGCGCCCGGAGCTGCCGCGCGGGTTCGCCGCGACGACGACGTAGCCGTTCGCCGCGAGCCACTGCCACTCGTCCTCGAACGCGTTCTCGTGCTGTCCGACCGGACCGCCGTGGATTCGGAGGATCGTCGGGTATTTGCGCCCGGCCTCGTAGTCGGGCGGCGTGACGAGGAACCCGTGAATCTCCGTTCCGTCCTTGCTCTTGAACTTCGTCTCGGAGACGGCGCCGAGCCTGAGCTCCGCCATCAGCGCGTCGTTCTGCGTCGAGAGCCGTCGCGGCTCGACGGAGCCGTCGAAGGCGTAGACCTCGGCGGGCGAGTCGGGCGCGCTGATCAGGAGCGCGGTCTTCCCGCCGCCGGTCGCGAGACGCGAGACGACGCGCCGGCCGGTCACGAGACGCTTGACGGCGCCGCCGGCCGCCGGGACGCTGGCGAGATTCACGGACCCGTCGTCCTCGAGCCGGAAGAGGATCGTGCCGCCGTCGGGTGTGAACGCCGGGCTCTCCGCGTTGCGGTCGAGCGTCGACGTCAGGATGCGCGGCGCGCCGCCCGCCGCCGGCAGGAGCGCCAGCTTGTGGAGGCCGTAGTAGATGAGCTTGTCGGGCCCGCCCTGGACGTAGGCGATCCAGCGCGAGTCGGGGCTCCACGCGAGGCGGCTCCCCCAGCCCGGGTCGTTGTCGCTGCCCTCGTAGGTGGTGAGGGCGCGCGGCGACGCGCCGGCGCGCGGCTCGACCGCGAACACGTCCCAGTTGTCCGTGCGGTCCGGATCCGCCCCGCGCTTCGACACGAACGCGATCGTCTTGCCGTCGGGCGACCAGGACGGCTGCCGCTCGTCGTACTCGCCCGAGCTGAGAGGCTCGATCTTGTGCGTCGCGAGGTCGAGCAGATAGAGGTGCTCGCGCTTCTTGCCGAGGTATCCGGTCACGTCCTCCTTGAACTGGTAGCGGTCGATCACGATCGGCTTCTTCGTCTTCGACGCCTTCTTGTCCTTGTCCTTGTCCTTGTCCTTCGCGTCGGCGGAAGGCGTGCTGTCGGGATCCGGATCCTCGCCGACGAGGACGAGCCGCTTGCCGTCCGGCGACCAGTCGTAGTCCTCGATGCCGCCGGAGCGCTCGGTGATCTTCTCGGCCTCGCCGCCCGCGCGCGGCAGCAGCCAGAGCTGCGACTCCTCGTTCGCGTCGTCGCGCGAGGAGAGAAACGCGAGAAAGCGCCCGTCGGGGCTCCAGCGCGGCGTCGACTCGTTCTCCTTGCGCGTCGTCAGGCGGGTCGTCTCCTTCCCGTCCATACTCGTCATCCAGATGTCCGAGTAGCGCTTGTCGTCCTTCGCGTCGGTCGTGCGGACCGTGTAGGCGACCCAGCGCCCGTCCGGCGAGACCTGCGGATCCGACACGGAGCGCAGGCGCTCGAGATCGGCGAGCGAGAAGGAGTGGCGGGTCTCCGCGGGCGTCGCCGCGATGGCGGCGGAGCCTGCGAGGAGCGCGAGCGAGGCGAGGAGTCGTGCGCGCATCTTTGTCCTCACTGGGATTTCGGCGGAAAGTCTATTGCACCGAGAGGATCCATTAGCTGCGGCTAATATGTCGGCCGACCGTCCCCTCACGCCTCCGGCCGCGCGCGCCCCGCAACGTACTCCGCGAGCGGATCGCGGAAGCTCCGGATCGATCGTCCCGTGAGGCGCTCGTACTTGCCGGTGTCGAGCACGGAGTAGGCCGGCCGCGGCGCCGGGCGGGCGATCTGCTCGGACGTGATCGGGTCCACCGGCACCTCGCCGCGCCCGGAGAGCCACAAGATCTCGCGCGCGAAGTCGTGCCACGACACCTCGCCCTCGTTGGCGAAGTGATACACGCCCGTCGCGCCGGCCTCGAGCAGCGCGACGATCCCCTCGGAGAGATCGGTCGTCGCCGTCGGGCGCCCGATCTGGTCGGCGACGACGGAGAGCCGCGGCTTCCCGTCCTCGACCTGCTTCAGGATCGCCTCGACGAAGTTCCAGCCCGAGCGGCCGAAGAGCCACGACGCGCGCACGACGAGGCTCGACGGCAGCCGCAGCGCCTCCTCCTCGCCGTCGCGCTTCGAGCGGCCGTACGCGGAGAGCGGCGCCGTCGGGTCGTCCTCGACGTACGGCGCGCGCTTGCTCCCGTCGAACACGAAGTCCGTCGAGATCTGCACGAGCTGGGCGGAGAGCTCGCCGCACGCCTCGGCGAGATGCCCGACGGCACGCGCGTTGACCTCGAAGGCGCGCGGATCGGTCTCGCACGCGTCGACCTTGGTGAACGCCGCGCAGTTGACGACGACGTCGGGCCGGACCTCGCGGACCGCGCGCCGCACCGCGTGCGCGTCCGCGACGTCGAGGTCCGACTTCGGCCGAGGATGGACCTGCCAGCCCGCGACCGAGAGGCAGGTCGAGAGATCGGAGCCCAGCATGCCGGACGCCCCGGTGACGAGGACGCGGCGCCGGGTCCGGGGAACGGGCCGCGAGGCGGCAAGGACGGCGGTGTGGGATCCGGGAACCGAGCCGCGGCCGCTCATCGAGCGCTAGCCGGGCGCCTTCGCGGTCGACGTCGACGTCGCCAGGCGGCCCTCGTACTGAGACCGGTAGTACTCGCGGAAAGCCGCGTCGCGCTCCTTGATCGGGCGCCACCACTCCTCGTGGTCGCGATACCAGCGCACGGTTTCGGCGAGCCCCTCCTCGAACCTCGTGCCGGACGTGAAGCCGAGCCGCGTGAGCTTCGAGGCATCGAGGGAGTACCGGCGGTCGTGGCCCGGGCGGTCGTCGACGAAGCGGATCAGGCTCTCGGGCTTACCGAGCTCGCGCAGGACGCGCTTCGTGATCTCGATGTTCGCCGTCTCGTTCCCGCCCGCTATGTTGTACGTCTCGCCGGGCTCTCCGGCGTCGAGCAGGAAGTCGACCGCGGCGGCGTGGTCGCGCACGAACAGCCAGTCGCGCACGTTCTGCCCGTCGCCGTAGAGCGGCAGCGGCAGGTCGTCGATCGCGTTCGTCGCGAAGAGCGGGACGAGCTTCTCCGGGTACTGGTTGGGGCCGTAGTTGTTCGACGCGCGCGTGACGATGACCGGCACGCGATACGACGCCCAGTAGGAGTACGCGAGGCGGTCGCCGCCGGCCTTCGACGCGGCGTACGGGTTGCGCGGGTTGAGCGGCGACTGCTCGGTGAACGACCCCTCGGGGATCGTGCCGTACACCTCGTCGGTCGAGATCTGGATGAAGCGTCTGACCTTCCGCCGGCGCGCCTCTTCGAGCAGCACGAACACGCCGCGCACGTCGGTCTCGATGAAAGAGGCGTCGCCCAGGAGCGAGCGGTCGACGTGCGTCTCCGCCGCGAAGTTGACGACGGCGTCGCAGCCCTCCATCGCGACGGCGACGACGTCCGGATCGACGATGTCGCCGCGGACGAAGCGGTAGTCGGGACGGTGCGCGACGTCGGCGAGGTTCGCGGGATTCGCGGCGTACGTGAGCTTGTCGAGGTTGACGACGGTGACGCCGCCGGCGCGCGACTCGAGGACGTGCCGGATGAAGTGCGACGCGATGAAGCCGCACCCGCCCGTGACGAGCAGCTTCATACGATGCCGATCTCGGAGTTGTCCCCCACGAGGAACCGGTGGACGCGCGGGCGCTCCACGCCGGGGTGGATGCGCACGTTCTTGCCGATCAACGAGTCCGCGATGCGAACCGGAATGCGCTCCAGCCGCGAGCCCTCGAGCACGATCGAGTTCTCGATCTCGCAGCGATCGATCAGGCAGCCCGGCCCGACGGCGGTGTAGGGACCCACGAAGGCGTCGCGGATCTCGGCGCCGGGGCCGATCACGGCCGGCCCGCGCACGGTCGAGCGCACGATCCTCGCGCCGGGCTCCAGCACGACCTTGCCCTCGACGCGGCAGTCGCCGTTGACGCTCTCGAGCCCGCGCGGCGCGAACGTGTCGAGCACGATGCGGTTCGCCTCGAGCATGTCCTCGATCTTGCCGGTGTCCTTCCACCAACCCGTCACGAGGTGCGGGTGCACGCTCTTGCCGTGGTCCACGAGCCACTGGATCGCGTCGGTGATCTCGAGCTCCTGGCGCGCGCTGGGGCGGATCCCCTTGACCGCGTCCCAGATCGAGTCGTCGAACATGTAGACGCCGACGAGCGCGAGGTCGGACTTCGGCTGCTTCGGCTTCTCGGTGAGCTTCACGACGCGGCCGCTCTCGAGCTCCGCGACGCCGAACTGCTCCGGGTTCGGGACCTTCGCGAGCAGGATCTGCGAGTTGCACTTCAGCGTCCGGAAGTCGTCGACGAGCGCCGTGATCCCGTCGGCGATGACGTTGTCGCCGAGGTACATCACGAAGGGCTCGCCGCGCAAGAACGGCTCGGAGATGAGGACCGCGTGCGCGAGGCCGCGCGGCGCGTCCTGCTCGATGTACTCGATCCGCGCGCCGAAGCGCGATCCGTCGCCGAGCGCGGCCTGGATCTCCTCACGGGTGTCGCCGACGACGACGCCGATGTCCTTGATCCCGGCGGCAACGATCGCCTCGACGCCGTAGAAGAGGACCGGCTTGTTCGCCACCGGCACGAGCTGCTTCGCGCGCGTGTAGGTGAGCGGACGCAGACGCGTGCCCTTGCCGCCCGAGAGGATGAGGCCTTTCACTGGGGCGGAATCATACCGAATGCGTCGGCCCCGGTCCGTGACCCGATCTCGAACGGGTTCCGCAGCTTACGGCCCGCCGCGCGCCGCCCTCTCACCGTCCGAACAGCGCGTCGATCGAGCCGTTCACGTCCAGGAGCGTCCCGATGTCCTTGAGGTTGACGACGAGCCGGTAGTCGTTGCGCGGGGCCGGCGGGAGACGGAGCTGGCGGACCTCGAGGAAGACCGTGAAGCACGAGCCCTTGTAGGTCAGAAGCGAGCGGTCCTCCTGCACGAGGGCGTTGCGGACGTCCCACGCGACGGTCGAGTCGATGCGGAAGTACGGGCCGAGATCGATGCCGCCCCCGAACCGGAGCTGGTCCGTGTCCGTCACGACGATCCCGGGCGTCGTGGGGGCCGGCCGGCTCGCGAACCAGCTCACGTTGAAGGAGTCCATGCCCCAGTTCGCGCCCGCCGTCAGCGTCGCGCCCGTGAGCTGTGAGAAGTGCGTGTCGTAGTCGACGCGCCCGTCCATGTGGTACTTGCCCGCGGCCGAGATGCGGAGGATCGCCTCGACGGGCCCGAGCTTCTCGAGCGTCGGCGGCAAGACCCCAGGCGTCAGGATCGTCTGCGGCAGGCTGAACGCGTACGTCTGTGAGACCTCGAGCGACGCGATCTCCTCCGCGGAGCCCGCCGCGCCGCCCGTCGGCCGGGCGAGCAGGCGGTTCACGATCGCGTAGCGCACCTGGTTCTGGCCCAGCGTCGTGTCGACCTCGTCGAACTGCGAGATCTCCTCGGGATTCTTGACGTCCGAGACGTACGTGTAGTCGACGCGCGGCTCGATCACGTGCTTGAACTTGTCCCAAGGACCGATCGAGGCGTCGTAGATCCGCGAGAACGACGGCCCCACGATCGACGCGCCCCCCTGAGCGTAGGCGCGGGTCAGCGACTCGCCGGTGAACTCGGTCTGGGTCGCATTCGTCGAATCCGTGTACTCGGTGAAGCGGCCGCCGCCGTTGAGCGTCAGCGACAGCCACGGGATCTGCTTGAACGGGAACGAGACGACCGGGTTCACGTCGAACCGGCCGTACGTGCCCTTCGGCAGGTTCAGGCCGCGGTCGATGTAGAGCGCCGAGAGCGACGACACGAGCGAGAGGTAGAACGGGCTGTGGCCGATCGGGGCCGTGCGGTGGAAGAACTCGATCGTCGGGAACCGCTCCTGGATGACGGTAGACGAGTAGAACGTCTCGGTCCGCTCGAAGCGGATGTTCAGCGAGTCGGACCCGACGTTCCTGGTCAGGAAGCCGCGCGAGACGATCTGCCGGGCGGACGCGAGGGTGAAGTCGCGCTCGAAGTCCTGCAGGAACTCCTGGTCCGAGTACTCGCGGATCGAGAGGACGCCCCGGAAGCCGAATGGCAGGTCGTCAGACACGTGGTCGAGGCGCAGCTTCCAGCGCGTCTCGCGCTGGAACACGTAGGCGCCGGGCCGGCCGTCGGGCAAAAAGCAGGCGCCCTGGTTCTGCGGCGGCGCCTCGGCGATCGGAACGCACACGGTGGCGTCCTGGTCGCGGGCGACGTAGCCCTGAAAGATGCCGGCCGACTCCGACGTGGGACGCCAGCGCGCCTCGGTGCCGAGGCCGAACGTCCCGTCGGCGAAGGCGTCGAGCTGGAACGTGAAGTCGGTCGGCCGCCCGGTCACCCAGTAGTAGGTGAGGCCGAGATATCCGCCGCGCCGGCTGCTGTACCCGATGCCGGGAACGAGAAAACCGGAGGCGCGGTCCTCCTTCGTCGGCCACACGATGTACGGCGTGTACATGATCGGCACCGGACCGGCCTTGAACGCGACGTCCTTCATCCGCGCGTAGTCGTCGAGCGTGATGGTCGCCTCGCCCATCGTGAAGGACCAGTCCGGATCCGGCATGTCGCACGCGGTGAAGACGCCCTTCTGAATCCGGTACGTCGCGTCGGCGACCTTGTCGATGCGATTCGCGACGACGTGATAGGTCGGCGGCAGGTCCGCGGTCGCGTTCTCGAGCCAGCCGGTCTTCGAGTCGATCGAGAAGGTCCCGGTGTCGCCCGTCATGCGGATCGGACCCTGGTCGATGATCACGTGGCCCTTCAACGTCGCGATCTTCGTCTTGAAGTCGTAGCGCGCGGCGTCCGCGTGGATCTTGACGTCCTGGTACTCGATGACGACGTCCTCGCTGCCCTCCCAGAACTCGCCCTTCTCGAAGTGGACCGGGTTCTTCGTCGAGAGGTGGACCTCGCCGCCCTTCTCGGGCGTGTGGAACTTGATCTGGAAGTTGCTCCGGGTCTTGAAGCGGGACTCGTACGGATCCCCGGCGGCGAAGGGATCCTGTTGCGCGGAGACGATGCGGGAGGCGGCGAGGAAGAGGAGTCCGGCGGCGGGAAGGGGCTTCACGCGTCCATGTTCCGGAGGCTCTTCGACTCCAGGAACGCCGCCTCGGTCTTCGCGCGGACTTCGTCCACGGTCACACCGGGCGCGAGCTCCGTCAGCTCGAGACCCGCGCCGTCCTGCAGGACGTCGAAGACGCACAGGTCGGTGATGATCCGGTCGACGCAGCGGCGGCCGGTGAACGGCAGCGTGCAGCGCCTCAGGATCTTCTTCTCGCCGCTGCGCGCGGTGTGTTCCATGGTGACGACGAGA
>DATBBK010000016.1:0-34247 GCA_036271035.1 Thermoanaerobaculia bacterium | reverse complement strand
TGTCGCCGCGGTCGTGGTAGATGTCCGCGAGCGAGCGCGCCGCGACGAGATTGCCGGGATCCGCCTGCAGGACCTTCGTGAACGTCGCGATCGCGTCGGTGGTCAGCTTCGCCTCGACGTAGACGCGTCCGAGCGCGACCTGCGCCGCGACGTAGCCCGGGTGCGCGAGGAGACCCTTCTGGAGCGCCGACAGCGCGTCCTTGATCCGTCCCACCTTGCGGTATTCCTCCGCCAGGGAGACGAAGAGCCGCGAGCCCGGATCGAGGTCGAGCCGGCGCTCGAGGTCACGGATGCGGGCTTCTGGTGTTTGTTCGGGCACGCTTGAAGACGAAAACGCCGCCCCCCGGACGAGCCGGAGGGCGGCGGCCTTGAATCCTTAGGGAGTGGGCGTCGGCGGAACCGTGCAGGGCAGCATGTAGGTGAATCCCTTCGCGAGAGTCGCCGTGCATCCGATCGAGGAGGTCACCACGATGTCGGCGTCCTCGACTTTCTGCAGCGTTCCCGGCGGGTTGCCCGTAGTGCAGACCGGCGCAGTTCCGAAATCGTTGGGAACGGTGACGCTGAGCGTGTTGTCGTTGACGACCGTGAACGCCGCCGACCGCCCCGCGATGGTCACCCGGTTCGTACCAGAGAGGAATTGGCCCGAGAGCGTGATCACCAGGGCACCGGTTGAAGCGTCGCCCGAGGACGGCGACGCCGTGTTGAGCACGGGAGCGAAGGGAGTTACGGAATACGTGAAACCGACAGTCGACGTTGCGGTGTCGCCCGAGTTGATGTTCGTGACCGTTACGACACCAGTAATATCGGTGCAAGCCGTCAGGACCGGGACTCCGGGAATTACGACGATCTCGGTGGCAGAGACCGAGACCACGTTCGCAGCCCAACCCGCAAGGTCGACCGCCACGGGCGCCTGGAAGCCCGTCCCAAAGATCGTGACCGGTACGAACGGGCCTTCCGCACGCTGGACATTGTTATTGATGGCCGTGATCGCGACCGGCGGACCGTACGTGAAGTTCGAGGCGCCCGAGACGATGCCGTTGCCGATGTTCTTGACCGTCACGCCGACGACGAGCCCGCCGTCCGTCGCGAGGTGACGCGGCGACAGGACGACGATCTGGTTGTAGTTGACGGACACGACGGAGGCCTCCTTCGTTCCGAAGAAGACCTGTACGCCCTGCGTCGAGAAGCCTGATCCGACGATCGTGACGCGCGTGCCGCCCTCCGTCGTACCGGACGAGGGGAGGATCGCGCTGATCGTAGGCGTTCCGGAGCTGGAAGTTCCAAAAGTGAAGCAGTTCGGCAGCGACACGGACACCGGCTGCGGCAGGTTCGTGCCCAGGATCAGGGTGACGGCGGCCGGCAGCGCCGGCGCGGCGAATTCGGAGAACCCGGGCGTCAGGACCGTCACCGAGTTCGCAGCGATCGACTGGACGACGCCGTCTCGGGTGACCCCGTTGACCGTGAAGGTCACGCGCGTGGTCGAGGGCGTGCCGAAGAAGCGCCCGCCGTTCAGCTGAAGGGAGGTCCCTCCCTCCTTCGCGCCGAAGCTCGGGTTGCAGGACGCGACGAAGGGCAGCGTACCCGAGTCGGGCTGGAAGACGACGGAGAGGTTCGCGGAGCCGTTCTTTCCCTGCACCGTGGCCGCGGCGTGGATCTTGGCCGTGCCGGCGCCGGGTCCGCACAGTGCGGTCACGGCCGTGCCGTTCTGGGTCACGACGGAGACGAGCGGCACTCCGCTCTGGGAGAACGCGCCGAAGTCCGTCGTGAAGGAAACCCCGGTTCCATCCGGAACGGGGTTGCCGTTGAGCGAGACGACGGCCTGCACGAGCGTGCAGGTCCCGGCCTTGGGGTTCGCGTCGCTCGTGAAGAGCTGGATCGTCAGCGCGCTCGAGCCCTGTCCACCGCCGTTGTTGCCGGGCTTCGGCGCCGTGGGAGCGTCCGCCGAGCAGGCGTAGAACCCGACGACGACCAGCGCGACGAGAGTCAGTGCAATGGCTGTGCGGCGCATGAATCCCCCTTACCTGGCCGTACGGACGCCGGCCCCGCCCTCGAACCGGAAGAGCAGGATGCCGCTGGCGGTTTCGCTTTGAACCCGGTGACCCGAGACCGTCTGGCCGAAGAAGGTCAGGTCGAAGGCCGTGTCGATCTCGTCCTTGCCGGTCTCACGGTCGATACCGCCGTTGAACGGAAGGAGCTGGTCAAACGGTGACTGCTGCATCGCCGAGGCGGCGAGGACCGGAAAGTTGCTGAGCGTGGAGGAGCCGCCCGAGGGAACGAGCACCCCGGCGGCGAACGTCTGATCCGGCGGCACGAGCGTGCCACCGTCCGTCCGGCGGAAATGAACGGTGTACTGGTTCACTTGCGTATCGGCGAAGCCGTTCGGGTCCGTGGCCCCCGGAGTCTTCAGGTGCGACCGCAGAGTGATCGTCTGGATCTGCACGGGCGTCGTGGATGCGACGTCGATGAATCCCGGCTGTTGAGTGATGTCGACCGAGATCGTCACGGGAGACTCGGTCTCGCCCTGCTTGTTCGTGCAGCCCGCGCCGAAGGCGACCGCAGCCGCCGCGACGATGGTGAACAGGAGTCTGATTTTCATGGCGCCGCTTCCCCCTTACGACCGAAGAATCCGGGGAGTGATGAATATGAGGAGCTCATCGTGCTTTTCGGTACGCGTCTTGTTCCGGAACAGGTTGCCGAGCACGGGGATCTTCCAGAGGCCCGGGATCATGTTGTTCTGATCCTGGTCGTTGATCTGGAAGATGCCTCCGATAACCGTCGTGCCGCCGTCCTTCACGAGGACCTGGCCGCGGTACTCGCGGATCGTCAGCGGGACGTTCTGGCCGAGCGAGAGGTTCAAGGCGACCGCGGGCTCGCGCTTCGTCACGTTCACCACGAGGAGGATCGTGCCCTCCGCCGTGATCTGCGGCGTGACGTCGAGCTTGAGCGTCGCGTCGACGTAGATGACCGTCGTCGTGTTGTTGACGGTCGTCTGAACCGGGATCTGCACGCCCGACTGGATCAGGGCGGGCGTGTTCGTCAGCGAGGTGACCTTCGGCGACGAGATGATCTTCAGGAGGCCCTGGTTCTCGGCCGCGGTCAGAGCGACGTCGAGGTTGAAGGTGTTCAGGATGTTGCCGAGCACGAGCGAGGCGACCGTCGGGCCGTTGCCGAGGCCCACGTTCAGTCCGCCCGCGACGTTGTTCGGGAAGATCAGGTTCGTCGTGTTGCCGTGCGCGGTGTCCGCGTTGCCGTTCACGCTCCAGTTGATGCCGAGGCTGCGGCCGAGGCTCTTCGTCGTCTCGACGATTCGCGACTCGATCACGACCTGAGGCGTCGCGGTGTCCAGGTTGTCGATGAGCTGGAGAACGGCCGGCAGGTACGTCGGGATCTCACGGATGATCAGCGTGTTCGTGCGGCCGTCGACGACGATGGAGCCGCGCTTCGACATGACGCTCTGGAGGGTCGGCGTGATCTCCGAGGCGCGCGCGTACGAGAGCTTCTTGATGACGGTGCGCGTCGGCTCCGCCGCCTGTCGCGCCTCGGCGAGGCGGGCGCGGTCGGACTCCTCGGCCTGCAGCTTCGCCGTCGTGGCGATGCGCATGATGTTGTTCTCGAGCACGTAGCCGAGGCTGTTCTGCTTGAGGATCAGGTCGAGCGCCTGGTCCCAGGGCACGTCCTCGAGCTGCACGGTGACCGTGCCGCGCACGTCGGGGTCGATGACGATGTTCAGACCCGTCAACTGCGAGATCGTGCGGAAGACGTCCTTGATGTCGGCGTCCTTGAGGTCGAGCGAGATCGGCTCGCCGGTGAACTGCGTGGACGCCTCGGTGATCGTGCGGGAGCGGTACGAGCTGCCCTGCTCCGCCTTCGCGGCCTGGTCCTGGTCGAGCTGCGCGGCCGCGGCCTCGAAGAGCGCGTCGCCGCGGGACTGCGTGGGCTTGGAAGACTTCGACATCGAGGCCGGCAGGGGCTTCGCCGCTGCGACGGCGGCCGCCTTCTCCGCGGCGGGCGGAGCCGCGACCGGCGCGGGCTTCTCGACGGGCTTTTCCGCGACGACGGTCGGTGCCGGCTTCTCGATCGGCTTCTCGACCGGGACGGGCTTCTCCATGGTCTTCTCGACGGCGGGCTTCTCGACGGGCGCGGCGCTCGCCTGCGTCATCGCTGGCGCGGGCGCCTCGTGCGCGGGGGCGACGGGCGCAGGCGCGGCGGCCGGGGCCGGGGCCGGCGCGGGCATCTCGGTGTGGACTGTCGGAGCGTCGGCGATCGTCGTGACCGTCGGCGACTCGTGCTTCGTCTCCGCGGGCTTCTCGGCAACGACGTCAGCCTGCACGGTCGCCGGCGCGGGCGCCGGCGCGGGCGCCGGGGCCTCGGCCGCCTGGGCTCCCGCCGATTGCGCGACGCTCTCCGTCGCGGCGACGTTGGGTCCGACCAGCACGGCGAGACGCTCGCCATCCGGGACGACGGCGTGCGGCATCGGCTTCGCGAGATCGACGACGACGCGCGTCACGTACTCGGGCGAGGTCTGGAACTGCGACACCCGCACGCGCGTGACGACGTCGCCCTTGACGGCGATCGAGCGCTGCCGGACGTCGTTCTTCACTCCCGGAAGGTCGACGACGACGCGCGGCGGGTTGGCGAGGACGAAGTCCTTCGGCGCGAACCAGCCGTCGCCGACGAGTGTGACCGAGACGGCGCCGCCGCGGACCTCCGCGGAGACACTCTCGAGCGAATGCGCGATCTCGCCTCGCGCCGCTGACGGCGCGGGCTCATGGAGCGCCGTCGACACAGGCTCTTCGTGCGCCGGAGCGGGCGCGGCGGCTGCGACGTGCGTCTCGGCTGGAGGCGCGAGCGGTGCGGACGCGACCGGCGCGGGCGCGGCCGCGACCGTCTCGGCGGCCGGCTCGGAAGCCGTCTCGTTCGCGGCGACCGAAGTCGACGACGGGCCCTCGAAGGCGATCGCGAGGCCCTGCCCGACCGATCGGACGTCGGCCTTCGCGGCCGACTTGTGCGAGATGGAAAGGCGCGTGATCCTCTTGCCCAGCTCGTCGAGCTCCTCGAACTTGATCGACTCGACGAGATCGCCTCCGGTCTTCGGAGTCACGAGGGTCGGAGCGACCGAAGCGTCGCGCAGGTCGACGATGAGCAGGTCCGGACGCGGCTCGTAGGACGTGTACAGGAGGGGCGCGTTCGCGGAGAGGACGAAGCGGGCACCGTCTGCATCCTCGTTGAAGGCCGCCTGCGTGATCCGCGCGGAGGCGGGCGCGGCCGTCGACGCCGGAGCGGGCGACGTGGTGGCGGGAGTCGCACTCGCGACGTCCGCGGCGCTCTTCGCGCCCTGCCCCTTGGAGGAGCATCCCACGCCGGCGGCTGACGTCAGCGCAAGCGCGAGCGCCGCCGCAGTCGCCGATCCTCTGCTTACGATTCGCATCGTCCCTCCCGTCGCGCGGAAAAGCGTCTCGACCGAAAGCCTCACGGCTTTACCGTCGCGTTGAGCTGCTTGGTGACTTCCCGGAACGGCTTCACACTCTGGGGATCGTTGAGGTTCTGCCGGAACGAGACCTCGTTGGGCCCCACGCGGGTGACCTCGCCGTCATAGAGGAGGTCGCCGGCGCGAATGAGATAGCTCTTGTTGTCGGTCGCGCGGATCTGCGCGACGAAGCCGGCGCGGGTCTTCCAGATCCCGTGCACGACGAGGTCGTCGATCGAGATGCCCGCGATGCCCGGCGGACGAGAGACGCCGCCCTTGCTCTGCTCGCGGACGAGAAGCGAGCGGAACGGATCGCGGCGGCCGGCCGGATCGTACGTGTAGGCGCGGCCGGACATGGCGGACTCGTCCTGATCGATCAGGGACTGGCCGGGAGAGTCCGGAACCGGCGCGATCACCGGAGCCGGCGTCGCGGCCGGCGTCTGCGGCGGAGCCGGCGAGGGCGCCTGCGCGAGCACCGCCGACGCGAGGGCGAGGCCCGCCGCCATCAGGAACAGGTCGGCGCGTCTCATTCCACTCCCCGCCCTTCCGCTCGCTCCTTGAGCGTCTGCGCTTTGGCCGCGGGACCCGGCTTCGCGGGCTGCGCGCCCGGGGGAGGCACGCCGGGTACGCCGCCTGTCGCGGTCGCCTGACCCGTCTCGTCGCCGGTGTAGATGAACGTCTTCGCGATGAAGTTCGAGGCGATGGACTTGCCGGGGACCTCGTTCAGCGCATTGATCTTCAGGTCCTCGACGTTGACGATTCGGGAGAACCGGCTCATGCGGTCGAAGAAGAGCGCGAGGTTGTGGTACGTCCCCTGGATCTGGACGTCGATCGGCCACTCCGCGTAGAACTCCTTCTGGACGAACTCGCCGGGGGTGAACTTCAGCAGCGTGAAGTCGCCCTGGCGGGTCAGCGTCTCGATCCGCTTGATGAGCTCCTCGGTGTTGCGCTTCGAGGGCAGGATCTGGAGGAGCTTGGCGAGCTCGAGCTCGAGCCGCTTCACTTCCTCGCGGAACTGAGAGAGCTTGCGCTCGGCGGCCCGCCCCTTGGCGATCTCCTGGTTCAGGCCGTCGAGCTCGAGCTTCTTGTTCGCGATCTCCTGCTGCATGGGCTTGAAGTAGAACCAGTGCACGGCCCCGGCGACGATCGCGCCGATGAGCACACCGATGCCGAGCGCGTAGTACCAGGGACGCTCTTCGATGTTGATTCCGAAGACGGCCATGGCTCTACGCTCCCGTCCGCGCGCCCGGGGCGCCCGCCGGATGCGGTCCGGGCTTGGCCGGCTTACCCGGCGCGGTCGGCGCTCCAGGCGCCGGGGCGGGCTTGCCGTTGGTGAAAGTCACCGCCATCTCCCACTGGTAGATGCCCTGGGGCCCGTTCTCGCGGCCGAGGTTCTTGAACACCGGCTCCGCGAAGTAGGGGCTCTTCTTCAGGTTCTCGAGATAGGTCGCCACCGCGTTGGGCGATAGCGTCCGGCCCTTCAGCGAGAGCTGGTCGCCCGAGATGCTCATGTCGGTCAGCCAGACCAGGTCGGGAAGCGCCTTCGAGACCTCGTCCATCAGCCGGACGGGGCCCTTCTGGTTCGTCTTGAGGTTGTTGATGAGCTCGATCTTTTCCTCGAGGCTCTTCTTCTTGTCCTCGTAGCCCTTGACCTCTTCGATGATCGACCGCAGCCGCGAGACCTCCTCGCGCGCCTTGCCGATCTCCTCGTCGAGGTGGCGGCGCTGGCCCGAGAGCACGAGGTACATCGACCCCATGTAGATGACGCCCAGGACCATGCCGCCGATCATCAGGAGGTTGTTGAGCCTCGCGCCGGTCGGGAGGGCCGGGCCCTTCTTCTTGGCGGCGGCCGCCCTGGCCTCTGTGAGGAGATTGATTCTGATCAAGCGGCTTCGTCTCCGACGTGGCGGATCGCGAGCCCGACGGCGACCGCCAGGCTGGGGGCGTTGTCGGTGAGCCATTCGCCCGAGACCGACGCGCCCGCGATGTCGATCTGACGGAACGGATTCATGATCTCCACGGGGATCGAGAAGCGCTCCTTCAGCTGCGTGTCGAGGTTCACGACGCGCGAGGAACCGCCGGAGATGAAGAGCTGATCGATCTTTTCGGTCGACGTCGTCGCCAGGAAGAAGTCGAAGGTCTTCTGGAGTTCCTGGGCGAGGTCGTCCGAGACCGAACGGAGGATCGGAAGGATGTCCTGCAGCGAGCTGTCGCCGGCCTTCTCGCCCTTCTTGAGGGCCTCGGCCTGGTCGAACGAGAGCGAGAGCTGCTTCTGGATGGCATCGGTGTACTGGTTGCCCCCGAACGAGATGTCGCGCCAGAAGATCGTGTTCGCGCCGGAGAGGATGTTCACGTTGGTGACCGACGCGCCGATGTTCACGAGCGCCACGACACGGCCCGGCTCGACCGGGTAGTTCGCCTCGTAGGCGTTCTGGAGCGCGAAGGCGTCGACGTCCACGAGGACGGGCGTCTTCCCGGCCTGGGTGATGACGCTCGTGTAGTCGCCGATCTTGTCCTTCTTGACCGCGACGAGCAGGACGTCCATGGTCTCGCCGCCCCCGGACTCGAGCACGACGTAGTCGAGGTTCACGTCGTTGATGTCGAACGGGACGTACTGCTCGGCCTCCCAGCGGATCGACTCGGCGAGCTCCTCCGGGGACATGGCCGGCAGGGAGATCTTCTTGATGATGACCGAGTGCCCGGAGAGGGAGGTCCCGAAATCGGGGTTCCGCACGTTCAGGGACGAAACGACGCGGTTGACCGTGTCGACGACGAGGGAGGCGTCCATGATGGCCCCGTCGACGATCGCCTCGGGCGAGAGGCTCTCCAGGCCCGTCTTCACCAGACGGTACCCGCCGGCCTTCGAGTCCTTCAACTCCACGAGTTTGATCGCGGAGGACCCGATATCCAGCCCTACTAGGTTTTTGGACTTCTTGAAGAGCACGCTATCGCCCCACCGAAAAATTTCAGACGGTTACGGGCTTTTTCCTATGGTTATTACGGCTGGTTGCCAAAATAGCAGAAGGTCTATGGCTAGTCAAGCTCCCGAAGGCAGTAAACTCGCGGTTCGGCAACGACTTAAGCCAAACGGACAGGTTCGGGGTCGGAAGGGACAGCTGTTCGTTCTTGCTTCGCATTCGGCTCCGATGTAGGCTTCGCGGGTTTTTTCCAAGCCCGACACGGCGAGGGGGATTTTCAATGGCTCAGCACTGTCAGTTCTGCGGAAAGACGCCCATGTCGGGCCACCGCGTCAGCCACGCCCACAACGTCACCAATCGGAAGTGGCACCTCAACCTGAAGACGGTGCGCTCCCTGGTCGGCGGCGTCAATCAGCGCGTCCTCGCATGCACGCGCTGCATCCGTTCGGGCAAGGTCACGAAGCCCGCGCCGCGCAAGAAGCCGGCCGCGTAGGTTCAGCTAGAGATCTCGACCAAGCGGCGCCGGTGATAACCGGATGCCGTGCTCGGGGTCAGGCGTGCGTTTCTTCGGAGCGACGACGCGCAGGAACTGAAGCGACAGAGCGGCCTGAGCTCCGAAAAATGCAGGCCTGACCCCATCGAAGCGCGCAGGCCCGACTTGCTGTAAGCGACTCAGTCGCCGCGGGACTTGCGGGGTACCAGCCTGGCGGTGACTTCGCGGCCAATGATGTTTTCGCGGGCCGGCTCACAGTCACTCCCGTTCCCCCGCCTTCGCGACGTTGTATTTACGGACGACGTCTTTCACGCCCTGAATGGCTTTGATTCGACTCACGATCTTCTCGAGCTGCTTCGCGTCCGAGGTCTCCAGCGAGACGTTCACGGTGGCCTCGCGCATCTCGCCGACGCGCGCCTCGATGCGCCGGATGTTCGAGCCCTCGCCGGCGATCGCCTGCGTGACGTCCGCGAGCAGGCCGGGTCGGTCCTCCGTCAGCACGTCCAGCTCGATCGCGTAGGACGCGTTCTTCGCGCCCGCCCAGGTCACGTCGATCTGGCGGCCGGGGTCGTAGAGCAGGTTCTCGACGTTCGGGCACTTCTCCGAGTGGACGGAGACCCCGCGGCCGCGGGTGATGTAGCCGATGATCGGCTCGCCCGGAACCGGGTTGCAGCACTTCGCGAGGGTGGCGAGCAGGTCGTTGTGGCCGACGACGACGATGTCCGGCGCGCCGAACGGCAGGATCTTCCGGACGACCCGCGAGACGGCGGACTCCCTCGGCGCCTCCGGCTTCGCGAGCTCCTCGGCGGGCACGAGCCTCTCGAGGGCGGCGCGAGGCGGCAGCTTGCCGTAGCCCACGGCGGCGAACAGGTCCTCGGGCTTCGAGAACCCCCACTGCGCGAGCTCCCGGCCGATCGTGCCGTCGGCGTCGAGCTTCTTGATCGTGCGCCGGTACTTCTTCAGCTCGCGCTCGAGGAGCCGCCGCCCGAGCTCGACGGCCTGCCGCTTCTCCTCCTCGTGGATGAAGTGCCGGATCTTGTGCCGCGCCCGGCTCGTGACGACGGACGACAGCCAGTCGCGCGACGGCGCCTGGTTCGGAGCGGTCAGGATCTCCACGATGTCCCCGCTCGTGAGCGCCGTGCGGAGCGGGACGAGCTTCCCGTTGACCCTCGCGCCGACACACCGGTGGCCCACGTCCGTGTGGACCCGGTAGGCGAAGTCGATCGGCGTCGCGCCTCGCGGGAACGCGAACACCTCGCCCTTGGGAGTGAACGTGTAGACCTCGTCCGGGTAGAGGTCGATCTTGAGCGACGAGAGGAACTGCCGCGGGTCGGACACGTCGCTCTGCCACTCGACGAGCTGCCGCAGCCACAGGAAGCGCGCGTCGTCCGCGTGCGGCCCGAGGCGGCCCTCCTTGTACTTCCAGTGGGCGGCGATGCCGCGCTCCGCGATCAGATCCATCTCGCGCGTGCGGATCTGGATCTCGAACGGCTGGCCCGTCTCGCCGATCACCGTCGTATGGAGCGACTGGTAGAAGTTCGGCTTCGGCATCGCGATGTAGTCCTTGATCCGCCCCGGCACCGGCCGCCAGATCTGGTGGACGATTCCGAGCGTGGCGTAGCAGTCGCGCGTCTCGGCCACGACGACCCGGAAGGCCAGGATGTCGTAGAGCTGCGCGACCTCCACGCCGTTGCGGCGCAGCTTGGTCCAGATCGAGTGCGATCGCTTCATGCGCCCGGACACCTCCGCGGGGATCCCGGCCTCCTCGAGGCGGGTCTCGATGCGCCGGCGAATGTCGCCGATCATCGCCTCGGAGACCTTCATCTTGCGGGCGACCTCGCGGGCGACGCGGTCGTGCTCCTCGGGCTCGAGATACAGGAACGAGAGGTCCTCGAGCTCGCCCTTGAGGCTGCCCATGCCGAGCCGGTGGGCGATCGGCGCGTAGATGTCCAGCGTCTCGCGGGCGATCTCCCGGCGCTTCGCCTCGGGGAGGAACCCGAGCGTCCGCATGTTGTGCAGTCGGTCCGCCAGCTTCACCAGGACGACGCGCAGGTCCGAGACCATCGCCAGGATCATCTTGCGGAAGGTCTCCGCCTGCTCCTCCTCGCGGGAGACGTAGGAGAACCGGCCGATCTTGGTCAGGCCGTCCACGAGCTCCGAGACCTCTGCGCCGAACTGCTGCTCGATCGACTCCTTGGTCGTCAGGGTGTCCTCGAGGACATCGTGGAGGAGTCCGACGACGATGGAGACGTCGTCGGCCTTCAGGTCGGCCAGGATCGACGCGACGTTCAGCGGGTGGACGAGGTATGGCTCGCCCGAGCGGCGCACCTGGCCCCGGTGCTCGCGGGCGGAGAACACGTACGCGCGACGCAGGAGGTCCTGGTCGCTGTTCGGGTTGTAGGCCTCGACCTTTTCGAGGATGTCCTCGAAGTGGATCATGCCGGGAACAGGGTACGGCCTGTCAGGAAGGAAGGCAAAAGCAGGGGCGAATCACGAGTCGAGGGCGCCGGAGCCCTCGACCCGTCATCCCGACCGGCGACCTAGCGTCTCCGGTTCTTCTTCCTACCCTGCTGCTGCGGCCGCGGTGCGGCCGGCGGCGGAGCGGAGGCCGTCGGCGCGGACGGAGCCGGCTTGACGCCGCCCGACGCCACGACCGGAGCGGCCGCGGGCACGACGGCGAGCTTGCGCCCGCTCTGGAAGTCCTTCCAGATCACGACGATCGCCGCCGCGACGTAGATCGACGAGTATGTGCCCACGATGATGCCGATGATCAGCGTCAGCGCGAACGTGTTGAGCACCTCGCCGCCGAGGAAGTAGAGCGCGATGACGACGAGCAGCGTCGCGCCCGACGTCAGCACCGTCCGCGACAAGGTCTGGTTGATCGAACGGTTGATGACGTCCGCGAGGGGCTCCTTCTTCGGGGTGCGCTGATTCTCGCGGACGCGGTCGTAGACGACGACCGTGTCGTTCATCGAGTAGCCGACGAGGGTCAGCAGAGCGGCGACCACGATGAGGTTGAACTCGCGGCCGAGGAGCGCGAGCAGCCCGATCGTGATCAGCGTGTCGTGGACGAGGGCCACCACGGCGCCGACGCCGAACGGGAAGGACCGGAAGCGAATCGCGATGTAGGCCAGCATGCCGATGCTGGACCAGACGACCGCGAGAACGGCCTTCTTCTGGAGGTCGCGTCCGACCTGAGGGCCGACGTTCTCGGCCGAGAGGAGCACGAACGGACCGGTGGACGTGTTCGCGTCGATCCAGCTCTTGACCGTCGGGGAGACCCCCGGGGCCGAGGCGGCCTGGTCCGGCGACGAGAAGAGGCCGAGCTCCGAGCGCCTCGAGATGATCCGGTCGGCGGCCTGCGCGTAGACGTCGGCCGCGTTGACGTCCGTCTTGCCGACCAGGTGGTCGGGGTCCGCGGCGGTCAGCCGTGCCGCGAGGGTCGCCTTGCCCTCGATGTTCAGGTCGATCTTGTTCGGGTCGGTCGGCGACTGCAGGCCGCTCCGCAGCGTGCGGAGGACGTCCCCGACGACGTCGCGGCCCTCGTGGAGCTGCTGCTGCACGCGCACGAGGACCTCGTTCTTCTGCGCCTCCTCGTAGCGCTGGATGCCGACTTCGCCGAGGTTCGCCCCGTCGAGCAGCGACCGCAGCTTGTCGATGTCCGGGCGCTCACGGAACCGCAGGGCGATCGCGGTGCCGCCGGAGAAGTCGATGCCGAACTTGAGGCCCTTCTGGACGAAGATCGTGAAGAGTCCCACGATGATCAGCGCCCACGAGGCGCCGATCGCCCACCACTTGTACTTCAGGAAATCGATGTTGGTTTGTCTGAACAGTTCCATCTCGGCGCCTCAGATTCTCAGATCGAGATCGTGTCGATGTGCGGGCGGCGCCCGTACTCGAGCTCGAAGATCGTGTGGGAGACGAACACGGCCGTGAACATCGAGATCACAAGGCCGATGATGAGGGTGACCGCGAAGCCCTTGACCGGTCCCGTCCCGAACTGGAACAGGAAGAGGGCCGAGATCACGATGGTCGCGTGCGTGTCGATGATCGTCGAGAACGCCTTGGAGAAACCGTTCTCGATCGCGGCGCGCGGCGCGCGGCCTCCGCGCAGCTCCTCGCGGATGCGCTCGAAGATCAGCACGTTCGAGTCGACCGCCATGCCGATCGTGAGGATGAAGCCGGCGATGCCGGGCAGCGTGAGCGTCGCCTCGAAGAGCGACATCGCGGACAGGAGCAGGATCGCGTTGAGGATCAGCGCGAGCACCGCATTCCAGCCGGCGCGACGGTAGTAGACGACCACGGCGACGAAGACGAAGAGCGCGCCGACCACGGACGCCGTGACGCCCTTGCGGATCGAGTCGAGCCCGAGCGACGGGCCGACGGTGCGCTCCTCGAGGTAGGTCAGACCCGCCGGCAGCGCGCCGGCGCGCAGCACCAGCGCGAGGTCGTTCGCCTCCTCCGGAGAGAACGTGCCCTCGATGACGCCCTGCTCGGTGATCCGGTCGTTGATGCGCGGCGCGGACTGGACCTTGTTGTCCAGGACGATCGCCAGGTTCCGTCCGATGTTCGCGCCGGTCGCCGCCCCGAACTTCGAGGAGCCGCTCGCCGTCAGGAAGAAGTGGACGTTGTTCGCGCCCATCTGCGCCTGCGACGCCCGCGCGTTCTTCAGGTCGCGGCCCGTGATGACCGCCTGCTTGCGGACGAGATAGTACGTCCGCTCGCGCTCGCCGGAATTCGGCTTCCCCTCGACGAGCTTCAGCTCGTCCGGGATCTTGCCGCCCGGGTACTTCCCGGTGAGCGCCTCCTGCGTCGACGGGCCCGCCTCGACGAGCGAGAGCTCCAGGAAGGCCGTGTTCTTGATCAAATCCTTCACGCGCTTCGGGTCGTCGATGCCGGGGAGCTGGACCAGGATGCGGTCCGCTCCCTCGCGGGCGATCAGCGGCTCGGAGACGCCGAACTCGTCGATTCGGTTGCGGATCGTCTCGACGGCCTGCGCGACGGCGTTGTCCTCGAGGGTGCGCCGCGCCGCGTCCTTCAGCGCGAAGGCCCAGCGGTTGCCGGCCGTGCTGTAGGTCCAGTCCGGCAGGAAGCGCTTGGCCGTGTCGTCGAGCTTCGTCTGGTCGGTCTTGTCGGTGACTCCGACGATGAACGTGGAGTCGGTCGGAAGCTCGATCGCGCCCAGGTTGGCGTCCTTCGCCTCGTTCTTCAGCGTCTCGGCCGCGTCGTCGCGCTCCGCCTTCACGGCGTCCGAGGTCTTGACCTGGAGGACGAGATGGATCCCGCCGCGCAGGTCGAGTCCGAGCTTGATGCCCTTCTTGAGGGCGTCCTTCATTGTCGGCTTGGCCCCGCCGATCGCCTCCTTGGACGCGTGCTGGTAACCCATCGCCACGTAGCCGGCGACGGCACCGACGAGCACCAGAAGGATGACCAGGAGGCGCCAGCGAAGCTTCTTGCCCAAGGTTACTCCTCCAGAAAAAGAACGCCGGAGTCTACAGGAAGACAGGTCGTAGGTGGTAGGTCAGAGGTGATAGGAGAGCTCCCCCTACGACCTATGTCCGGACGACCTAGGACCTTCCCGGTTAGGTCCCGGCGGTCGGGGTGGCCGCGGCCGCCGTGCCGGGCTCTCCGGCGAGGCCGACGACGGCCGAGCGGAGCACCTTGATCTTGGTGCTGTCCGAGATCTGCAGGATGACGAAGCCGCGCTCCTCGTCCATGGCGGTGATCCGGCCGAAGATCCCGCCCCCGGTGATCACCTCGTCGCCCTTCTTGAGCCGCGACAGCATCTCCTGCGTCTTCTTCTGCTTCTTGCGCATGGGTGCGATCAGGAGGAAGTAGAAGATCAGGAAAATGAAGATCATCGGGAGGAACTGGACGATTCCTCCCCCGACTCCCCCGGAAGCCGGCGCGGCCTGAAGCAGGTCGATCATGGCGGCGGACTATATCAATCGGTGTGAGCCGCGGGCTTGCTGAACGGCAGCGGCTCCTTGCGCGGCTCCATCGCCTTCCGCGCCGCCTCGGCGCGATCCCAGAACCGGAGGAAGTTCTCGCCGAGGACGCCGCGGACCTCCTCCTCCGAGTGGCCGCGGCGCAGGAGCTCCTCGGTCAGCTCGGGCAGCTTGGAGACGTCCTCGAGCCCGGTCGGAGGGTCGTCGATCCCGTCGAAGTCCGAGCCGAGGCCGACCGCCTGGGGACCGCCGACTTTCATGACGTGCTCGATGTGGTCGACCGCCATCTTCCAGTCCGCGTCCGGGTACTTGATCTTCTTCCGGATCTTCGCGACCTCCGCGTCGCGGGCCTTCGGATCGTCCTTGTAGCGCGCCTCGGCCTCCTTGATCTCGGGCTGCACGGCGGCGCGAGAGGTCAGGTACGCGTCGACGGCCGCCTGGGAGAGGAAGAGCGAGCTGAAGTTGACCATGACGACGCCGCCCGACTTCGCGATGGCGCGGATCTCGTCGTCCGTCACGTTGCGCGGCATGTTTGAGATCGCGCGGCAGGAGGAGTGCGACGCGAACACCGGAGCCTTCGAGGCGGCGATCGCGTCCGCCGCCGTCTTGTCCGAGACGTGGGAGACGTCGACGAGGATCCCCAGCCGGTTCATCTCGCGCACCACGTCGCGGCCGAAGTCGGTCAGCCCGTCGTGGACCGCGTACGTCTTCGGATCGAAGTCCGACGCGAAGAAGTTGCCCGCCGAGTCCGCCCAGTCGTTCGTGTTCGTGTGGGTCAGCGTCATGTAGCGAACGCCGAGCCGCTGGAACGCGGACAGCGCGCCGAGCGAGTCCTCGATGGCGTGGCCGCCCTCGATCCCGATGAGGACCGCGATCTTGCCGTCTTTCTTCGCCTGCCGGATTCCCGCGACCGAGTCGGCGAAGAGCAGGTCCTTCGGATTCGCGTCGACGAGGCGATGGATCAGGTCGATGAACTCGAGCGCCTTCTTGGCCGAGCCGCCGGATTCCTTCTTCGCGAAGTCGGCGTTGACGTACGCCGCGAGGAAGGGCGCCGTCATGCCGCCCTCCTTCCAGCGCGGGATGTCGAGCTGCCCGGTCGTGTTGCGCTGCGAGATGTCCACCCAGCGATGCTCGAGCTCCTCGGGCAGGTCCTCGTGGGTGTCGACGATGATCGCGCTGTTGTGGAGGCGCATCGCGCGGTCGTGGAGGTCGTCGGAGAGGACGTACGACGCACCGAGGACGAGCGCCAGGGCCGCGGCGATTTTCTTCATGGGCCGAGAGGCTATCGCAACAAATGATGACCTGAGGTCGGGACGGAGCCGGGCCGCGCGCGAGAGCCCGCGCCTACTGCCTCGCGATCGCGGGCTTGCCGCCGCGCAGCACGTACTTCTGAACCTTGCCGGTCGCCGTCTTCGGCAGCTCGGCGAGGAACGTCACGCCGTTCGGCGCCTTGAAGTGCGCCAGGTGATCGCGCGCGAACGCGATCACGTCCTCGGCCGTCGTGTTCGAGCCCGAGTGCAGAACGACGAACGCGTGAGGCGCCTCCCCCCACTTCGGATGCGGGAGCCCCACGACCGCCGCCTCCTGGATCGCCGGATGCCGCAGCAGCGCGCCCTCGACCTCGATCGACGAGACGTTCTCCCCTCCGCTGATGATCACGTCCTTGATGCGGTCCCGGATCTCGACGTAGCCGTCCGGATGCACGACCGCGCTGTCGCCGCTGTGGAACCATCCGCCGCGGAACGCCTTCGCCGTCGCCTCGGGGTCGCGGTAGTAGCCCTCCATGACCACGTTGCCGCGCACGACGATTTCACCGAGCGTCTCGCCGTCGTGCGGCACCTCGCGGAGCTCCTCGTCCACGACCGCGAGCTCGCCGGACGTCACCAGCTCGACGCCCTGCCGCGCCTGGATGACCGCGCGATCCCCTCCCGATAGCTTCCCATGCTCGGGCAGCGGCTCGCAGACCGTGATGAACGGCGACGTTTCGGTGAGGCCATAGACGTGCAGGACCGACCAGCCGAGGTCGCCCTCGATCCGCTCGATCGTCGCAGCGGCCGGCGGCGCGCCGGCGGTCACCACGCGGACACCGCGCGGCGCCTGCCGGCGCAGCGCGTCGGGCGCGTTGGCGATTCCGATCAGGACCGTCGGCGCGGCGCTCAGCGCCGTGATCGACTCGCCGGCCATGAGCGGGAACATCTTCGCCGGATCGACGCGGCGCAGGCAGACATGCGCGGCGCCGACGGCGGTGACGGTCCACACGAACGTCCAGCCGTTGGCGTGAAACATGGGCAGCGTCCAGAGGTACCGGTCGGCGCACGACATCGGAAGGTGCAGGAGGGTGCCGACGGTGTTCATGTAGGCGTTGCGGTGCGTGATCATCACGCCCTTCGGCCGCGCCGTCGTGCCGCTCGTGTAGTTGATGGTGAGGAGGTCGCCCTCCGAGACGGCGGGGCGATCCGGCGTGGCGGGCGAGCGCGCGAGCTCGGGCTCGTAGTCGATCCAGCCCTCCCGTCCGGCGCCTCCCTCGTAGGCGACGAACTTCTCGACGGACGGGATCCGCGGCCGGATCGAGTCGACGGCGTCGAGCGCGTCCGCGTGCGCGCACACGACCTTCGCCCCGCTGTGCTCGAGGATGTAGGCGAAGTCGTCGGGCGTGAGCCGCGCGTTGATCGGCACGAGCACCGCGCCGATCTGCGGCACGGCGTAGAAGGACTCGAGCTGCGCGTGCGTGTTCGGAGCGATCGTCGCGACGCGGTCGCCCGGCCGCACGCCCATTCGCTGCAGCGCCGACGACCAGCGGTCGCAGCGGTCGAAGAACGCGGCGTAGGTCAGCCTCAGGTCTCCGTCGACGACCGCCTCGCGGTCGGCGTAGAGACGGCGCGCGCGGCGCGCGAGATCCAGCGGCGAGAGTGGGGTTTCCATGGCTTGTCTCCGGCTCTGCCCGGATCCTAATGCGGAGAAGGGCCTCGAGAGCTCATGCCCCTTCGGGCAGCTTCTCCTCGGGCGGCGCGGTGAGCGCGGCGAGCCGTCCCTCCGCGATCGCGGCCCGGATCTCCCGCATCCACTCCAGGTAGAAGAAGACGTTGTGCATCGAGATCAGCATCGGCGCCGAGAAGTCCTTGAGGACGAAAAGATTCCGGAGGTACGCGCGCGAGTGGCGCCGGCACACCGGGCACGCGCACGACGGATCGAGCGGCGCGAGGTCCTCCTTGAAGCGCTCGTGCTTGATCGTCAGCTCGCCCGCGCGCGTGTAGGCGTGGCCCATGCGGCCGTTGCGCGTCGGCAGCACGCAGTCGAAGAGATCGACGCCCGAGCGCACGGAGGCGAGCAGGTCGGCCGGCGTGCCGACGCCCATGAGGTAGCGGGGCCGGTCCTCGGGCAGCAGCGGCGCGGAGAGAGCGGTCACGTCGCGGATCGCCGCCTTCTCCTCTCCGACCGCGACGCCGCCGATCGCGTAGCCGGGGAAATCGAGCCGGAGGAGCGCCTCGGCGCAGCGGCGCCGAAGCGGCTCGTCCGTTCCGCCCTGGAGGATGCCGAAGAGGAGCCCCGGACCGGACCACGCGCGGCGGCATCGCTCGGCCCAGGCGATCGTGACGCGGCACGCCTCCTCGAGCTCCGCGCGCGTGGCGGGCAGGCTGGGGCACACGTCGAGCGCCATGGCGACGTCCACGCCGAAGGCGGACTGCAGCTCCATCGCGCGCTCCGGCGACAGGAAGTGCGGCGTGCCGTCCTCGGGCGAGCGGAACTCGACGCCCTCGTCGGTGACGCGGCGCCGCGACGCGAGGCTCATGACCTGGAATCCGCCGGAGTCCGTGAGGATCGCGCCGCTCCAGCCGATGAACGCGTGCAGCCCTCCCGCCGCGGCGATCGTCGCGACGCCCGGGCGCGCCATGAGGTGATAGGTGTTCGCGAGCACGACCCGGCAGCCCCAGGCCTCGAGCCAGTCGAACGCGACGCCCTTCACCGCGCCGCGCGTGCCGACCGGCATGAAGCACGGCGTCTCGATCGCGCCGTGGCGCGTCTCGAGCACACCCGTCCGCGCGGAGGAGGCCGAGTCTCGAGCGAGGGTGCGGAACAAGAGGCTAGAAGTGCAGGCGGACGCCGGCGGACGCGCCAAGCTCGAGCCGGTCGATATTCGTCGGGTTGAGGCCGCCCTGCGGCGAGAGCAGCACGGAGGCGTCCACAGAGATCAGCGGGATCCCGAAGCCGACTCCCAACGAGTACGCCCAGTGCGGATCCGTCGCGGCGAAGTCGCGGTAGCCGCCGACGCGAAACGCGAACAGGGGGATCTTGAGCTCCGCGCCGAGCGAGAGCTGCTGGCTCTTCGCGCCGGGCGCGAGCGTCTCCGCCTTCAGGAAGTCGCCGTCGGCCGAGAACGTCAGAAACGAGAGGACGTCCACCGCGACGCCGCCGCGGACCTGGCGCGGCAGCGGCACGCTCTCCGGCGCGCCAGCGACGGGCGCGACGTCGAAGTGCGGCTGGTTCAGCGAGACGCCGGTCACGCCGAGCCGCACGATGCCGAGGTTGAGCTCGGCGCCGAGGTCGAACGCGAACTTCGTCGAGTCGAGGGCGTTCTCCTGGAAGGCCTCGCGGACGATCTCGGAGATGTCCTTGTTCTCGCAGCTCCCGAAGACCGAGCATCGCTCGAAGTAGGTGCGGCCGAAGACGAACCGCCCGGCGCCGCCGACGAGCAGCACGTTGCCGAAGAAGCCGTGACCGTACGCGAGGCGGACCTCGCGCGCCGAGAGACCGGCGAGATAGATACCCGTGTCGTTGTTCGAGAGGTTCGTGGACGGCGGTCCGCCCGGCACCACGTGGGTGAGGTCGATGACGGGGTAGATGCCGGCGTAGGGCACCGAGCCGACCGACAGCGCGAAGCCCTTGTAGGAGACGACCGCGCCGGCGACGCCCGAGAAGAGGACGGACGTGTCCTCGCGCGTGAGGCTCGTGAGGGCCGAGACGGCGACCGGAACGAGGTCCGGGCGGTTCCCGGCGGCGATCTCGTCGAACGGCAGGTTGAGGAGGTCGTTGACGCTTCCGAGGAAGTCGTTGCGGTTGGAGGCGAGCCCGGTGCCGAAGACCTGGACGTTCCAGCCGGAGAGCCGCGCCAGGGCCGCCGGATTGGACCAGGCCGCGGTGGCGTCGTCGACCGCCGCGACCTGGGCGCCGCCCATTCCGAGCGCGCGGGCGCCCGCCCACGGGAACTGCGCGGAGAGCGGCGCGGGGACCGAAGCGAGGAGAGCGAGCAAGCCCAGGACGCTGAGAGACTTCGCTCTCTTCGACATCTCGAGCGATCTTAGCATCCGGGTTGTTGACCCCTGTGGAGTCGCGTGCTAGGTTTGGCCGCCTTTCGAGGGGGAGATGCCGGATCTCGGAAAAAAGTTCGATTGCTTCAACTGCCACACGAAGTTCTACAACCTCGGCAAGCCCGAGGCGATTTGCCCGAAGTGCGGCGCCAACCAGAAGAACGCGAAGTCGGATGACGCTCCCGCGCCGGCGCCGCGACCGCCGCGCCGCAACGTCCTCCTCGAGACGATCCCGGACGAGAACCCGACCGAGTTCGGCGAGGAGCAGCCGTCCGAGCCGGCCGAAGAAGCGGATCTCGACGACGACGAGCTCGAAGAGGGCGAGGGCGCTGCCGAGGCCGACGAAGAGGAAGAGGAAGTCTACTAACTCTTCCGCTTCCGGTCCCGGCCCGCGGGTGGCCTATCTCGCGTTCGGATCGAACATCGGTGGACCGCGTGCGCGCATCGCACGCGCTCTCGACGCCGTGGCGCGGCTCGGGCGCGTGCGCGCCGTCTCGTCGCTCTACAGAACGGAGCCCGTGGGCTTCGCCGCGCAGCCCGACTTCTACAACGCGGTGGCCGCGCTCGAGTGGGCGGGCTCCGCGCCAGCGCTCCTGCGCGCGACGCAGGCGATCGAGAAGCGCGTCGGCCGGACGCCGGGTCCGCGCAACGGCCCGCGCGAGATCGACGTCGACATCCTGGATCTCGGCGGCCTGACGCGACGGCGGTCCGACCCCGTGCTTCCACATCCTCGCATGCGCGGCCGGCGCTTCGTGCTCGAGCCGCTCGCGGAGATCGCGCCCGAGTGGAGACACCCGGTCGGCGGCGAGACGGCCGAGGAGCTGCTTCGCGCCCTTCCGAAGGGGCCGAGGGTCAGGCGGGTTTCTTCCAGGCCGCGAGGTTCTTCCGCGCGTCGTCCTGGATCTTCAGATCCTCGATGAGACTCGAGGGCGAGGGCGCGTCGTTGACCAGCGCCTCCTCGAGCTTGATCGCCTCGGCCTTCTCCTCCGCGTTGCCCCGCCAGAGCGCCTCGGCGAGGAACTGGCGGTTGATGAAGTTGCGTGAGCTCTGCTGCATCGCGAGCCGGAGGTACTTGATCGCGTCGTCGTGCGACACCCATCCGGTGATGAACGGGATCCACGGCGCCTGGTCGTGGAGCCGACCGAGGATGCGGTATCCGCCCCCGTCCTCGAACGTCGCGTCGAGGCCGATCACGATGCTCGAGTAGTCGCGGATCTTCTCCGCGGCGCCCGTCTTCGCCGCCTCGATCTTGCCCGTCGCCAGCGCCCACTCCCCCCACGCGACCGCCGCCCAGAAGTACGTCGGAGCGGCCTCGTTGCGCTCCTTCATTCCGGCGAGCGCCTCGGGACCCGCGTCGAGCAGGCCCTTGATGCCCTTCTGCTCGAGCGTCTTCTCGAGATCGCCGATCGCCTCCTCGGACACGCGGCGCGCGTTCGCGAACACGGCCTTTCGCGAATCCACATCGAGCCCCGTGTATGCGCCCTTGAAGTAGAGAGCGCGCGCGAGCTTCCAGCGGGCCTCGACGTAGCTCGGGTCGCGCGTCGCCTCGTCGTACGCCGAGATCGCGCGATTGATCGGCAGCGCGCTCGCCTGGTTCCCGGTGCGTCCATCCTGGCGCCGCACGTACCAGCGGTCGCCCTCCGCGACGAGCGGATTGCCGGGGAACTTCTGGCCCTGACGCATCTCGGACGGGCCGGGCACGTCCTGCTGCGCGAAAAGCGGCGCCCCCGCCGAGAGAGTCAGTGCACCGGCCAGGACCAGCAGCGGGCGCAGGGGGCGCATCGCCGGAGAGTGTAGCGCACGCGGCGAGGACGCTTGCGACATATTAGCCGCGGCTAATACATCCGGCGCGCTAGACTCGACGCATGACCGAAAACAAGCCCGTCCCCGTGAAGGTGACGATCGACGAGTCGACCTCGCAGGGCCACTACGTGAACTTCGCCAACATCCTGCACAACCCCACCGAGTTCGTCCTGGACTTCGGCCGCGTCGTGCCGGGACGCCCCGACGTGAAGGTCCTCTCGCGCATCCTCACGACTCCGTTCCACGCCAAGCAGCTCCTGCGCGCGCTCCAGCAGAACGTGGAGATGTACGAGCGGAGCTATGGGGAGATCCGGTCCGACTTTCAGCCGCCGGCCGAGACGCCGACCGACACGACGACAAATTGACGCGTGAGAGCGAAGCTCCTCACGCGTCATCCTGAGGAGCGCAGCGACGAAGGATTCCCGAGTCGAAGCGCCTTCGCCGGTCATCCTGAGGAGCGCAGCGACGAGGGATCCCCGAATCGACAAGCCGTCGATGCCGAGTCCCCTCACCCTCTCCGGTCGATGACTCCCCCGCCCACGACGTAGTCCCCCTCGTAGAACACGCACGACTGGCCCGGAGCGATCGCGCGGACCGGGGCGTCGAAGACGACGCGCGCGCGCGGGCCGTCGGAGTGGACCGTCGCCGACGCCTCGGCGCCGCGGTGCCTCACGCGCGCGTGAACGCGCCGCGGCTCGAATCGCGGCGGCGGAGGGCCGATCCACCGCACGTCGCGCAGCTCGGCCTGGGACGCCTCGAGCGCCGCGCCGGGCCCGACCACGACGCGGTTTCTCTGCGGGTCGATCGCGATCACGTAGAGCCGCTCGGCGGCCGCGAGCCCGATCCCGCGGCGCTGGCCGACCGTGAATCGGTAGTGCCCCGGGTGCGCGCCGAGCCTCTCGCCGGACGCGTCCTCGATCGCGCCGGGCGTCTCGGGCAGCGCCAGCCCGAGCGCGGGCGCAGCGCGGGCCACGAACTCGCCGGCGCGCTCGCCGGGCGGCACGAAGCAGATCTCCTGGCTCTCGGGCTTCTCGGCGGTCGGCAGACCGGCCTGTCGGGCGCGCGCCCGCACCGCCTCCTTCGTCATGCCGCCGACCGGGAAGCGCGCGGCCTCGAGCTGAGTCGGGTCGAGGTCGTACAGAAAGTAGGACTGGTCCTTGTCCGCGTCGGCGCCCTTGCGCAGCGCGGCGCCCCCGGCGCCCCGCTCGACGCGCGCGTAGTGACCCGTCGCGACCGCCTCGCAGCCCAGGGCCCGCGCGCGGTTCCAGAGCGTCGCGAACTTGACCTTCGAGTTGCACGCGGAGCACGGGATCGGAGTCTCGCCGTCGAGGTACGACGCGACGAAGGGACGGACGACGTCGCGGCGGAAGTCCTCCTCGAGGTTGAGGACGTAGTGCCGGACGCCGAGCGCCCACGCGACGCGGCGCGCGTCGGAGAGGTCGTCGAGCGTGCAACAGCGCCCGGTGCGGCCGGCCTCGCTCGAGTGGTCCCAGAGCTGCATCGACAGCCCGATCACCTCGTGCCCCTCCTCCTTGAGGAGAAGGGCCGCGACGGAGGAGTCGACGCCTCCGGACATGGCGACGGCGATGCGCATGGGGGATAGGTTAACGGAGTCGAAGGGGCGCTAGCTCGACGTCACGATGAGCATCAGCGTCGAGGCGCCGACCGTGAACTCCGTCTGGTTCTCGAGGGGCGCCTCCGAGACAGGCTGCTCCGCGACGAGAGTTCCGTTGGTCGAGCCCAGGTCGCACAGCGTCACGTCCTCGCCGCGGACCTCGAGGGCGGCGTGCTGCCGCGAGAGCTCAGGGTCGTCGAGGGCGAGGTCCACGTCCTCCCGGCCGATGACGACACGGGGCTTGTCGATCTGGAAGATGCGGCCGGCGTCCGGCCCGGCGATGACGGCGAGGGACATCTTGCGGTCGAGGGGCAGCTTCAGCTCGCCCGACGCCGGACGCCGGGCGGGCGCGGGCGGCCGCGCGGCCGCCGCGGGCTTCTCCGCCGACGCGTCGGCGCCCTGTGAGCCGCGCTTCGTGACCGTCGGGTCCGGCACCACGTGGCGGACGGGCGGCTGGGCCTCGTACGCGCGCGTGTTGACGACCTCGAAGATCGACCGGCACTTCGAGCAGCGAAGCTTCTTGGACGCCTTGCCGCCGAAGCGGTCCTCGTCGTAGTGGTACCGCGCGTGACACCGTTCGCATTCGACGATCAAGCCGAGACCTCCGCCGCGCGCGGACGCGCGCCTTCCGTCGCGCCGGAGCGCGCCTCCTGGGTCGCTGCGCGGACTCTCCCGACCGTCCGCGGCAACACGTCGAGCACGGCCTCGATCTCCGCCTCCGTATTCGTGGGGCCGAGCGAGAACCGAACGACGCGCATCGACTCGTCGCGCGACAGCCCGAGCGCGAGGAGCGCCGGCGACGGCGAGACCGTTCCGCTCGAGCACGCGCTCCCGACGGAGACCGCGATCCCCTCGAGGTCGAGCGCGATCATCAGGGCCTCGCCCGAGACGCCGTCGAACAGGACGGCGGACGTGTTCGGGAGGCGCGGCGCCGACGCCGCGAGCGCCCGCGCGCCCGGCACCGTCCTCAGGATTCCCGCCTCTAGGCGGTCGCGGAGCGCGCGGACCGCGCCGGCACGGCCATCTCCGTCCGCGGCGAGCGCGCGCCGCGCGACATCCGCCGCCGAGCCGAACCCCGCGATGGCGGCCGTGTTCTCGGTGCCCGGCCGCATCCGCTTCTCCTGTCCTCCCCCGCCGGCGAGCGGCTCGAGCGCGACGCCGCGCCGCACCCAGAGCGCCCCCGCGCCCTTCGGCCCGTTCATCTTGTGCGCCGAGAGCGAGAGCAGGTCGACGCCCCATGCGTCCGCGTCGATCGGGATGCGGCCTCCGGCCTGCGCGGCGTCGGTGTGGAGCAGGACGCCGCGCCCGCGCAGCCCCTCGGCGATGCGGCCGATCGGGTGCAGCGCGCCGTACTCGTTCGAGGCCGCCATGACGGAGACGAGGATGGTGTCCTCCGCGGCGGCGGCGAGGACCCGCTCCGGATCGAGCGCGCCCGAGGGATCGGGGTCGACGCGCACGAGCTCGCACCCGTCGCGGGCGGCGCGTCGCTCCGCGTTCTCGCGGACCGACGGATGCTCCGCCCCGCTGACGACGATCCGCATCCGCCCGCGCCGGCCGGCGGCGGCGCCCAGGAGCGCCAGGGCGTTCGCCTCCGTCGCGCCCGAGGTGAAGACGACCGCGCCGCCCGCGCCCCCGATGAGCCGCGAGACCGCGTCCCGCGACTCCTCCACGAGCCGCCGCGCCGCCTGCCCGGCGGCGTGGACTGAGGAGGCGTTGCCGAAGACGTCCTCGGCCTGCCGCACGGCGTCGCGGACGCGCGGATCGACGGGCGTCGACGCGTTATGGTCGAGATAAATCATTTCTTCAGATTCTCGGAGCGCACTCCAAATTATCGCTCCGTTTTTGGCGCTGAAAAAATTCCTCGATGGAAATACCCGCATGGAGACCGGGAGTTAAGATCGAGAGCCGAATGAAGGCGCGCCCGTTTCTCCTGGTTGTTCTCGCGACGCTGGCGGCAGGGATCGCCATGGGCGCCCCCGGTGTGTCCACGCTCTCGTCCTCCGAGAAGTCCGCCCGTCTCAAGGCTCTCCCTGAAGAAGACCGAAAGTGGCTCGAAGATTACGTGCAGCCGATCATTTTGCCCGAGGAGGAGAACCTCTTCCTCCAGCTCACCGAGCCGCACCAAAGGGAGATTTTCAAGGACGAGTTCTGGAAACGCCGGGAGCAGACCGGCCTGATTCCCCCGCTCGGCCCCGGCTACCGCAACCGCTACGAGGCGCTCCGGGACGCCGCCAACAGCACCTACGGCGGAATCCAGTCCGACACCGGCCGTCTGGTCGTGCGTCACGGGGAGCCGGACGCCGTGAACGAGTTCCCGGACTGCACGAACGCCTTCAAAGAGCTCGCGCTCTGGACCTACAACCGCGCGTCGGGCGGATCGGGGGCCCGCAGCGTCGAGGAGTTCCTCTTCTACCGGCCGTCGTTCGGCGCGCCCTGGAAGATGTGGTACCCCGGGATCCCGGAGCAGGAGCTCCTCCAGACCTCGTCCTGTCTGAAGACGATCGCTCTCGCCTGCCAGCCCACGGGGTCGCCGGCGCAGCCGGGAGCGGGTGATGGCTGCAACGCCAACATGGCCGCCGCCACCTGCCAGCACGCCTGCGACGTCGCCGCCATCTTCGAGCGTGTCAAGACGCGCTCGACCGCCGAGCTGAATCTGGCGATCACGACGCCTCCGAAGGTCGACCTCGAGGGCCTCGACAAGGAAGCCGAGCGCTTCGCGACCGTCCAGGACGGCAAGGCGAAGACGCTCTCCGTCCAGGGTCCGGGCTCGGCGGACACGGCGGGACAGGCGGTGGCGCCGGCGTCCCCCTCCGCGACGGTGACCGACGCCTCGAAGCCCGATGCCTCGAAGCCGGCGGCCGGCGCATCCGCGCAGGCCGACGCGTCGCGCCCGGCGCCGAACCGCGTGAAGCTCTCGAAGTCGCAGATGAAGCACCTCTACGAGGAGCTGGGCCAGAAGTACCGCGACTTCCTCGACGGGGTCGAGCTCATCATCACCGAGGACGAGAAGCAGATCTTCCTGCAGATCAAGGAGAACTACCAGAAGGACAAGTTCATCGACGACTTCTGGAAGCGGCGGTCGATCGACTCGATGGGCATCCGCACCGACTACCGCGCCGTGTACATGCACCGCGTGCAGCAGGCCGTCGAGCAGTTCCGCGACCTGCACAACGACCGCGCCAGGCTGTTCGTCATGCAGGGGCCGCCCGACGCGGTCGTCCCGATCGACTGCGACGACGTCTACGTCCCGCTCCAGATCTGGTTCTACGAGCGGATCGAGACCCTCAAGAGCAAGGCATACCTGATCTTCTACGAGCCGTACGGGATGCCGCCCTACAAGCTGTGGCTCCCGATCGATGGCCCGGGCGTGCTCCTCGTCGGCGTGGGCTCCTCGAGCGGCATGTCGATGGGCGCGCGGCCGCCCGACATCACGCGCTGCTACGAGTGGCGGACGGTGCAGCAGGCGATGCAGTACAGCTCGGCGATCCTCGGCTCCGGGGCGTTCTCGATGGAGTCGGCGAGCAAGCTCTTCCAGCCCCCGCCCGTCGAGACCGAGGGCGTGGACCAGATCCTCAACATGACGACGGACGCCCGCGAGGGCGCGACGAGTCTCGCGGTCGCGAAGCTCGTCCGCTTCCCCGAGCAGCGCGCCAACAGGATCGGGATGGACCTCTCGCTGCTCGTTCCCAAGGCGGAGCTGCACGCTCGCCAGCTGGGCGACGAGCACTTCTACAACGTGGACGTGATCGGCGAGATCGTCAAGGAAGACCGGCTGATCGACAACTTCAAGTATCGATTCGACGTGCCGACGGACGAGATCGGCGGCGAGAAGATCCCGCTCACCGTTCGAAGGTACCTGTACCCGGGCGACTACAAGCTCATCCTGAAGGTCTCGGACGGCAACCAGAACGCCGAGGGGCACCTGACCGAGGAGCTCAAGGTGCCCGAGCAGCCCGACGCCCCGCCGCCGCAGCTCGTCGCGGCCCGCGCGGAGGGCAAGTCCGCGGTCGACAAGATCAAGGATGAGGGCCTGAACTCCTCGGCGATCTCGCTCCTGCCGATCGCGAAGGAGATCGTCACCGGGCTCCAGCGGTTCGAGACGAAGGTGCAGGACGGCGTCAAGGCCGTCGACTTCTACCTGAACGGTTCGAAGATCATGACCCGCACGAAGGCGCCGTTCGACGCCGACCTGAACATGGGCCCGCTGCCGCGCAAGCAGACGATCCGCGTCGTCGCGTACGGGCCGACCGGGCGGACCGTCGGCGAGGACGAGTACATCGTCAACGAGGGCCGCGAGGTGTTCCGCGTCCGGATCATGTCGCCGGAGAAGGGCGACAAGGCGACCGGCCCGACGAAGGTCGTCGCCGCGATCGCTGTCCCCGAGGGAAAGAGCCTCCAGAAGCTCGAGTTCTACTCGAACGAGTCGCGCGTCGCGACGCTCTACCAGGCGCCCTACGAGCAGACGGTCAACATCCGCGACTCGAAGTCGCTCGGCTACGTGCGCGTCGTGGGAACGCTGGACGACGGAACGGTCGCCGAGGACCTGCGGTACGTCAACGCGCCGGCGTTCGTGTCGGAGGTCAACGTCGACGCCGTCGAGCTCTACACGACGGTCACCGAGAAGAACCGGCCCGTCACGCACCTCCAGCAGTCGAACTTCAAGGTCTTCGAGGACGGCGTCGCGCAGTCGATCCAGGGATTCGAGTTCGTCAAGAACCTGCCGCTCTCCGTCGGCGTCATGATCGACACGTCGGCGTCGATGCTCGAGTCTTTGCCGGACGCCGAGCAGGCGGCGCTCAGCTTCCTCGACTTCACGATGGGCCAGAAGGACCGGGCGTTCGTCGTGTCGTTCGACAACGAGCCGTACCTGCTCTCCAAGCTCACCAACCGCAAGGACAAACTGATCCGGTCGCTGTCCGGCCTGCGCGCGGAGGGCTCGACGGCGCTCTACGACGCGATCGTGTACGGCCTGTACCAGTTCACCGGCGTCAAGGGCAAGCGTGCGCTCGTCATCCTCACCGACGGCAAGGACACCGCCTCGAAGTTCGACTTCGACACGCTGACCGAGTACGTGCGCAAGTCCGGGATCGCGATCTACGGCATCGGCCTCAAGATCGCCGGCACGGACCTCGAGGTGAAGTACAAGCTGAACAAGATCGCCCAGCTGACGGGCGGGCAGACGTTCTACATCGATTCCGCGAAGAACCTCGAGAACGTCTACCGCCAGATCAACGAGGATCTCCGCAGTCAGTACCTGCTGACGTACTACTCGACCAACACGGCGAACCGCGACCAGTGGCGCAAGGTCGACATCAAGGTCGAGCCCACCAACCTGCAGGCGCGGACGATCAGCGGCTACTACCCCTAGGCCCCAGGCGCTGAGGGCCGCCCGCGGGCCGGCGTAATCTTTTTCGGTGAGGATCGTGCGGACGCCGCCGCACGTCCGCGCTTGGCGCGGGGCCGACGCGGACACATAATCCCGCGCCGTGCCGATTCTGCTTCCCGGCCCGACGGCCGATACCGAGGAGGCGGGCGGGCGGACGGGACTCGGTGGAGTCGCCGTCGACGTCCTGCTCCTCGCAGTGGTGGCGGCCGCCGTGGGCGGCGTCGTCCTGCTCGCACAGCGCTGGGAGGCGCCGATCCGTCAGGCGACGCCGATCGACCTCGACCCGCGCGCGCTCCCCGGCTACACGCTGCTCTCGCTCTCGCGCGGCTTCGCCGCGTACATCCTCTCGCTGGTCTTCACGCTCGTCTACGGGACGATCGCCGCGCACTCGCGCCGCGCGGAGAAGGTCATGATCCCGCTGCTCGACATCGGCCAGGGCATCCCGGTGCTCGGATTCCTGCCCGGACTCGTGCTCGGCATGGTCGCGCTCTTCCCGCGCTCGAACGTCGGCCTCGAGCTCGCCTGCATCCTGATGATCTTCACCGGCCAGGTGTGGAACATGGTCTTCTCGTTCTATGGCTCTCTGCGCGCCGTGCCGAACGAGCTGCGCGAGGTGTCGCGCATCCACCGCTTCGGCTGGTTCAAGACGTTCCGCACGGTCGAGGTCTCCGCGTCGGCGATCGGGCTGGTGTGGAACTCCATGATGTCGATGGCGGGCGGCTGGTTCTTTTTGACGGTCAACGAGGCGTTCACGCTCGGCGACCGCGACTTCCGCCTGCCGGGAGTCGGCTCCTACATGGCCGTCGCGATCGAGAAGGGCGACCGCCGCGCGATGGTCTGGGCGATCGTGGCGATGTCGGTGATGATCGTCGCCGTGGACCAGATCCTGTGGAAGCCGCTCGTCGCGTGGTCCGAGCGATTCCGGCTCGAGGAGCTCTCGGCGGGCGAGAAGCCCCGCTCCTGGGTGCTGGACCTCATCCGCCGTTCCGCCCTGCTGCGCCGGCTGCGCCGCGCGCGGAGGCGGTCGCGGCCGCCGGTCGCACCACCCGCCGCGCCGGCGCCCGCCGCACCCGCCTCCGACGCCGACCGCGGCGTCGCCCTGCGCCGGGGTCTGCTGTGGATCACCGCGGCGGCCGCCGCGATCGCGGCGGCCTGGGGCACGCTGCACCTCGCCCGGCTGCTCGTCGCGCTGCCGGCCGCGGAGTGGGCGCTCCTCGCGAAGGCGCTCGGCGCGACGTTCCTGCGGACCTTCGGCGCGCTCCTGCTCGCCGTCGTCTGGACCGTCCCGGCGGGGATCCTGATCGGGCGCTCGGCGGTCTGGTCGCGGCGGCTGCAGCCCGTCGTGCAGCTCGTCGCCTCGTTTCCGGCGCCGATGATCTTCCCGCTGGTCACGGCCGTCCTCCTCGCCCTGCGCGTCCCGTTCGCGGTAATCGCGGCGGTGCTGATGCTCCTCGGCGCGCAGTGGTACGTCCTCTTCAACGTGCTCGCGGGAGCGAGCGCGGTTCCCCACGATCTCGAGGAGGCGGCGGAGACGTACGCGGTCGTGGGCGTGGACCGTTGGAAGAAGCTGTTCCTCCCGGCCGTCTTCCCGTACCTGATCACCGGCCTGATCACCGCGGCCGGCGGAGCGTGGAACGCCTCGATCGTCGCCGAGACGCTCACCTACAGGGGGTCGCGCCTCGAGACCTTCGGCCTGGGCTCGACGATCACGAACGCGACGCAGGCCGCCAACTTCCCCTTGCTCGCGGCCGGCGTGCTCACGATGTCCGTGGGCCTGATCGTCATCAACCGCGCGGTGTGGCGGCCGCTCTACCGGCTCGCCGAGTCGCGCTACGCACTGAACCGATGAGCACGAACGCCTCCAACGACGCCCCGATCGCCCAGGCCGAGCACGTCCGCAAGTCGTACCGCGACGAGGAGGGACGCGAGCGGCTCGTCCTCGACAACGTCGACTTCGAGGTCCGCAAGGGCGAGACCGTCGCCATCCTCGGCCCGTCCGGCTGCGGCAAGTCGACACTCCTCCGCATCCTGATCGGCCTGATCCCGCCGAGCTCCGGCTCGGTCCGCGAGCACGGCCACGCGCTGTCGGGCATCCATTCGGGCGCGGCGGTCGTCTCCCAGAACTTCGCGCTGTTCCCGTGGCTGACCGTCCAGGAGAACGTGCGCGTCGGCCTGAACGGGAAGCCCGTGACCGACGAGGAGGCGAAGACGCGGACGCAGCACGCGATCCAGCAGGTCGGCCTCGACGGCGTCGAGAACGCGTTCCCGAAGGAGCTCTCCGGCGGCATGAAGCAGCGCGTCGGAATCGCGCGCGCGCTCGTCGGCGGACCCGAGCTGCTCTGCATGGACGAGCCCTTCTCCGCGCTCGACGTGCTCACGGCGGAGCTGCTGCGCGCCGAGGTCTACCGGCTCTGGTCGGACCGCTCGAGCTCCCTCTCCTCGATCCTGATCATCACGCACCTGATCGACGAGGCGGTGTACCTCGGGGACCGGATCGTCATCATGGGCGCCAACCCGGGCACGGTGCGTCAGCAGATCGTCAACACGCTGCCGCACCCGCGCGCGTACCGCCACCCGGAGTTCCTCCGGATGGTCGAGGAGATCCACGACATCGTGACGGGGATCCACCTGCCCGAGGAGAAACCCGTGACGGCGACCCCCGGGCGCCCGTCGGTCGGTCCGATCCGGCCGGTTCCGGACGTCCGCGCGAGCGAGATCCTCGGCCTCGTCGAGATCCTGAGCGACCACGGCGGCGAGCAGGACCTCTTCGACCTCGACGCGATCACCGAGTACGACTTCGGGCGGACAATCGCGGTCGTGAAGGGCGGCGAGATGCTCGGGTTCGTCGAGACGCCGGGCGACCTCGTCCGGCTCACCGACAGCGGCCGCGAGATCGTGAGCGCGACGCCGAAGGAGAGACGGCTGCTCTTCCGCAAGCGCCTGCTCGCCCTGGGCACCTTCGCGGCGCTCGTCCGCTACCTCGCGGAGGATCCGGACGTGGGACGCTCCGGCGAGGAGGTCCGCAACTTCCTCGCGGAGCGGCTGCCCGGGCACTCGATCCCGGACCTCTTCCGCTCGATCGTGAGCTGGGGCCGCTACGGCCAGCTCATCCATTACGACGCCGACGCCGACGAGCTGAGTCTCCATACCGGCCGCGACGCCGACGACTGAGCGACGGCGAGACGGAGCGATGGGAATCCGCCGCATCGCCCTCGCCGGGGTCCTGGCCCTCTCATGCGGAGCCTCCGCGTCGCGCGGCCAGGACGCCGCGGCCGCTGCCCCCGCCCCGTCCGGTCCGCAGGAGGAGTCCCGCTTCGACGCCCACTTTCAGGCGACGACCGTGACCCAGTGGCACCCGTCGTTCGACGCACCGTACTCCGGGCAGAACAGCCTGCAGCCCGAGGCGGAGCACGAAACGACGGTGACCGCGACGCTCTTCCTCGGCGCGCGGCTGTGGAAGGGCGCCGAGCTCTACGTGAACCCCGAGTTGTCGGGCGGAAGCGGTCTCAGCCGCACACTCGGAATCGCCGGGTTTCCCAACGGCGAGGCGTTTCGGGTCGGCGATGCCCAGCCTCGCGTCTATCTCGGTCGGCTGATGCTGTCGCAGACTCTGGCGGCCGGAGACGAGCGGGAGCGCGTCGAGGAAGACGCGAACCAGCTCGGGGGTTGGCGGCCCGCCCGGCGCTGGACGCTGACCATCGGGAAGTTCGGGATCGGCGACTTCTTCGACGACAACGCCTACTCGCACGACCCGCGGCGGCAATTTTTGAACTGGGCGGATTGGACCGCGGGCGCCTGGGACTACTCGGCCGACACCCGCGGCTACACGTGGGGGTTCGTGCTCGAGTACGCGACTCCGGACTGGTCCGCGCGCTTCGGCGCCACCACGGAGCCGAAGGTGGCGAATGGTCTCCAGTTCGACACCGACCTCCTCGAGGCGCATGCGCTCACGCTGGAGGCGGACCGTCGCTTCCGGGTCGGAGGCCGACCCGGCGTCGCGCGCGCCATCGTCTTCTACAACCGCGCGGACATGGGAAATTATCGTGAGGCGATCGAACAGGCGGCGGGAGCCGCGCCGGACGTCACCGCGACGCGCCAGCCCGGACGGTCCAAGTGGGGCTTCGTGGTCAACCTGGAACAGGAGATCGCCAACGGCACGGGTCTCTTCTTCCGCGGAAGCTGGAACGACGGAAAGAACGAGGCGTGGGCCTACGCCGAGATCGAGAGATCGGTGACCGCGGGCGTCCTCGCGAAGGGTCTGATTCCGGGCCGGCCGGAGGACGAGGCCGGAGCGGCGCTCGTCGTCAACGGGCTGTCGGGCGATCACCGCGACTATCTCGCGGCCGGGGGCTACGGCTTCATGATCGGCGACGGACGGCTGGCGTACGCGGTCGAGACGATCCCCGAGGTCTACTACCAGGCCCTCCTCGTCCCGCACCTGTGGCTCGCCGCGGGATACCAGTTCGTCGCGAACCCGGCCTACAACCGCGACCGCGGCCCCGTGCACGTCCTGAGCGCGAGGGCACACGTGGAGTTCTGAGACGACGTCCCGGCGGCTCCGTTTGGGCGAGAATCCGCGGATGCCGCAACGCCCTGGGATCGTCCTCGCCTCGGCGTCGCCCCGGCGAGCGGAGATCCTCGCCTCACTCGGGATCCCGTTCGCGATCCGACCGGCCGACGTGCCCGAGGTCCCGATCCCCGGCGAAACGGCCGAGTCCGCCGCCGCCCGGCTCGCCGGCGACAAGGCCGCTCGAGCCGCGGAGCGTGACCCGGATGCGTGGGTGCTCGCCGCGGACACGCTCGTGTTCCTCGAGGGCCGCATCCTGGGCAAGCCGCGCGAGGACGCGGACGCGCGCGGGATGCTGCGGCTCCTCGCCGGACGCGAGCACTCGGTCGTCACCGCCGTGCGCCTGCGCCGCGGCGCCGACCCGGGGCACGGCATCGCCGAGGTCTCGCGCGTGCGCTTTTCGCCGATGACGGAGGAGGAGATCGCGTGGTACGCCGCGACGGGCGAGCCGCGCGACAAGGCTGGCGCCTACGGCGTGCAGGGCCTCGGCGCGCGCTTCATCCAGGAGATCCACGGCTCGTTCACCAACGTGATGGGGCTGCCCGCGCGGGGCGTGTACGAGCTGATCAGAGCCTGCCCAGATCCCGCAGTCTCTTCTCTCGCTCTTTCTTCCGGTTGAGCTTCATCTCGTACATCCGCGCGTCCGCCTCGGCGAGCGTCTTCGGGAACTCCGAGTTGGAGTGATGCGTGGCCCAGCCGACGGAGAGCGTCGGCTGGAGCTGCTCGGCGCCGGGGATGTGCGGC
>DATBBK010000015.1:0-3360 GCA_036271035.1 Thermoanaerobaculia bacterium | reverse complement strand
TCGGCAGGCGCGGCGCCGCCGCCGCGAGACGCTCCGGCTCGGACTCGATGACGGACGCGAGCGTCTGCGCCTCGGTGGGACGATCGAAGGCTCGCGCGCCCGTCGCCATCTCGTACAGGATGGCTCCGAGGGAAAACTGATCGGAACGGAAGTCGGCGGGCTCGCCGCTCGCCTGCTCGGGAGACATGTAACCGACCGTGCCCAGGATCGTGCCCGCCTCGGTCCGTCGCGTCACCGTCCCCGGCGCTCCGCCCGCGGCCGGTTCGAAGTCCGGCCGGGCGAGCTTCGCCAGACCGAAGTCCAGGATCTTGACGAAGCCGTCCCTCGTGATCATCACGTTCTCGGGCTTCAGGTCCCGGTGCACGATGCCCGCCGAGTGCGCGCGCGAGAGACCGTCCGCGGCCTGCGTCGCGATCGCGAGCAGCTTCTTCAACGGGACCGCTCCCCCGCCCAGGACCTGGCGCAGGGTCTTCCCCTCGATGAGCTCCATCGCGATGTACGACGTACCGTCGATGGAGCCGACCTCATACACGGTCACGATGTTCGGGTGGTTCAGTGCCGAGACGGTACGAGCCTCCGTCTCGAAACGATCCAGGCGGCGGCGGTCGGATGCCAGCTGCGAGGGCAGCACCTTGATCGCGACCTCGCGCCCGAGTTTCTCGTCGCGGGCGCAATAGACCTCGCCCATTCCGCCCGACCCCAGGGGCCCGCGGACCTCGTAGGAGCCGAACCGCGTGCCGGCGGCGAGAGTCACCGGGCGCCTTTGGTTCGCTTCGACCGGGTGGAGCCCGTGTGACGCACGACGCGAAGAAGCAGCGTCGCGGGGCCGATGCGGACCGAGTCGCGGGCGGCGAGAGGCACGACGCCGCGGATCTTCCGGCCGTCGACGTAGGTCCCGTTCTTGCTGCCGAGGTCCTCGATCGACGCGCCGTCCGGGTCCACCGAGATCCGCGCGTGGCGCCGCGAGACCGACTCATCGTCGATCCAGACGATCGCCTCCCGGTCGCGTCCGATGAGGTTGCCGCCGTCTTCGAGCGTGATCTCCCTTCGCCCCCACACCACCCGGTAGACCAGACCCGACCGACTCGGAGCCTCGACGTGTGGCGACCGCTCGGTCCGCGCGGGGGCGAGAAACGAATACCCGAAGCGTGGCACGGTACGGATGATGCGCGGCCGCCGCGCGTCGTCGCCGAGCGCGCCGCGCAGCTCGACGACGAGGTTCGGGAGATTGGCCTCTGCGACGTGAACGCCCGGCCAGAGGCGGTCGCGGATCTCCGCTTTCGATATGGCCTTCGGCCGCGATTCGATGAGGACCTCGAGCAGGTTGTAGGCCTTGGGAGAAATCGCGACAGGCTTGCCGCTACGGACCACCTCGCGGCTGTCCGAATCGAAGACGCAATTCCCGAAGCTCAGTCTCATCGTTTGAACGACCGCGCACTCCGCGAGCGGGTGCGCCGGCGCCTCGCGAAATCTTAGAACACCGGCGCCTTTCGATTCCTGATCGATCGCTTTTCGAAATCCGGTTTGTGCACGAACGGCGCGGCGCGTACACACGTTGACGGAAGGGAGACATCATGCGAACCACACGAATCGCGGCTCGTTCGGCGCTCTTGGTCGGCGGCCTCCTGGCCTTAGGGGCAACCGCCCACGCCGCCGGCAACGGCAACAAGCTGGTCTGGAAAAGAATCGGCGGGATCACGGTCCCGAACGGGGTGGTGGGCCGACACGCGGACGGCACACCCTGCGACATCGGAGTCGACTGCGTCCAGGGGACCCCCGCGTCCTGGACGACCACGGACGGCTCCGCCGAAGTGAACCTCGGGACGGGCAGGGTGGAGTTCTCGGTCAGGGGCCTCGTTCTCTCCGCCGATCCGTCGTTCTCCAACATCGGAACGACGAGCTTCATCACGATGGTCAAGGGCACGCTCGTCTGCAACGACACCCAGCCGGGAAGCGCCGAGCTCGTGGACACGGACGCGGTGCCGCTGAGCTCGCTCGGCAACGCCAGCTTCCGGGGCCACGTAGACCTTCCGGTCAGCTGCACCGCCGAGCCTGGGGACACCGTGTTCCTGATCCGGATCGCCGACGTCAGCGATCCGGACCACGACGACCTGATCGATGACTGGAACGCGTTCGGAGCGGTGCGGAGCGGACCGGACGGCGACTGAGGCGGAGCGACACGTCCGCGGCCTCGCCGGCCGCGGACGTGTGCATACGGAGGACATCATGAAGACTCTGTCAAGGATCGCCGCGATCGTCGCGCTTCTCGGTTTGGTCCTCGACCCCCCGGCGCGCGCGCAGGACAACGTCTGGGTTTCGCACGGGCCGAGCGGCGTTGGATTCGTCTCCGGCTTCGCGTTCGGGGACGCGGTCGCCTACGCGGCGACGCCGAACGGAGTCTTCCGCTCCCGCGACGGAGGCGCGACGTGGGAGCCGGGAGGTCTGCAGGGCGAGAACGTCGGCAGCATCGCGACATGTCCGGCCGCGAGCGTCATCCTGGCGTCCGTCTTCAGCGCGGACGGGACGACGTGGACTCTCCGAGCGTCCTCCGATGGCGGCGCGAGCTGGAGCTCGGTCTCCGACTTCGCGGCGGCGGGCACGGCGGCCGTGGATCCGTGGCACCCGACCAACGTCTACGCCGCGGCGACGGACGGCTCCGTCTGGAAGTCCGTCGACTCCGGCGCGAGCTGGTCCCGTCTGGCCTCGCCGACCGGCAACCCGCCGCAAACCATCGTGCTGGACTCGCACGCAATCTTCGTCGAGAGCTTCGACAGCACTGACAACCTGTACAAGATATTCCGGAGCTCGGACGACGGCGCCACGTGGTCGAGGGTGAGCCCGCCGATCCTCTATCCGAGCAGCGTCGCGGCCGGCAACGCACCCGGCGTCGTGTACGCGGGCGGGTTCGACGGGTTCTGCCGCAGCGCCGACTCGGCGGCGACCTGGAGCTGCGCCGGCTTCCCCGGCTACCCCGCCTCGGTCGTCGAGCTGCCGGCCGCGAACGGCGCCGGCGCCCGGATACTTGCGGGAGTCCTGGACGGCGCCTATTTCAGCGACGACTCGGGCCGGACCTGGCAGCCGGCCGAGATGGGATCGCAGCCTCCGGGCTACTTTCCGTCCTTCGGCGCAGCCCGTTCGGGCTCGCCCTTGCTCGCGGGGACCATCGCGGGAATCCTCCGAAGCGACGATCGAGGGAGCACCTGGCTCTCCTCGAGCCTCGGCCTGCGCGCGTCCGACGCGTACGCTCTCGCGCTCGATCCGCAGGCCCCGTCCACGATCTGGGCCAACCTGGCCGTCCCCGGCTCGCCGCGCCTGAGCCTGTTTCGTTCCGCCGACAACGGCTTCACGTGGTCCGCGGCC
>DATBBK010000014.1:0-10037 GCA_036271035.1 Thermoanaerobaculia bacterium | reverse complement strand
CGATCTCCCCCTTCGGCTCGGCGAGCGCGACGTCCGGCATGGGCTCGCCGCGGCCCACGGCGCGCAGTGCCGCGAGGAACGACTCCGCGTCGCGAGCCGGAGCGCGGGACTCCTTCGTGCGATACGCGTCGGCGACGCCGTCGCGCTTCGACACGGCGAGGTCCTCGAGCCGCGCGAATTCGTTCCGCACCGCGAACTTCCTCCCGGACTCGTCCGCGGCGAGCGCGAAGGCGGAGAGGCCGAGCTCGGTGAGGTGCCACTCGCCGGCGCGACCGGCCGGCCGCAGCATGAGCACGACGTCGGAGGAATTCTCCAGACGCGGGACGCCGGGAAGACTCCACGCGGTGTCGTCGATGCGGCCGCCGGGCAGGCGCAGCGAGAAGCTCTCCGCGATCGTGCCGCGCAGCGACTCGACGCGCTGGAGGGTGACGATCGTGAAGGGCAGCTGCTGGCCGCCGATCGTCTCGAGCCGGACCTGCTGCGAGACCGGAGTCGCGCGCACGATGACCGGCGCGGCGGCCGCGAGGTCACCGTCCGACATCGGAAGATAGGTCGCGGCGCGCAGGGGCATCGCCAGCGAGGCGGCGAAGGCGACGGCCGCGAGGCGCTTCCCGTTCATGACCCGAGCCGATTCTACGCGCCGGGAACCCCGGCCGATGCGGCCGTTAATCCCCGTTAACGGATCCGCGGAACACCGCCCGCCCTCGGAGCGGCGATGACCTCGAACCCGCCGAGCCGCCGGCCGGTCTGGAGGGCCATCCGACGTCGACAGGTCCTGCGCCCGGCCTCGTCACGTCTCGCGGAGGGCCGCGCCGGAGCGTGTCTGTCGGTCGCCGCGTCTCTGGCACGCGCTGTGCGAAACTCGTCGGAGGACCATGAAAGCCTCCGCCAAGCGTCGCGAGCACATGAAGCTCGGCGGCGTCCTCATCGCCATCATCGTCTTCAAGTACCTGAAGGCGGCGGCGTTCACGGCCCTGGGCGTCGCCGCCCTCCACCTGGCCCGGATACCTCGGGACTCCCTGCAGAGCCACCTCATCCACCTCATGGGCGCCAGCGGCCGGACGATCATGCTGCGCCACGTGGCGGAGATCATCGAGCGGCTCAGCAAGGGCCAGGTGCAGGCGATCGGCGCCGGCGCGATCCTCATCGCGCTCGTGTTCGCCGCAGAGGGGACGGCTCTGCTGATGCGGAAGCCCTGGGCTCCGTTGTTCACGATCACGCTCACGGCGCTCGGAATTCCGGCGGAGGTGGTCGAGATCGTCCGGCAGCCGACGAGCCCTCGGCGCTACGTCCTGCTCGCGATCAACGCCGCGATCCTGTACTACCTGTGGACGCGGAAGGACGAGTTCCGACACGTCGAGACGGGAGCGTCGGAGAGCCGCGCGAAACGCGCTAGCGTCGGCTGATACCTTTCGCGGGCGCGGCGCCGCTCACGCGCCGTAGCGCTTCACGAGCCACCGCTCGACTTCCTCCGGGTGATAGCCGAACGGGCCGGGTTTTCCCTTGTAGACGATGGATCCGCCCTCGTCGATCACGTAGAGGCGCTCCGGCCAGCCGGCGTACGCCTTGTTGGCGGGGTTGTCGATCGGGTCGACGTAGAGCGGGATCTCGTAGTGGAAGCGCTTGACGAAGTCGTTGGCGATTCGGACGCGATCGTTCATCGACGTCGGCTGCGGATAGCAGACGCCCTCGTCGACGTTCGAGTCCATCTGCCACTCGTCGAGCGGGTGCGCCTCCTTGATGTACAGGGTCACGAAGCGGACGCGGTCGCCGTACTTCTTCGACATGGCCCGCACGCGCTCGACCGAGCGGCGGAACGGGGGTCAGGTGAAGCTGCCGAAGATGAGCACCGTCGGACGGCCGCCGAGCTGCTCGGAGAGCTTCACGGGCGTCGTCCCGTCCAGCCCGATCAGGCCGACGTCGGGCGCCCGGTCGCCGACCTTGAGCGTCCCCTCCTCGCGCTGGTCGTAGCGGAGCATTCCGATCAGGTTCCGGGGCCCGCCGATCATGTACGTGACCGCGCCGAGCGCGAGCAGAGCGACGGCCGCGACAATGATCAGGATCTTCTTCAGCATGGGGTCAGGTCTCCATTTGCCCCTGCAGGGTCAGGCTGCCCTCGAACGCTCCAAATCCTAGTCCGAATCTGATCGATCTCTCGGCGAAAACCTGCATCGCTGCGAAAGAGACGATCGCCCTGGATGGCGAGCCGCGACGCTTGCGAGCGAGCGATTCGCAACTCGTCAGCGATGACTCGATTCGGTAGAAGGCCATCGGTTCGCGCCAGGTACGCGAATGCAAGTCGAAGCGCATGGCTGGACCGTGAACGACAGCGGCGCAGGAGGCGCCGTTCGCCCTTCGAACAACACCGCGCGATCAGGTCGATGGACGGGCGAGCGGGACGCCGCTGAGTACGCGGTATCTCGACTTGCTCGCGGGCAGATGCCGCCAGCTGCTCCGCACGTAACAGGAAATCGTCACCGCCCAGAAAAATCTGACCGACGACACCGGCGAGCGGCGACGGTGCGTTCGACACTTCTCCTTCGGCGACGTACGTCCGGTAGCGGGCACGAGCGTCGCGGCCTGACCCGAACTGCGCGAGGATCCAGGCCGTTTCCAGCCAATTCGGGCGGGGTGCCGTTCCGGCCGTCGCGCAATAGCTGCTCCATTGCCACTCGGAGGCGCGGTCCACCAGTCCAGCCCGCACCGGGTTCAGGACGATGTAGCGGATCAGCGTCATCAGGTGTCGCTCTCGCTCTACGAGGATCGATTTGAAGCGACCCTGGAAGAGATGCCCGACGCGCGCATGGCGCCGGTTGTAACGCTGGGTGTAAGTGCCGTTCAGCCGGTGCATCCCCCGCGACAGTGTCGGCTCGGGCGTCTCGATGAGCAGGTGGTAGTGATTCGTCATCAGGACGTAGGCGTGGAGCCGCCAGCGGACGAGGTCGACGGTTCGCGCCAGTGTTTCGAGGAACGCGCGGCGGTCCTCCGCATCGCGAAAAACCTCGCGACGTTCGTTTCCTCGACTCGTGATGTGCCAAACGGCACCCGCATGATCGAGGCGTAACGGCCGCACCACCCATTGATGGATTGTCGCGAGCAGGTCGAGAGCGACCGTGAGGGTCGGCCTGTCCCTCGGAGGGGCAATGGGAGACCTGACCCCCTCTACTTCGGCAGACGGGACTTGGGGATCTTGACGAGCACCGTATAGAGCGGGTCGACCAGCTCGACCAACGGCGCGACCGAGTTCTGCGACACGAACTCATACGCGTCGGCCTGATCGAGGCCCGTCTTGTCCATCACCCAGGCGACCATGTCCTTGTAGGCGATCCGCGCCGCGTCCTCGAGCGGCCGGGCCGCGCCGAGAGACATCATCCAGTCCCCGTTCTCGATCCGCGGCCACGGGGTGTCGCGCCCCTTGACGAGGTCCACCGTGAGCTCGACGTTCATCGCGCCCTCGACCGCCGTGCCGATGATCTCGCCGTCGCCCATCGCGTAGTGGCCGTCGCCGAACGACAGCAGACCGCCGGGCACACGCACGCCGAGGTAGATCGTGTTTCCGGCGCGGACCTCGGGGCAATCCATGTTCCCGCCGAAGTTGTCGGGGACGATCGTCGATCGGGCCTCCCCGTTGGGCGGAGAGACGCCGAGGCAGCCGAGAAACGGCGACATCGGCACCTCCCACGACTTCTTGCCGTCCGTGCTCTTCGTGCGGACGACGTTCTTCGAACGGTCCACCTGGTACCACCACACGCGCTCGGGCATGTCGGCGTGCAGCATCGCGGTGCGGTCCGTCCCGTTCAACGCGCCGAAACCCGGGAAGAGGGAAGAGATCCCGTGATCGCGCGCGGGGTCGAGCTTCTCGATGTGGATCGCGAGCGTGTCCCCGGGCATCGCGCCGTCGACGTAGAAGGGACCCGTCTGCGGATTGTCGTGACCGATCGGAGCGACCTTCGACGGGAGCTGGTCCGGCCGCGTCACGGCGCCGTCGTAGCAGTCCTCGGTCCAGGTCACGATCCGCGTTCCCGGCGCGACGTGGTGCGCCGGAGCCGCGCCGCCGAACGTGTACTTGAGCTCCTCGTGCTTCGGGACGTAGCGCAGCACGGGCCGCTCCTGCGCCGGCGCGAGTGACGCCGCCGACAGCGCGAGCAGGACGAACCGCAGCGATCGAAGCATCGGGACCTCCGTTTCGTGCGACGGCGGCGTGACGATCCATTCGCGGTTGACCCCGCCGGGTGGGGTAATCTAACCGCTCTCTTCACACAGGAGTACAGATGATCCTCGATCGCGTGCGTGGAAGAGGACTGGCCGCGGCGCTCCTGGCGTCGGCGGCGCTCTCGACGGCGGCCTTCGGCGAGGGCGGCGATCCCTACCGCCGATCCGTCGCGGAGATCTCGGCCGAGCAAGGCGCCGTCTCGGCTCCCGCCCCTCGCATCGCCGGGCCCCGGCTCACCGCGCCGCGCGCCCACCTGCGCGACAACCCGGATTCGCCCTCCGACACCGCCGCGTCGCTCGGCGCCGCTCCGATCGCGGCACCCTCGCCCGCCGCGCCCCAGACGCTCGGCGTCAGCTTCCTCGGCGCGAGCTCCGGCGAGACGAACGCCTTTCCTCCCGACACGATGGGCGCCGCGGGACCGTCGCAGTTCCTCGTCGGCGTCAACGGCCGCATCCGCACGTTTGCCAAGGCGACGGGCTCGGCCGACGGCGTCCTCGACGCCGACATGACGACCTTCTTCAACTCGGTGCGCCAATCGCAGCCCATCGCCTACCCGCGCGTGCGATTCGACCGCCTCGCGGGCGTGTGGATCGTCACCGTCATGAACTTCAACGTGACGCCCGCGAGCAATCGCATCCTGATCGCGGTGTCCGACTCCGGCACGATCACGGCGGGCACGACGTGGACGTACTTCTCCTTCCAGCACGACCTCGACGCGCCCATCGGCGATACCGGCCTCTTCCTCGACTACCCCTCGCTCGGCGTCGACGCGAACGGTTTGACCATCGGCGCGAACATCTTCGACTCGGGAGGCGTGTTCCAGGGCACGTCCGTCCACGTCGTGCGAAAGAGCCGGCTCCTCGCGGGACCCGGAGGAGACCTCGTGCCGTCCGGCGACGTCGTGGCGTTCCGCAATCTGACGGGCACGCCGACGGGCAGCGGTCCGTACGCGCCGCAGGGCGTCGACAACCTCGCGACCGCGGCGCCCACGGTCGCATGGCTCGTGGGCGTCGACAACGCGGGCTTCGGAAAACTCGTCTTCCGCAAGATCACTTACTCCGCGCCGGGCGCCTGGCCGCCGTCGGGGATCTCCGCGAACTCTTCGCTCTCGGTGCCCGCGACCGCCCTTCCCCTGTCGGTGCCGCACCAGGGCAACGCGAGCGGATCGGCGGGCTTGCTCGACGCGCTCGATGATCGGCTGATGGCGGCCGTGCTCCGCAACGGCAAGATCTGGACCGCGCACAACATTGCGGTCACGAGCGCGGGCGTGGGCTCCGCCTCGGGCGACCGCGACGGCACGCGCTGGTATGAGGTCGACGTCTCGGGCGCGAGCCCCGCGCTCTCGCAGTCCGGCACGCTCTTCGACTCGACGGCGTCGAATCCGCGCTTCTACTGGATGCCGGCGATCATGGTTTCGGGCCAGGGGCACGCGGCGCTCGGCACGAGCACGGCGGGCGCGACGCAGCGGATCAACGCGGCGACGGTCGGACGCCTCTCCGGGGACACGCCCGGCACGCTGCAGGCGCCGCTCTTGTTCACCTCGAGCGCGACGTCGTACAACCCGCCGGCCGATCCGGGCGGTCCGCGCCGCTGGGGCGACTACTCGTACACGAGCCTCGACCCCGCGGACGACATGACGATGTGGACGATCCAGGAGTACTGCAGCGCGGTCGACACGTACGGCGTGCGCGTCGTCCAGCTGCTCGCTCCGCCGCCCGCGACGCCGGCGACCGCGTCGCCGGCCGCGGTCAACTCCGGCCTCTCGTCGGTCAGCGTGACCGTCACCGGCAACGCGATCTCCGGCTCGGGCTTCTACGATCCCGGGGCGGGCTACGCGAACCGGATCCACGCGTCGGTCTCGGGCAGCGGCGTGAGCGTCAACTCGGTCACGTACACGAGCCCGACCTCGATCACGCTCGACCTCGACACGATCGGCGCCGGGGCCGGTCCGCGCACGATCACGGTGACCAATCCCGACGGACAGTCGAAGACGAGCGCGTCGGGGATCATCACGATCGCGACGGGACCGGTTCCGACCGTGACGGGCATCGCACCCACGTCCGGGCCGGCCGCGGGAGGCACCGCCGTCACCCTGACGGGGACCGACTTCTTGGCGGGCGCCGGCGTGACGATCGGCGGCGCAGCCGCGACGAGCGTCAACGTCACGGGCGCGACGTCGGCGGACGCGGTGACGCCCGCGCTCTCGCCGGGCACGCTGAACGACGTCGTCCTCACGAACCTCGACAGCCAGAAGGGCACGCTGCCGAACGGCTTCTTCGCGGACTTCACCGACGTGCCGCAGGCGGACATCTTCCACGCGTACATCGAGACGCTCGTCCGCAACGGCGTCACGGCGGGCTGCGGGGGCGGCTCCTACTGCAGGGACGCGTCCGTGCGGCGCGACCAGATGGCCGTCTTCCTTCTCAAGTCGAAGTACGGCGCCGCGCACGTGCCGCCCGCATGCAGCGGCGTCTTCGACGACGTCGCGTGCCCGGGAACGTTCACGGACTGGATCGAGGAACTCGCCGCGCTCGGCGTCACCGGCGGCTGCGGCGGCAATGACTACTGTCCGTCGAACCCGGTCACCCGCGCGCAGATGTCCGCGTTCCTGCTGAAGACGGACTTCGGATCCGCGTACGCGCCGCCGGACTGCACCGGCACGGTGTTCCTGGATGTGCCGTGCACGGGGGGGCTGTTCGATCCCTGGATCGAGGATCTCGCCTCGCGCGGGATCACGGGGGGCTGCGGGGGCGGAAACTACTGCCCGGGAAACGCCAACACGCGCGGCCAGATGGCGGTGTTCCTGGTGAAGACGTTCAGCCTGCAGTAGCCCAAGCTCGAGGAACTCGGACGTAGGGGCGGCCCTTGCGGCCGCCCATTTCAGCGTCATCCCGAGCGAAAGCGAGGGATCCGGTCCCCGGCAGGCTCTGGGCCGGGCTCGTCGAGTCCGGGATCCTCGTCGCTTTGCTCCTCGGGATGACTGCTTCGCGACCGCTGCGCGGCCGCTGCGCCGTCAGTAGCTCCGCAGCAGCCGGCACTCCGAGCGCTTGTACGCCCGCTCGACGCCTTCCTTGTTCTTGATGAGGAGCTGGCCGTTTTCGACCCGGTACGGGTACTTGCCCTCGGGCTGGCCGAGGATGCGCACCGTGAGCTCGGGACCCTGGACCGCGTAGGTGCCGCGCAAAACGACGAACGGCATCCGCGTGAACGCCTTCCCGGTCGACGTGAACTCCTTGTACGACGTGAGCGTGTCCAGGAAGACCGAGCACCACTGGCCGACGAGCGGCGCCGTCTCCGACGTCCTCGCCCCGATGCGCTCCGACCACGACTGCTCGCTTCCGTCCTCGGCCTTCTCGACGAAGCGGTCCGAGCCCTGCAGCTCGACGAGCGTGTCGGACTCGTTCACCTTTCCCGTCGCCTCGTCCGTATAGAAGAGCCGCAGCCACTCTCCCTGCAGCTGGTAGGTCGCGTCGGACATCGCCGCGGAGATCTGCGTGACAGTGCCGTCCTCGTTGAAGTCGATGATGTTGCCGATTCCGCCCTTGTTGCGCGCGACGGATTCCCACTGTCCGACGATCGGCGCCGAGGATACGGCGGGCGCACCCTGCGCCGTCATGCCGCCTGCAACCGCGCCGGCCGGAGCGAGCGCGACGAACCCCGCGAGGGCGAGCCGGAAAAGACCCCGGTGCATGAGACCTCCTGTGAGCGGGCGGCGAGACGATACCGGACGCGCTCTGAGATGTCACTCCACGTCATCCCCCGCCCGACGCTTCTGACAATCCGAGGCGGGTGACGCGGGTCACCCCGCGCAAGGTCCTGCGCCGCCTACTGTTCCGGGCACAGCAGCAGAGAGGACCGTGGCCCGTGGCTTGCGAGACGAACGCTCCAGGCATTCCACGGTCTTCGGCCGAATCGTCGAGAGGAGCGTCCATGAGGAGCATCCCGGGCCGTATCCCGGCCCTGATCATCGCCGCGCTCGCCGCGGCGCTCGCGGCTTCCGCCGCGGATCTCGCGAGCCCGGTTCGTTCGGGTTCGGCTCAATCCGCGAGCGTCGCCGCTCCGGCGGTCGCGGGCCAGGAGACGCTCGCGCTCGACCGCGGCGCCCTCGAGGCGCTGCGGGCGGAGGGCGCCGAGGCGCGGATCGCCGGGTTTCCGCTGGGCCCGGGCCGCGTCGGCGCCGTCACGCTCCGCCGCTTCGAGGTCCTCGCGCCCGGAGCGCGCATCACGGTGAGCGGAAAGGACGGCGAGATCTCGCTGCCCTTCCCGTCCATCGCGCACTTCCAGGGAACGATCGACGGCGAGCCGAACTCGACCGTCTATGTCAGCGCGCAGAAGGATCGCCTCGTCGCCTACGTGACGTCGTCGACGGGCTCCGCCTACGTCGGGCCCGACGAGTCCGACTCCGTCTACGTCGCGCGATCCGCCGACTCGCCGGCGAACGAGTCCGCGTCGACGGCTCCGTGGGCGTGCGGCGCCGAGGAGATGCCGGCCGCGCTCACGCAGACGGCGGAGCCGTCGTTCCCGGCGCCGATGAACGCGCCGACGAGCGGGCTCAAGCAGGCCGCGGTGCGCGTCGAGACGGACTACGAGATGTTCAGCAAGTTCACGGGCGCGACGACGAACGACAAGCTCGCCGCGATGGCGTCCTGGGTCGCGACGCTCTACGGGGCGATCAACGTGGCCTATGAGCGGGACCTGTCGCTGCACCTCGCCATCGCGGAGGTGCACGCGTGGACGGGCGGCGCGGGATCGGACCCGTACGCCGCGACCGACACGCGCACGCAGCTCGACGAGGTCGGCGACTGGTGGCACGCCAACAAGCCGATGGCGTCGAACCCGCGCGCGATGGTCCAGTTCCTCTCCGGCAAGGCGATCTCGGGCGGCATCGCGTGGCTGTCCGTCCTCTGCTCCGGAGACTTCGGCTCGGGCAACGGGCACTACGGCGGCGCGTACGCGGTGACCCAGGTCTACGGCTCGTACCCGCTCCAGATGTGGGACCAGTACGCGACCGCGCACGAGACGGGGCACAACGCCGGCTCGGCGCACACGCACTGTTACTCCCCGCCCATCGACCACTGCTACAACCAGGAGCAGGGCTGCTACGCGGGAACGGTCGAGAATCCCGGGCCGGGCGGCGGCACGATCATGAGCTACTGCCACCTGCTCGGCTGGAGCTACATCAGCTTCGTCTTCCACCCGCGCTGCATCAGCGAACAGATGATGCCGGAGATCAACTCGGCGTCGTGCCTCACGCAGGCGTCGACGTTTCTCGACGTGCCTCCGTCGAATCCGTACTTCAGCTACGTCGAGACGATCGCCGCGCTGGGCATCACCGGCGGCTGCGGCGGCGCCTACTTCTGCCCGGACGCCTCCGTCACGCGCGCGCAGATGGCGGTCTTCCTCCTGAAGGCGAAGAACGGCTCGAGCTACGTCCCGCCGGCGGCGACCGGACAGGTGTTCGCGGACGTCTCCGCCGGGTCGTTCGCCGCCGCGTGGATCGAGGCGCTCGCGAGCCAGGGAGTCACGAGCGGCTGCGGCGGCGGCAACTACTGCCCGAGCGCGACCGTCACGCGCCGGCAGATGTCCGCGTTCCTCCTGAAGGCGAAGAACGGCTCGGCCTACGTCCCGCCGGCCGCGTCCGGCGTCTTCGCCGACGTGCCGCAGGCCGACCCGACCGCGCCGTGGATCGAGGAGCTCTACACGATGACGGTCACGACGGGCTGCCTGAGCAATCCGCTGCGCTACTGCCCCGACTCGCCGAACACGCGAGGCCAGATGGCGGTGTTCCTGGTCAAGACGTTCGGGCTGCAACAGCCGTAGGGCG
>DATBBK010000013.1:0-37978 GCA_036271035.1 Thermoanaerobaculia bacterium | reverse complement strand
ACGAGTTCGCGAGCGTGGTCGACAGCCGAAGGGTCATCGCGGATGCGGGGAGGAGCGCATGACGGCGCATCGCCATCGGGCCGCCGCCGGCTGGATTCCGCTCTGCGCGGCCGTCCTCGTCGCGTCGGCGCCGAACGTCGCCGACGTGGGCGTGCTCCGCAGCGGGCGGGCACCGCAGATGCTCGGCCGCGCCGCAGGCGACGCCGGACGGGCACCGCAGATTGCCTGCGACGACTTCTATTCCTATGCGAATGCCGAGTGGTTGAACGCGAATCCGATTCCGGAGGGCCAGTCGCGCTGGAGCCCGCGCGCGGCCGGGCGCGCCGCGAACGAGAAGCGGCTGCAGACACTGCTCGAGGATGCGGCCGCGGCGCACAACGCCGCGCCGGGAAGTGTTTCGCGCAGCGCGGAGCCGGGGAGCCCGGCGGGGCTGGCCGGCGAGCTGTACGGCGCGTGCATGGACGAGACGCGCATCGAGTCGGCCGGAATCGCGCCGGTCGCGCCGCTGCTCGCCGCGATCGACGCCGCGCGCACTCCGCCGGACGTGCAGCGCGCCCTGCGCCAGTTGCACTCCCTGGGCGTATTCGCCGGCTTCACGGCGTCCGGCGCTTACGCCTACCGCGACCCGTCGCGCTTCGTCCTGAACGTCGCCGCCGGGAGCTTCGGCGTGCCGCACGACGCCGGCGGGCACGACGCCTACGTGAAGCACGTCGCGGCGATCCTGGCTCCGGGCGGCGAGCCGTCCGGCGACGCGGCCGCCTCCGCCGAGAGCGTCGTCGCGCTGGAATCCCGCCTCGCCGAGGGCGCGCTCGATCCCGCGGCCGATCCGGCGCAGTTCGACCACCCGACGACGTTCGCCGAGCTCGTCGCGCTGACACCCTCCCTCGACTGGCCCGCGTACTTCGACGAGGCCGGGCTGCCGCGCGCGGACGTCAACGTCGCGGAGCCGCAGCTGCTGCGCCAGCTCGACGGCGCGCTCCGCGAGACGCCGGTCGCCGTCTGGCGCGCGTACCTCCGATACGAGCTGCTCGACGCCGCCGCGCCGTATCTCTCCCGCGCGTTCGTCGGCGCGTCCCCGGCGAACGGCAAGCCGCGCGCGCGGTTCTGCGCGGAGTCCACCGAGGCGCTGCTGCCCGACGCCGTCGGCCGGCTCTTCGTCGAGCGTTACTTTCCTCCCCAGGACCGCGCCCGAGTCGCGTCGATGGTCGCGGCCCTGGTCGCGGAGCTCAAGGAGGACGTCTCCGGCGTCGACTGGATGGAGCCCGACACTCGGCGGCGCGCGCTCGAGAAGCTCGCGACCTACGACGCGCAGGTCGCGGCGCCGCCCCGCTGGGCGGATTACGCGCCGCTCGCCGGCCGCGTGCGCCGCGACGGATTCTGGGAGAGCGTCGGGGCCGCTCGCCGCTTCGGCGTCGCCGCGGATCGCCGCCGCGTCGGAAGGCCCACGGACCGCGACGTCTGGGCGCTGCCCGCGTCGTCGTCGGGCGCCTACATCGACGCGCAGCTGAATCAGATCGTCCTGCCGGCCGGTTTCCTGCTGGCCATCGGCTACCGCTCCGACGCGAACGATCCGGAGCTGTACGGCGGTCTCGGCGCCGGCATCGCGCACGACGTGACGCACGCGCTCGACGCCGGCGGCGCCGACTTCGACGCGCAGGGCCGGCCCGCGCGCTGGTGGAGCGACGCGGATCGCGCTCGGTTCGAGACGCGCGCGGCGTGCGTCGCCGGCGAGTACGCTGGCTTCGAGGTCGAGCCGGGCCTGCGCCTGGACGGCAAGCGGGTCCTGAGCGAGGCGATCGGCGATCTCGGCGGCGTGCGCATCGCGTATCGCGCGCTCGAGAAAGTCACGTCGCACGCCAAGAGGGACGAGGCGGCGTCCGAGAAGGGCGATGCGACTGCGCAGCAACGCTTCTTCCTCGCGTGGGCGCGCTCGCGCGCCGAGGCGATCCGACCCGAGACCGAGCGCCAGCTCGCGCGGACCGATCCGCACGCGCCGGGACGCTTCCGCGTCAACGGAACGCTCGTGAATCTGCCGGAGTTCCAGCAGGCGTTCGGTTGTCCGGCGGGCTCGAGGATGGTGCGGCCGCCCGAGGCGTACTGCACGGTCTGGTAGACGAAGCCGGCGCGGCTACACGGGTCCGGCTCCGGCGTCCCCTTTCGGCTTCCGACTCGTCGCTCGCGGTTCGACGGCGTATCGAGGAGTATCGTCTGCAGCCGACATGACTGCAGTCGGGCGTATCGCCGAAATCGTGCGATATCCGGTCAAGTCGATGGCTGGGACGGCGATCGAGTCGGCCGTTCTCGGATGGCACGGGCTCGAAGGCGATCGACGCTTCGCGTTCAGACGCGTGCAAGACCGGAGCGGATTCCCATGGCTGTCGGCGAGCCGGCTGCCGGAGCTCCTTCTCTACCAGCCCACGGGACTCGATGATCGTACGGGTGAGCCGCTTCCGACTCACGTGCGGATGCCGATGGGCTCGTCGGTCGAGCTCGGAGGGGCGGAGCTCGAGGCAGAGATCGTCGAACGGCTCGGGAGCTCCCTCGAGTTGATGAAGCTCAGACACGGGGTCTTCGACGAAGCCGCCGTCTCCGTCATCAGTCTCGCGACGATCGCGGGCATCGGCCGCGAGCTCGGGCTCGACCTCGACCGCCGGCGCTTCCGGGCCAACATCGTGATCGAGTCGAACCGGACGGACGTTTTTCACGAAGATGAGTGGGTCGGGGGAACGCTGGTGATCGGCGACGGCGATGCGCCGCCTGCCGTCAACGTCACGATGCGCGATCTGCGCTGCGGCATGATCAACATCGACCCGAACACGGCGGAGCTGGACGCCCGGATCTTCAAGACGGTCGGCCGCGTCAACGGGGCGACCGCGGGCGTATACGCGACGGTCGTGCGGACCGGCACGATCCGCGTCGGCGATCGGATTGACCTCGTCCCCGGCCGACGCCTCTCGGGGAGCGTTAGCCGCTCTTGAAGACCGTCCGTCCCGCGCGAGACGGATCCGTGGTTCGTCGCACTGGCGTGGTCGCGGACTCGTACCGCCCCGGCCCCCCTGCAAGGCGCCCGGGTATCATCCTTCTTACAAACGCCGCGGAAGGAGCCGTCATGCCTCGTCGAGTCGTCCTGAGCGAAAAGGCTCCCAGGCCTCCCGCGACCTACAGCCAGGCGGTGAAGGCGGCGGGGCTCGTCTTCGTCTCCGGGACGTCGCCGCACGATCCCGCGACCGGGACGATCACGGCGACGACGATCCAGGATCAGACGCGGCAGTGCCTCACGAACATCTCGCGCATCCTCGAGGCGGCCGGCAGCTCGCTCGAGAAGATCGTCAGCGTCACCGTCGTCCTCCGCGACGAGGCCGACTTCGCCGGCATGAACGAGGAGTACGTGAAGTGGTTTCCGACCGACCCGCCGGCGCGGCAGGGCGCGAAGCTTCCCGTCAACGTGCCCGGCCTGAAGGTCTCCATCGCGGCGATCGCCGAGGCCTGATGGCGTTCGCGATCAAGGCCGCGGTCGACGATCCGGGCGCGAGGTCGTTCGTGTTTCGCGCGCAGAAGACGATGTACGGCGGCAAGCGCGTGGCCGCGGGCGACACGATCTTCGTCTTCGCGAGCGAGAACGAGGGCGGCGCCGGCCTGCTGGCGAGCGGCGTCGTCACGGCGGCGAGGCCGGTCGCCAGAAAGAGCGGAATCGCGCGCCAGACGCCGCGCGTCAGCGTCACCGTCGAGCGCACGGCGCTCGCGAAGCGGCGACTCGGGCGAAGCGAGCTCAGGCCGTTCTCCGACTGGAAGGACCGCCGGCCCGAGACCGAGCTCAACTTCAAGTTCTATCGTCAGGCGACGAACAAGATCGTCGGCGTCTCGGAGGGAACGGAGGCGTTTCTCCGCTCCTTCTTCCGGCGCGGCGGATCCCGGAGGTGATGGATGTCTGACTCGCGAACCCCACGACGTGTTCCGACGATGCTGCTCGGCGCGTGTCTCGCCGGCGCGATGGCGGCCGCTGTCTCGCTCGGCGCGCCCGAGACGGCGCTCCGCACCAACTCCGAGGCGTCGGCCCAGTACCAGGCGAAGCATCCGAATGTGAAGACGGTCGGCGGCCCGGTCTCGGCGCCCGTTCTGGTGAAGCGTTTCGAGCCGGAGTATCCGGAGGAGCTGGCCAGGAAGGAGCGCGAGTCGGCGCAGCTGATCGTCGAGGCGGTCGTCACCTCGTCGGGCTCGATCGTGGATCCGGTCGTCCTGTCGGCGGCGAACTCGGATCTGCACCCCTACGTGGTCGCCGCGGTGCGCAAGTGGCGCTACAAGCCGGCGCGGGAGAAGGGGAAGACGGTGCCCGTCTTCGTCATCATTTCGTTTCGCGTCGGTGGACCGCATGCGTGAGGCGCGCGAGGCGCGGCTCCGCGCGGCGCTGAGGCGGCGAGCCGCGGCATGACGCGCGCCCTGGCGTCGTGTGCCGCCGTGGTCTTCGCTCTCGCCCGCGCCGCCGCCGCCGAGCAGGCGGTGCCGCCATCCATGGCCGAGATCTTCGTGAACAGCCACGGCGCGCGGCTCAACGGCCTCATCTACGAGGCGGCGGGCGAGGGCCCGCATCCGCTCGCGCTCTTCCTGCACGGCTTCCCGGGGAACGAGAAGAACCTCGATCTCGCGCAGGCGGTCCGGCGCGCGGGCTGGGACGCGTTGTATTTCGACTACCGCGGATCCTGGGGCTCGGGCGGCACGTTCTCGTTCGCGAGCTCGCTCGAGGACGTGGAGACGGTGCTCGCGTGGATTCGCGCGCCGGGCAACGGCGCGAAGTACCACTTCGATCCGAATCGCATCGCGATCGTCGGGCACAGCTTCGGCGGATGGCTCGCGCTGCTCGGCGCGTCCCGCGAGCCGCCCTCGGTCTGCGTCGCGGCGATGGCCGCGTGGAACGTGGGCTGGCTCGCGCGCCATCGCGACATTCCGGCCTTCGCCGAGACGGTGTCCGACTTTCGCAACGTGACCGATCCCGCCGGCGGGCCGATCCGGAGCACCGCCGCCGCGCTCGAGAAGGAGCTGACCTCGGCGCCTGACGACTGGGACTATCTCGCGCCGCCGCGGATCGCGGCTCTGAAGAGCCGCCCTCTCCTTCTGGTGTCGGCGTCACGGGACACGCCGGACGAGGACCGCGCGATGCACGAGCGGCTCGCCCGAGCGGTGCGGGACGCCGGCGGCTCGCTCGTTCTCGACGCGGCGCTCGACGACGATCACCCCTTCTCGGCTTCGCGCACCTCGCTCGCGGACCTGTTGGTCCGCTGGCTCGATCAGGACTGCGAAAGGAGCCGGCCATCGACGCGCTGAGGCTTCGAATCACCCGCGATCTCGTCCTTCCGCTCGGAGCGACGCTCCTGTCGGTCTTCTCCGCTTGCGCGTCCGTCGCGCAGATCACGACGCTGTCCGAGCCCGCGTGCCGCGAGACGCTGACCGGCGCGCTCGGCAAGGTGCTGCAGTCGGAGGGAGAGACGCCGGACGTCGCGGGGCGGCTCGCCGAGTCCACCGCGGAGGCGCTCGCGACGCGCGGCCTCGGCCCGCGGCCCTTCCTCGTCGAGTCGCCGTCGGGCGTCGACTACTCCTTCTTCGTCGAGAAGAAGAGCGCGTCGTGCCTGCTGCGGCTCTACGGGCGGCAGAAGGGCTTCGTGTCCTACACGAACAACCTCACGTACATCGCGACGGAGCCGCTGACGCCGTGTCAGTGCGCCGAGTAGCGGTGGGGTGGAACTTCGCGTCGTCGCGGCCCTCCTGAGATAGCCTGTCGCGATGGCTGCCGCCCGGAGTGTGCGCCTGCTCGTCGCCGTCGCATGCATCGCCGCGACGCCGCTTCCGGAGGCCTGCGCGAGCGCGACGCGGAGGCAGGCGGTGCCGGACAATCTCCAATCCGAGGCGACGGTCCCCGGGTTCAAGACGACGATCCGGTACTTTCCGACCGACGCGGCCCACGTCGCGGACTTCGAGACGGACTACCTGGACTCCGTGGAAGCCGAGAGGAGATACAACTACAGCGAGAGCGAGACGCCTCTCGTTCCCGCGACGGATCTCGCGATCTCAGGCGGCGGAGACAATGGTGCGTTTGGAGCGGGCCTCCTGACCGGGTGGACGGCGATGGGCACGCGGCCCGACTTCAAGATCGTGACGGGCGTCAGCACGGGGGCGCTCATCGCTCCGTTCGCCTTCCTCGGATCGGCCTACGACGCGGAGCTCAAGACGATGTACACGGACGTTTCGTTCGCCGATATCGCGAAGAAGCGCTGGGTTCTCTCGATCCTCTACGGTGATGCGATCGCCGATACGGCGCCTCTCCGAAAGCTGGTTGAGAAGCACGTGACGCAGGCGGTACTGGACGCGATCGCCGTGGAGCATGCCCGGGGACGCATCCTTCTCGTCGCCACGACGAATCTCGACGTTCGACGCGCGGTCATCTGGAACATCACGAAGATCGCCGCCAGCAAAGTCCCGGGCTCACTGGAGCTCGTCCAGAAGATCCTCGTGGCGTCGGCCGCCATTCCCGGCACCTTCCCGCCCGTGATGATCGACGTCGAGGCCGACGGGAAGCGCTACCAGGAAATGCACGTGGATGGCGGAACGACGGGCCAGGTCTTCGTTTATCCGGCCGCGGTTCAGCTCAACAAGTTGAGGCAGCGCGAGCGCATCCTCTACATCATCCGAAACGCGAGGCTGGATCCGCAGTGGGCGCAAGTGGATCGGCGCACGCTGCCGATCGCCTTCCGGGCGATCACCTGTCTGATCCAGTACCAGGGCCTGGCCGACCTCTACACGATCTTTTCCATCTGCCAGAGAGACAACGTGGATTACAACCTCGCTTACATCCCGCCGTCGTTCGACTTCCCGCATAAAGAGGACTTCGATCCGGAGTACATGCACGCGCTTTTCGCCGTGGGGCAGGGGCTGGCGGTCGCGGGACACTACTGGTGGTACAAGCAGCCGCCGGTTCTCCTGTCGGGCGCGAGCCAGGGACCGTCTTGAAGACGCGGGAGGTTAGTAGGACATGACGGCGAAATTCCTGATCGAGGTGCCGCACGATGCGACGACCGTCGGATGCGCGCGCGTCGTGGACATCTTCCTGAAGAGCGGCTCTCACTACCTCACGCGGGCCGACTGGGGATGCCGCGACGGGCAGCACAAGTCGTGGATGATGGTCGACGTCGCCAGCAAGGAAGAGGCGCTCCGCATCCTGCCGCCCGCGTTCCGCGAGCACGCGCAAGTCGTGCAGCTCAACAAGTTCACGGTCGAGGAGATCGAGCAGATCCTGCGGGAGCACGGCCAGTAACGCCGCTGGGGAGGAATTTCGCCGCCATGGCGTCGCGCACTCTGTCCGTCCGCGTGAAGCCGAACGCGCGCGCGTCCTCGCTCGAGCAGGCGGCGGACGGGAGCTGGGTCGCGACGCTGAAGTCGCCCCCCGTGGACGGCCGCGCGAACGCCGAGCTCGTCGCTCTCGTGGCGGCACGATTCGGATGCCGCAAGACGGACGTCACGATCGCCTCCGGTGCCGCGGGCCGTTTGAAGCTCGTGAGGGTCGCCGGATCGCCGACCGGCGCCCGAGGCGCGTAAGCCCGGGCCGGCGCCGCGCGTTATCCGGATAGGGGCTTGGCCCGAGCCCCGGCCGGTCGGTTACGATTCGGTCACGGTGGACGCGGCGGGCCGCCGGCCGGCGGACCTGCGGCGAGGAGGACAGACGATGACTCGTGCCGCTCGCTTCCGCGCGGTCGTCCTCGACGGGCACAAGGGTCTCGCGTTCGAGCCGCCGTTCCGCCCCGCCGACCGCTGGGACGCCGACGAGGTCGCGCTCTGGCCGGGACGGCTGTCGCTCCGGCAGGAGGCCTGACGCGCCCGGACGCCGAGGTTCCTCGCGCCGCTGAAGATCGCGAGATGGAGGTCGCGATGAGCAGAGAGTGGTTCCGAAAGTCGAGCTGGACGGCGGAGGATCGAGAGGATTTCTTCGCGCACCTCGAGCGCGCGCGGCCCTCGAGCCGCGGCCAGTACCTGCGTCTCCAGGCCTCGCATCTGCAGACGGCCGGACTGCACCGTGAGGCCCTCGAGCTACTGGAGACGCTCTTCGAGAAGCATCCCGAGCAGGCCGAGCTCGCGATCGCGCATCTCCAGAAGGCCGAGTGCCTCGGCGCGCTCGGCCGCGTCTCCGAGGCAATCGAGGAGTTCCGGGCGGCGCTGCACGCCGAGGACGAGTTCCCGAGCGCGCAGACCTATGCTTGGATCGAGTTTCCCTGGTTCGCCGTCAAGCATCACGCGAGGCAGCTGTACGACGAGGCGGTGCGGACGCTCGGCCGGCCCGATCGGTCCCCGCTGTTTCCCGTCGACCGCTACCGCATCAACGCGATTCACTCGCTGATCTCCGACGAGCTGGGCGACGCGCCGGCCGCCCGCGACTACGCGCGGTCGGCCCTGGCGGCGGAGGCGGAGACGCGCTCCGGCTTCCGGTACCACGCCAGGCTCGGCCTCGGCGCCGATCCGGATCCCGAGATCCATGCGCGCGTCGTCGCCCTTGCTCGCTGAACGGTTCGGTCGCGCGTCGCTCGCGGCCGCGGTGCTCGCCGCGGCCGTCGCCGTCTCGTCGTGCGCGGGAGTCTCTTCGGCCGCATGGTGCGACGCGGCGCCGGTCGAGTTCGGCATGCGCCGCGCCGCCGTCCTCCAGCTCCACGTCACGAACGGCGCGGGCGACGCCGCGGAGGCCCGCGTGCGATGGCGGCGGCACGCGATTCTCGTCACGCCCGGCGAGTGGGAGGAGTCGACGACGAACCGGGAGGGCCGCTACACGTCGCACAGCGCGTCGCCCGGACGTTACGAGGTGGAGGTCTGCACGTTGGATGGGCACGCCCTGCACGGCTACGTGGAGGTCGCGGCCGGCGCGGAGGACCCGGAGGCGACGCTGGACACGAGCCGCGCGGAGAGCCGCTGACGCGGCGCGCCGACTCCGAGGAGGACCGTATGATCGATCCCGTGATCCTGAAGCGATTCGAGACTCCCGACGAGGTCCGCGAGATGCGCAACGGAAGATTCGAGATCGTCCGCTTCGGCGACTTCTCGATCGGCCGCGCGACGTACCAGCCCGGATGGAAGTGGTCGGCCGACGTCGGGCCGGGAGTCGGCGCGTCGCGGTGCCTCGTCGAGCACCTGGGCCTCGTGCTCTCCGGAACCGCGACGGCCGCGTTCGAGGACGGGACCGTCGTCGCGCTGACGGCCGGCAGCCTCTTCCACATCCCGGCGGCGCCGCACGACAGTTGGGTCGTCGGGAACGAGCCGTACGTCTCGCTGCACTTCCTCGGCGCGGACCGCTATGCGCGGTGAGCGTCAGGATCCGCGCGACATGACGACGCCTCGAGCGAAGGGTCGGATCCGGTGCGCGGCGGCGCTCCTGCTGTTCCTGTGGCGTCCCGCCCCGTCGCGCGGCGCCGAAGCCGACGTCCGGAAGATCGTCGGCACGTGGCGCGGCACGTCCACGTGCGTCGACCTCAAGGCCGCGCCCGCCTGCAAGGACGAGGTCGCGATCTACGAGATCGGGGCCGCGCCCGGCGCGTCGGACAGGGTCGTCGTCAAGGGGTACAAGGTCGTCGGCGGCGAGCGCCAGTACATGGGCGACCTCGAGTACACGCTCGGCCGCGACGGCGTGTGGACCAGCGACTTCGAGTCGCCGAACGTGCGATCGCATTGGACGCTGACGGTCGACGGCTCGAAGATGACCGGCACGGCGACACTCGTGCCGTCAAACGCGCTGATCCGCCGGATGGAGCTCGAGAGGAAAAAGTAGGCGTCGGACGGTCGGTCGACGCCGCCCCTGCACGAGAGTTGCAGTCGCAAGACGGTATGTCTCCGCATTCGGCTCCCGCTCCCGGCCGACGGAGCTCCCGCAGCGCCGCGCCACCCGAAGGATTCCGGTATCTGTCCGATCTGCTCGCGCCGGAGGATGAGTCCGGGCTGATCGCGCGCATCCGCGAGCTGCCCCTGAAGGAATTCGAGTTCCAGGGCTATATCGCGAAGCGGCGCGTCGTCTACTACGGCTGGCAGTACAGCTACGGCGAGCGGCGGCTCGGCCCGGCCGAGGCGATCCCCGAGTTTCTGCTCCCGCTGCGCGAGCGCGCGGCATCGTTCGCCGGGCTGGCCGCCGCGGATCTCGTTCAGGCGCTCGTCGCGGAGTACCGGCGCGGAACGCCGATCGGCTGGCACCGCGACAAGCCGATGTTCGGCGACGTCGTCGGCGTCTCGCTCCTGTCGCCGTGTGTCCTCCGGTTTCGACGCCGCACGGGTCCATCCTCGTGGGAGCGGCACTCGCTGACGGCCGAGCCGCGCTCCGCGTATCTTCTGAGCGGGCCCGCGCGGAACGAGTGGGAGCACAGCATCCCGGCCGTCGCCGCGCTGCGGTACTCGGTCACGTTCCGGACGCTCGCGAAAGAGACGATCGAGACGATGAGACGATGAGCCGATGACCTCGCGCGGACCGTTCGTGATCGGCGAGGTGCCCGGATTCACGCCGGGGATCGGGCGTCTCGTGTCGATGATGCGATATGTCCGCCAGACGACCGAGGCCGCGGTCACCGGGCTCACGGTCGCCCAGCTCGACTACCTCCACGACGCGCGAAGCAACTCCATCGGCGCGCTCCTCTCCCACGTGGTGGCGGTCGAGTCCTGGTACCAGGCGAAGACGTTCTTCGGACGCGACCTCGACGCGGACGAGATGCGCGAGTGGGGTTCGGCGCTGGATCTGGGCGACGCCGCGAGGACGACGATCCGAGGCCGGCCGCTCGAGCACTATCTCGAGCGGATGCGCCGCGTGCGCGAGAGAACCCTCGAGGAGCTGCGGCGACGCGACGACGCCTGGCTCGACGAGATGGCGCCGTTCTGGGAAGGACAGCCGGCGAACAACCACTTCAAGTGGTTCCACGTCTTCGAGGACGAGCTCAACCACCGCGGCCAGATCCGCTGGCTTCGCGCGCGCGCGGCGGCCGCGGATTAGCTGTGGTGTCAGGAGTCGGGTGAGATGATCCGCGCGTCGTGAGCGGCAGCGGTTCGGCGGACTCCAGCAACGAGGGCGGCCCGAACCTGCCGGCGTGGCGGCGTCTCCTGCCCATCCTCCTCTCGCTCGCGTTCTCTATGGTCGACTTCCTCCTGCTGCCCGGCGCGCTCGCGAGCCTCCGTTCGGGGGACAACTGGGCCGGGCTCCGCTTCCTCCTCTACGGGAGCCTGAGCCTCGTCGGCGCCGCGCTGGTGTTCGCGTGGTTTCTGTGGCGCCACTGGCGCGCGTCGCCGTGGCTCTTTCGCGTGATCGCGATATGGAACATGGTCGCTCCCGTCGCCGCGATGTTCGTGTACGCGGCCGTGGGCGCCAGGCTCGAGGGCGACTAGAGACCCGGGCCGCGGCACGCTTCAGATGTGCCGGCCATTACGCGCTGCGCGGCCGCCGCGTGCGACCATCTCCTCCATGTCCGAGGCCTCGCTCGCGCCCTCGCGCGGTTTGATCCGCCGGGAGTGGGACGTCGCCGCCGCATCGCTCGCGCGTCCCTATCGCGTGACCGTGCCGATGGTCTTGATGATGCTGCTCGTCCCCTGCTACATCTTCATCGGCGACGGAATGAGCGGCCGGCCGACGCACACGCCGGCGATCTCGTGGGACCTCGCGATTCCGGTGCGCCCCGCGTGGGCTCTCGTCTACGGCTGTCTCTACCTGTTCCTCATCGTCCTGCCCGTGCTCGTCGTCCGCCAGGAGGAGCTGATCCGCCGGACCGTGCTCGCGTACCTCTTCGTGTGGATCACGGCGTACGTCTTCTTCGTTTTCTATCCGACGTCGGCGCCTCGCCCGGCCGAGCTGGCCGGAGACGGCTTCGCCGCGTGGGGACTGCGGTTTCTCTACGGCGCGGATCCGCCGTACAACTGCTTTCCATCGCTCCACGTGGCTCACTCGTTCGTCTCGGCGCTCGCGTGCCGGCGCGTGAATCGCCGTGTCGGAGACGCCGCGATGGCGTGCGCCTCGCTCGTCGGCCTCTCGACGCTGTTCACGAAACAGCACTACGTCGCCGACGTGGCCGCCGGCGTCCTGCTCGCCGGCGCGGCGTGGGCGATCTTCCTGAGGAGCTATGCGCGCGAGGCGCCCGACGCGGACCGCCGCGCCGCGCCCGCTCTCGCGACGCTCGTCCTCGCCGCGATCGCCGTCGCCCTCCTCGGATTCTGGATCGCCTACCGCGCGGGTGCGGGCGCGGGAGCCTGAGGCGCGCCGGCTACTTCGTCTTCGCCGTCTCGGGGAGCAGCGTCCGGGAGTACATACCGATCGGGTGCCCGGCCGGATCCGCGACGAGCGCGATCGCGCCCTTGCCGTCCGGCAGGTTGAACGGGAACCCGGGCGGGATCTTCCCGCCGAGGCCGGCCGCCTTCTTGCAGCTCGCCGGCAGGTCGTCGACCTGGACGTAGACGACGCCGTTGAACGCGCTGATCGCACCGTCGGCGACGCGGATCGTGCCGATCGGCGTGCCGCTGGACGCGATCTCGAGCGCGCCGCCCCCCGCCACCGGCGTGAGAGTCCAGCCGAAGAGACCGCCGTAGAACGCCTGAGATTGCTGTAGGTTGGTCGTCGTGATGTCGAACCAGGCGACGCGCCCGGGTCCGACGTCGGCGGGCGGCTTCTTTTCCGGCGTCGAGATCGCGACGCCGCCGAACAGAATGAGGGCCGGGATCGCCGCGAGCAGGGTCCGCCGCATGATCGCCTCCTTCGGTTGCGCGCTCGAGTTGCCGCGCATCCTAGTGCGAGCCGCCGCGTGGAGACAACTCGTTCTCGTCGCGGCGATCGCGGGCACGGCCTCCGCGTGCGCGGCGCACGCCGGGGGCACCCAGGGGGCGCCGGGAGGGGCGCCCGCCGGAGTCGAGCGGAGCTGCGCCGAGGCGGAGTCGGGGCGTCCCGTCCCGCTTCGCATCACCGCCGTCGACGAGGCCGGGAGGCCGCTCCCGCGCGCCTCCGTGAGGGTCACCGACGCGGGAGCCGCGTCCGGCGTCGGCGCGCTGCTCGAGACGGACGCGCGGGGAGAGGCCGAAGCGGGAGTCCTCGCTGGTCTCTGGCGCATCGAGGTTTCGTTCGCCGGCCGTTCGACCGGCCGCTACCTGCTCGATCTGCGCCCGGGCCAGTCGTGCAGCGTGCGGTTTCAGCTCAAGCTCGCTCCGAACGAGTTCGAGTTCTGAGGCGATGCCCCGTCGGATTCGAGGTGCGACCTCCGCGATGCGCGCGGCGAGTCGCCTGGCGTTCCTCCTCGCGGCCGCCGCGCTCACGAGCGCGTGCGTGCTCGTCGGCGGCAAGCCGTACTTCGTCTGGGGCGTGCCGAGGCTTCCGCCCGTGTCCGCGTCTCCGCGGTGCGAGCCGATGCACCCGGGCAGCGGCGCTCTGGTCCGAGTGCATGTGGTCGACGACCAGGATCTGCCTCTGGCCGGCATGAGCGTGCACTTCGTACGCGGTTCCGAGCCGCGGCGGACGTACGTGACGGACACGAACGGCAACGCCGACGCGTGGATTCCGGCGGGCGCGTGGACCGTCCGAACGGAGCCCGTCGCTGACCGCTGGGGAGAGGGCGCCGTGGACGTCGCCGAGGACCAGTTCTGCGAGATGACGTTCCGGATTCCGCTCGAACATACGATCGAGGATTGAACCGCGGCGAATGCGTCGCCGCGTGAAGAAGGAGGAGCCATGAACAGGCTGCCGCGAATCGGGACGGCCGTCTTCGTCGCGTGCGGCGCGATCGCCGCGTTGAGCGCCGTCGCCAACGCCCAGGATCCCGCCGTGGTCAACGCGAAGACCGTCCGCGTCAAGCTCGACAACCCGCAGGTGCGCGTGCTCGAGGCGGTGTTGCAGCCGGGCGACAAGGAGGCGCCGCACTCGCATCCCGCGTACGTCGTCTACGTCGTCGAGGGCGGCAAGGTCCGCAACCACCTGCCGGATGGGAAGACGTCCGAGACCGAGTTCAAGACCGGGGACGTCCTCTACCGCGACCCGCTGACGCACTGGGCGGAGAACATCGGCACGAAGCCGGTGCACTTCATCCTCGTCGAGCTCAAGAGCTCGAAGTGAACGGGCATGGACCGTCGTCCAGACTGCGGGTCGCGAGCTTCGCGGTGTCGCTCGACGGATTCGGGGCGGGGCCGGAGCAGAGCCTCGAGAATCCGCTCGGCGTGAACGGGCCGGAGTTGTTCAAGTGGTTCTTCGCCACGCGGACGTTCCAGGCGATGCACGGCGAAGAGGGAGGCGAGACCGGCGAAACCGGCGTCGACGACGATTTCGCGAAGAAGGGCTTCGAGGGAGTCGGCGCGTGGATCCTCGGACGCAACATGTTCGGGCCCGTGCGCGGACCCTGGCCGGACGAGAGCTGGAAGGGCTGGTGGGGCGAGGAACCGCCGTACCACATGCCGGCGTTCGTCCTGACGCATCACGCGCGCGCGTCCATCCCGATGAAGGGCGGCACCGAGTTCCGCTTCGTCACGAAGGGAATTCGCGAAGCGCTCGCGCAGGCGAGGGAGGCCGCCGGGGGAAAGGACGTGAGGATCGGCGGCGGCGTCGCGACGATTCGCGAGTATCTGAGCGAGCGGCTGATCGACGAGCTGCACCTCGTCGTCGCGCCGGTGCTACTCGGCCGCGGCGAGAGCCTGTTCCGCGGCCTCGATCTGCGCGCCCTCGGCTACGAGTGCGTGTCGCAGACGCCCGGCGAGAGAGCCGTCCACATGATGATTCGAAAGAGGGAAGGGTAGGGCTCTCGATCCCCAACCCGGAGAAAGATTCCCTCTCCGCCCACGAAGTGGCGAGCGGGGGAGAGGGGGTTGTGAGAGCGCCTACTCCTTCACGTCCTCCAGCCGGCAGATGAAGCCCCAGCCGCCGCCGAGCTCGCTCAACGCGAGCACGAGCTCGTTGTCGCCCTTCTTCAGCGGCAGGTAGACCGCGTCGTTCTCCAGGTTGACGATTCCGAGGAAGCCCGGATCGCGGAACCCCTGGGCGCTCCGGCCGCGCCACAGGATCCGGCCGTTCAAGAAGACGCTCACCTCGTCGCTGTAGCCGATGTCGAGCTTCTTCACCTGGTCGCGGTCCGACGGGATCGATGTGCGCGCGTAGAGCACCTTCGTTCCGGGCTGCGGCTCGAGGCGCTTCGAGAAGTCGCCCTGGAACGTCACCCTCGGATGCGGCGCGTCGACGTATCGGTAGAGGACGACGAAGCCGGGCGCCTCCGCCTCGACGTCGCGCCACCCCGAGGCGTGCGCCTCGGCGGCCGTGAGCGGCCTCTCGAGGTTGCGAGCGAGCGCGTCGTAGACGGGAGAGATGCTCCACTTCGCGAGGATCCCCGACGGCATCGGCGGCGGATGACGCTGCCACGGCGCGTCGGGTGTGGTCCGCACCTCGACGTTCGAGAAGTAGACCGCGCCGGTCAGCGCCGCGAGCGCGATCTCTCCCTTCTGGATCCCGCTCTTCAGATCGTCCATCACGAGCGCCGGCGTCGTCATGTCCTTGACGAAGAGCCGCGCCTGCGCGCCCGACACCTCCAGGCGGATGTGGAACCACTCGTCGCGGGGGATGTCGACGGCTCCCGTGAATCCGGGTCCGTTGTAGATCTGCCAGTTCAGGCCGGTCTTGATCACCGGCGTGTACTGCATCGCGTCCGGCAGGCCGGACTTGTGCTGGCGCAGGTAGACCCACTCGCCGTCGTTCCCCACGACACGGAACTGGATGCCGAAGAAGCCGCGCTTCGCGGGCGTCGCGACGTCGACGTCCACGACTCCGTCGCGCAGCTGGAAGTCCTTCACGGTCGCCGCGCCGCCGTCGACGGAGATGCACTTGCGCCCGAGATACTCGGCGGGCTTCGCCTCGCCGTCGAAGGCCCAGCGGGGCGAGTCGGCCGGAAGCGAGAGCGTCTCCGGCGCCGTCTCCGGCGCTGGAGCCGCGGGGGACAGTCCGCGGAGCGCCGGCGAAGCGAGCGCCAGCGAGACGGTGAGCGCGGCGCGTACGGCCCGCGAGGATCGGATCCGGATTCGAGTTCCGGTGCGGATCGCCATGCATGGCTCCTTTCGGTCCGGGTTGGCCTAGGATTCCCTCGTTAGATCCGTGCGGCGGCGTATTAAGGTTTTGCGGTTCTTCTTGCTTTTTCCTCAGGAGGTACACATGAGGGCGCGCGGCCGGACCTTCGTCGTCCTCCTGCTCGTCGCCGTCCTCGCTCCCGCTGGCGCGCGCGCCGCGGACCCGGGCGAGGCCGATGTCCGGCGAGCGCTCGACGGCTTTATCGACGCGCTCAATAACCTGCGGTGGGACGACTTCCGCGCGTGGTTCGCCGACGACGTGACGCTCTTCAATCCCGAGATCCCGGAGGTGGCGAGCCTCGGGCTCGTCGACGGGCGGGAGGCGGTCGAGAAGAGCTTCCGGAGGGTCTTCGACGAGGCGCGCAAGCACGCGAGCGGCCCGCCGTACATGCACATGGCGCCGCGCAACGTGCGCGTCCAGATGCTGGACGGCGCCTCGGCCGCGGTCGCGACGTTCGAGCTCGACCGCGACGGCGGCACGATCGGCCGGCGCACGTTCGTCTACCGGAAGACGCCCGAGGGCTGGCGCATCGTGCACATTCACGCGTCGAACACGTCGAAGCGGGAGTAGGAGCGGGCCTCCCACGATGACGAACGATGCGGGTCTCGCCAGCGGCGCCGTCGAGGCGTGGCGGACGATCCACCGGGCGACCGTATTCCTCGTCGAGGGCGTGCCGCGCGAGACCTGGAGCGCCCCCGCGCCGAACCTGCCGCGGCGGACGATCCGATCGATCGCCGCCCACCTGCACAACAGCCGCAGGCGCTGGATCCGCACGCTCGGCGAGGAGCACGGAATCCGGCAGCCGGCGCGGGTCGACGAGCACAAGGTGACGCAGCGCGCGCTCGCCGCCGCGCTGAATCGCAGCGGCGAGGGCATGGCGCGGCTCTTCGCGCTCGGAGTGCAGCGCGGCGGTGCACTGCCCGTGACGAAGCTCTACACGTGGCGCAACCTGCCGCTCGACATCGCGCACGTCCTCGCGTACTTCTCCGCGCACGAGGGGCACCATCGCGGCCAGATCATCATGCTCGCGAGGCAGATCGGCCGGCCGTTGCCGCGTGAGGTCGTCGACGGGATGTGGCAGTTCGCGCGATTTGCGCGGGAGAGACGGTGAGGCGGGCCGAACACCCCGGAGGACGTGCCCGCGAGTCCCGCGGCGCTTCGAGTCGCTTATGAAACGCGACACTCCGCAAGTCCGGCCTGCGCGCTTCGATGGGGTCAGGTCTTCGGTTTTCGGAGCTCAGTTCCCGGCGTGGCGCTATCGATCTCGCGGCGTCGCTCCGAAAACGCGAGAGACCTGACCCCGAGCCCGGCATCCGGTAAACGAATTTGCGGCTTATGCGCGCTTCGATGGGGTCAGGTCTTCGGTTTTCGGAGCTCAGTTCCCGGTGTGGCGCTATCGATCTCGCGGCGTCGCTCCGAAAACGCGAGAGACCTGACCCCGAGCGCGGCATCCGGTAAACGAATTTGCGGCTTATGCGCGCTTCGATGGGGTCAGGTCTTCGGTTTTCGGAGCTCAGTTCTCCGTGTGGCGCGATCGATCTCGCGGCGTCGCTCCGAAAACGCGAGAGACCTGACCCCGAGCCCGGCATCCGGCAAGCGATGTTCCGGCTTGGGTAGACTCCTTCCGTGATCGATGCTCGGGAGGCGCTCGCCCGGCTGCGGGAGGGAAATCGGCGTTTCGCCGCCGACGAGACGTCTCGCGAGCGGCAGGGCCGCAGCCGGCGCGAGGAGCTGCGCTCCGTCCAGGAGCCGTTCGCGACCATCCTCGGCTGCTCCGACTCGCGCGTGCCGGCCGAGATCGTCTTCGACCAGGGACTCGGCGATCTCTTCGTCATCCGCGTCGCCGGCAACATCGTCGCGCCGTCTCAGGTCGGCAGCGTCGAGTTCGCCGCGGCGCGCTTCGGAACGCCTCTCGTCGTGGTTCTCGGCCACTCCGGCTGCGGCGCGCTCAAGGCGGCGCTCGAAGGCATGCGCCGGCCCGGGCCGAAGTGGAAGGACCTACGCTCCATCGTGGACCGCGTGCGCCCGGCCATGCACGACGTCGTGGAGGCGCGCCCCGACGCGTCCGACGAGGACGTGATCGCGCTCGCGATCCGCGCGAACATCCGCGCGTCGGTCAATCACCTCCGTCACGCGTCGGAGCTGCTCGAGCAGCACATCCAGGAGGGCCGCCTCGCGGTCGTCGGCGCCGAGTACTCGCTCGAGACCGGCGTCGTCGACTTCTTCGAGGGCGCCGGCGACGGCGACGTGCCCGGACGATGACGCCATGCGCGTCCGGGAATCGTACGACGCGGCGGCCGAAGCGTACGCCGAGCATCTCTGCGACGAGCTCGATCGCAAGCCGCTCGACCGCCATCTGCTGAACCGGTTCGCGGAGGAGCTCGCGGGGCAGGGGACCGTCGCGCCGGATGGCGCGCGGCCTCTGATCGCCGATCTCGGCTGCGGACCCGGACACGTGGCGGCGTATCTGGAGAAGCGGGGCGCGCGTGCGATCGGAGTCGACCTCTCGCCGCGGATGATCGCGATCGCGTCCGCGCGCTTTCCCGGCGTGGAGTTCCGCGTCGGCGACATGCGCGGGCTGGAGCTCGCCGACGCGAGCCTCGCGGGCGCCGTCCTCTTCTACGCGATCGTGCACTTCGAGCCCGGCGAGCTCGCCGCGGCGTTCGCGGAGGTGCGCCGCGTCCTCGCGCCGGGAGGGCTCGCCCTCGTCGCGTTCCATGCGGGAGACGGGGTCGTGCACGTCGACGACCTCTTCGGCGCGCCCGTGTCGCTCGACTTTCGCTTCCACGCTCCCGACGCCGTCGCGTCGGCGCTCGGCGCGGCGGGATTACCCGTCATCGAGCGCGTCGAGCGGGAGCCCTACGAGGGCGCCGAGTATCCGAGCCGCCGCTGCTATCTCCTCGCGAGAGCGGCGTGACGCTCGCACCCCCGATCGCGCGCGACGTCCTGAGCCGCATCGGCGGCACGTCGATGGTCGCGCTCCAGCGCGTTCCGGTCCCCAACGGCTGCCGCATCCTGCTGAAGCTCGAGTCCGAGAACCCGACCGGCAGCATGAAGGATCGGACGGCGCTCGCGATGATCGAGGCGGCGGAGGCCCACGGGCGGCTTGCGCGCGGCGGCTCCGTGGTCGAGTACACGGGCGGAAGCACCGGCGTGTCGCTCGCGCTCGTGTGCGCGGTGAAGGGCTATCCGATCCGCATCGTGAGCTCCGACGCGTTCGCCCGCGAGAAGCTCCAGCACATGGAGGCTCTCGGCGCGCGGCTCGACCTGGTGAGGAGCGACGGCGGCGGGATGACGGAGAGGCTCACGCGCGACATGGTCGAGACGGCGCGGGTCATCGCGAAGGAGCCGGGAAGCCTCTGGACTGATCAGCTGCGCAACACGGATCAGCTCGCGGCGTACCACCGGCTCGCGTCCGAGATCCTGGCGCAGGCGGAGGGACGCGTCGACGCGTTCGTGCAGTCCGTCGGCACCGCGGCGTCGCTGCGCGGGATCGCGGAGGGGCTCCGCCGCGATGCGACGGGGTCGCGAATGCGCGTCGTCGCGGTCGAGCCGGCGGAGTCGGCCGTCCTCTCGGGCGGCGCGCCCGGCTCCCATGGGATCGACGGCGTCGGCGCCGGCTTCGTCGTGCCGCTCTGGAACGCCGGGATCGCGGACGAGATCGAGCGCGTCTCGACCGACGAGGCGGCCGCGATGAGCCTGCGGCTCGCCCGCGAGGAGGGCCTCTTCGGCGGGACGTCGACGGGCGGCAACGTCGTCGCCGCGCTCCGGCTGGCCGGGAGGCTGCCCGCGGGCTCCACGATCGCGACGATCCTGTGCGACACCGGGATGAAGTACCTGAGCAAGATGCACTGACCGGCGAGAACACATTAGCTTTCACTAATATGTCAGGCCGCCCTGTAGAGTTCGAAGGCGTGCCCGACACCCTGACCGTCGCGCTGGCGACGCCGCGTCCCGCGACCAGTCTCGACGAGGGGCTCGAGAAGGTCCGCTCCATGCTGGCCGAGGCCGCGGAGCGCGGCGCGGCGATCGTCTGCTTCCCCGAGGCGTATCTGCCGGGCCTGCGCGGGCAGGGCTTCGAGGTCGCGCCGTTCGGTCCCGCGGACCACGAGCGCGTCCTCGACTCCGTCGCGCGATGGACGCGCGAGCACGCGATCGCGGCGATCATCGGCACGGAGCGAATCGTCGCCGCGGGGCGGCAGATCGCGGCATACGTGTTCGACGAGACCGGGCGGCTCCTCGGCTGCCAGACGAAGAACCAGATCGATCCGAGCGAGGACGGCTTCTACGTGCCCGGCGAGGGGCGGAGCGTGTTCGACGTGCGCGGCGTGCGCTTCGGCATCACGATCTGCCACGAGGGCTGGCGCTACCCCGAGACGGTGCGGTTCGCGGCAACGCGCGGCGCGAAGATCGTGTTCCACCCGCAGCTCACGGGAAGCCGGACTCCTTCCGGTATGCCCGGCGGCGCGCGGCTGACCGACTGGGGCTCGCCGGCCGCGCCGTACTACGAGAAGGCGATGGCGTGCCGCGCGCTCGAGAACGCGATCTACTTCGCGAGCGTCAACTACGCGCTGGAGCTCCCGGAGTCCGCGACGAGCATCATCGCGCCGTCGGGGGCGTGCCGGGCGTTTTTGCCCTACGGCGAGGAGGGCGTGCTCGTCGCGACCCTCCCGCTCGACGAGGCGACCGGCCTTCTCGCCGCGCGCTGGGCGCCGGAGCGCAACCTCGAGGAGCCGGCGGAGCAGTCCGGCTCTCGCTAGAATCCTCGCCGTGCCGACCGCGACTCCCGGCGAGCTGCGCATCCGCCGCGTCACGCGCTGGATCCTCGTCGCCGGTCTGACCGCGGCTGCCGGCGCGTGGGTCATCGCCGCCGCGCGCCCCGCGGATCCGCTCGCCGAGCAGCTCGAGTCCAAGAAGTACCTGCACGATCTCCAGATGTACGGCGGCACGGCGAACGTGCTCGCGGCGCAGTTCCGCGAGTGGTTCGTCGGGCTGTGGTCGGGACGAAACCTCGCGTACACGATCGCCGTCCTGACGGTCCTCACGGTTCTCGTCTACCGCTTCTTCGCGGTGCCCGACGACGAGGACGAGGAGGACGCCCACGGTTCCCCGCGCCGCCCCTGGCCGCCGCCGCGATAGGCTCGCGGCACGGGACCCCGCGCGGAGGTGGACGGATGCAGATCTCGGCGCGCGTCGATCACTCCTTCGGACTCCTCGTCGCGGCGCCCAGGCGCCTCGCGAAACCAGCGCTTCGACACGATCGTGTGGCTCTTCCGCAGCCGGCGGCGGTCGGCGGCCGCATGACGCGGGCGGCGCACGCGTCGGGTCGGGCTGCTGGCGTCCTGGGGATCGTCCTGGCGATCGGCTGCGGGTTCGGGAACATCGCCGATCTCGCGCCGGAGCGCCGCCTCGCGAAGGCCGACGCCGAGCTCGCGGCCGCGAAGGGCGAGTACGCCCGCTGGGTCTCGCTCGACGCGGCGGCTCTGCTGAACGCGGAGGCGGGCTCCGCGGAGAAGGCGAAGGCGTACGCGGACGAGAGCCTCTCGCTCGCCCCGCGGTACGCGCGAGACTGGAACTACGGCAACGCGATCCACAAGTCGCACATCGCGTACGGCCTGCTCGCTCTGCGCGAGGGCGACGTCCGCCGCGCGGGCGAGGAGCTCGTGTCGGCCGGCGACACGCCGGGCTCGCCGCAGCTGGACAGCTTCGGCCCCAACATGGTGCTGGCCAGGCGCCTCGCCGAGAAGGGCGAGCGCGACGCCGTCGTCCGATACCTCGACCGATGCAGGAAATTCTGGTCCATGGACAGAGGCAGGCTCGACTCCTGGAAGTCGCAGATCGCGGCCGGCGTCGTTCCGGACTTCGGCGCGAACGTCTACTACTGAGGAGGGGAGAGTGACGAGCCGGATCGCCGAGCGCGTCCGCGAGTTTCGCCGGCTCCACGAGTCCGGCTGCTTCGTCATTCCGAACCCCTGGGACCCGGGGAGCGGCGTCGCCCTCGCGGGGCTCGGCTTCCGGGCGCTCGCGACCACGAGCGCGGGCTTCGCCTGGTCGCGCGGCCGGCGGGACGGCGGCGTGACGCGCGACGACGCGCTCGCGCACTTCCGCGAGATCGCGGACGCCGTGACCGTTCCCGTCAACGCCGACTACGAGGGCGCGTTCGCCGTCGAGCCGGGACGCGTCGGCGAGAACGTCGCGCTCGCGGCGGCCACCGGAGTGGCCGGGCTCTCCGTGGAGGACTCGACCGGCGATCCCGCCAACCCGCTCTTCGCCTTCGAGCTCGCCCTCGAGCGGATCCGCGCGGCCCGCGCCGCGATCGACGCGAGCGGCACGGGCGTCCTGCTCACCGCGCGGTCGGAGGGATTCATCCGCGGACGCCCGGATCTCGCCGAGACGATCCGGCGGCTGACGGCGTTCGCCGCGGCGGGCGCCGACTGCCTCTATGCGCCGGGCATTCGCACGCGCGACGAGGTCGAGGCGGTCGTGCGCGCCGTCGCGCCGAAGCCCGTCAACGTCCTCGCGTGGGACGCCGCGACGGTCGCGGACCTCGCGGCGTGGGGCGCGCGGCGGATCAGCGTCGGCGGCTCGCTCGCGCGCGCCGCGTGGACGGGCTTCCTCGACGCGGCGCGCGAGATTGCAGAGCGGGGTAGCTTCGCGAGCCTCGGCCGCGCGGTGACTGGCAGCGCACTGAACGAGAGATTCCCGGACTGAGGCCGGATCTCCGAGGGGGGTGACTCCATGGAAGCCGTCCTGGTGAAACGGATTTCGAATCGCGATCTCGCCTCCGGGGTGTTCCGGGCATGGGCGATCTTCTGGGCCGTGTACGCGCTTTTTTCACTCGTGAGCGTCGTGGGAGCGCTCGTCCACGATCCCTACCCGAGCCAGCCCGGCATGCGCGGCCTCTACGTGAGCGGCCAGGCGATCAGCCTCGCGTGCGAGATCCTCATCTTCGTTCTTCTCATGCGGCGCGCCGACTGGCTCGCCCGGGTCGTCTTTCCGCTCGAGACAGAGCTCGGGACGAGCATCGGCGCCGCGGAGCTGCGCTCCGTTCTCTTCGCGGCGATCGGCCTGTACTTTCTGATCGCGGGCGCGCGCGGCTGCGTCGGCTGGCTCTTTCGCTTCGTTGCCAATCTCCGGCATGGCGATGCCTCGGTCTCGCGGATGCCCTCGGATCCCGAGAGGATCGTGGCCGACGTCGCCGAGATGATCTTCGGCGCAACGGCTCTCCTCTGGCGGAGCCGCTCGCGTGAAGCGCTCTCGTCCGTCCGCGGGGCGTACGACCGGACGCTCGGCCTGGGCGAGCCGCCGGACGAGACGCCGCCGCTCGAATGACGCGCGCGCTCTCGTCCGGCTCGCCACTCGCCGACGCCGTCGCCGTCCTCGAGCGGACGCACGGAGCGCCGGAGGGACCGCCGACGACCGATCCCTTCGAGCTCGTCCTGTACGAGAACGTCGCTTACCTCGCGAGCCCCGAGAAGCGCCGCGAGGCGTTCGAGGAGCTCCGGCGCACGGTCGGCACGACCCCCGCGGCGCTGCTGCGAGCCCGCCCGGGCGCGATCGAGCGCGTTGCCGCGGGGATCCTGAAGGGCGGCGCCGCGGAGAAGCTGCGTGAGTGCGCGCGGATCGCGGTCGAGGAGCTCGGGGGAGACGTCGCGGCCGCGCTCGACCGCGACCCGGCCGGAGCCCGGCGCGCGCTCCGCAAGTTTCCGGGGATCGGCGAGCCCGGCGCGGACAAGGTCCTGCTCCTCAGCGGCCGCGTCCCGACGCTGGCGCCGGAGTCGAACGCGCTGCGCGTGCTCGCGCGCCTCGGCGTCATCCGCGAGGAGAAGTCCTACGCGCGGATGTACGCGGCGGCCACCGAGGCGGCCGCGCGCGGGCTTCCGCCGAAGATCCCGGCGCTGCGCCGCGCCCATCTCCTGCTCCAGCGGCATGGCCAGACGCTGTGTCGCCGCACCGCGCCGCTCTGCGACGCGTGTCCGCTCGCCCGCGGGTGCGCGTACGCGAAGGCGTCCCGGGCTCGCGCCTAGAACTCGACGCGGAGGGCGATCCGGTCGCCGTCGAAGACGAGGACGAACAGATTCCGGCGCTCGACGCGCTGGCCGGTCTCGACGAGAACGAAGGCGGTCGCCACGTCGAGCGCCACCTTGTTGCCCGACGTCATCGCCTGCTCCACCTTCACGACGGCCCCGGACGTCTCTCCGACGTGCGAGAGCATGCCCTTGCGTGCCGAGTCCTTGCCGTCGACCTGGGCGCCCGCCGCGGGATGGACGTAGCGGTACGAGTCCGTGCAGAACGCCAGCACGGCGTCGACGTCCGCGGGGCGGGCATCCTTCTGCATGGAGCGCTCCAGCGCCTGAATGTAGCGGCGGGCGATCTCCTCGAGGCGGGGCGGCTCGGCGGCGCGAGCCGTCGCGGCGGCGAGGACGAGCGATACGGCGGCGATCCCCAGGCGATGGATCCTCACGGCGTCCTCCTGCTTCGATTTCAACCGGCTGTTACGAACGCACGGCCGTCGAGTTGCTCGGCCGGCGGCTCTGCGACCTCCGGTCATTCCCGGATCGCGTCGCCTCTCGACATTTTCGGTTCACTCCGTATTAGGATCGCGTCGATCTCGCCGTTCTCGAAAAAGTTGGGCACTCACCTCTTCTCCGCTCCGCGCAGGGCGACGGCCCGAGGCCGCCATGCGTGAGTTCTCCATCCCGGAGCTCGCGAGCCGCTACCGGAGCGGGCTCATGCTGCGGCGCGGCGTCGCCGCGAGCGTCGACTTCGTCGTCGTGTTCCTGCTCGCCGCCGCCGCGGCGCCGCTCGCCGTCGACCGTCCACTCTGGGCCGTCGTCCTCGGCGTCGCGCTCATCTGGATCGGCTATCACGCGATCCTCGAGGCGCTGACCGGGGTGACGATCGGGAAGTGGCTCGCCGGCATCCGCGTCGCGACCGCAGACGGGGATCCGCCGGGCTTCCGCCGCGCCGCCGTTCGCAGCGCGCTGCGGATCGTCGAGGTCAACCCGATTTTGCTCGCCGGGCTGCCCGCGGGATTCGTCGCGGACCGCTCCGAGTTCAAGCAGCGGCTCGGCGACAAGCTCGCGGGGACCTTCGTCGTGAAGTACCGCGACCTGAGCCGGTCGCTGCCCTGGCTCCGCATCTCGCGCCTGCCGGGACCGCACGCGAACTTCCTCGAGCGTCCGCTGATCACCTCGCGCGGCGCGCTGTAGGGGGAGAGCCGCGGCCGGCCGCTCTCGGTCGCACGACATGACGGCGTCCCCGCGGTCGATCGCTTCGGCGCTGGCGTTGGCCGTCGCGATGAGCGGAGCCGCTTGCCGGGAGCGAGCCGCGGACGCTCCGGCGAACGGCCCGGCGATTTCGGCAAGCCTCGTGCGCCGACTCTCCGGGCACACCGCCCACGTCTGGTGCGTCGCGTTCTCACCGGACGGTCGCACGCTCGCCAGCGCCAGCGTCGACGGGACCGTGCGTCTCTGGCGCGTCGATGACGGCGCGCCGCTTCGCGTTCTCCGCCATCCGCAGGGCGTCACGTACGTCGACGTCAGCTCGGATGGTCGATGGATCGCGTCGTCGAGCTACGACGGAGCCGTGCGCCTCTGGCGTGCCGGCGACGGCGCGCTCGCGCGCACCCTGACCGGCCACGCCGACACGGTCTGGACCGTCGCCTTCAGTCCCGACGGCCGATGGCTCGCGAGCGGCGGAACGGACACGACCGTGCGGATCTGGCGCGTTTCGGACGGCGCGCTCGTCCGAGTGATCCCCGCGCACGAGCGCATCGTCTGGTGCGTCGTCTTCTCGCCGGACTCGCGTCTGCTCGCGAGTGCGAGCTTCGACCGCACGATCAAGCTCTGGCGCGTCGAGGATGGCGCGCTCGTACGCGTCCTACGCGGCCACGCGCAGGCCGTGCTCGAGGCGCGCTTCACGCCCGACGGGTCGAGCCTCGTCAGCGGCGGCGACGACTCGACCGTGCGGGTCTGGCGCGTCGTCGACGGCTCTCTGCTGCGGACGATGACGGGTGGCTCGGAGCACGTCTATGCCGTCGGCGTCTCGCCGGACGGCCGCTTCGCCGCGAGCGGCAGCCGCGAGCAGTCGACGTTCGGCGAGGCGATCAAGTCTCTGTTCGGGCCGAGGCTCGCGAAAAAGCGAGGTGAGACGCTCCGGCTGTGGCGCCTCGCCGACGGCGCGCTGCTCCGGACTCTCTCCGACGAGCCGAACGACGTCCACTCGGTGAGGTTCTCCCCCGGCGGCGGGTGGCTCGCGAGCGGGGGCGAGGAGCACGACGTCTACCTGTGGAGGATCGTTCCGCGTTGAGACTCTGGCCGGTCGCGCGGATCGCGCTCGTCGCGGCGCTGCTCGCGGTGACCGCGTACGGAGGGATCAACGACGGGCTCTCCACCCTGCGAAAGGCGAAGACCCCCGGCGAGTCGGCCGCGGTGGCGGTGCAGATCGCGTACGGCGGTCTCTCCGTCGCGGCCCTGCTCGCGATGGCGCTGCGGCCGCGGTGGGTCACCGCGCTGTTGATCGCGTGGGGCGTCGCGGTGACGGCCACGGGAACGGTCGCGCCCGTGGTGTGGGGCGGAGCGGGATGGGGCGCCGGCGCGGCCGGCGGCGCCGCAACCGCCGCGGTCGCATGGCTCGAGATCGCCGGCTGGCGCGCGCACGCGCGCTGGCGCGGCGCCGCGGCCGCATAGACTCGCGCGATGACCGTCATGGTGCGCGTACTCGGTTCCGCCGACGCCGCCGTTCTGGAGCGCGTCGCGCCGGAGGTCCTCGATCGCGGCGTCGTGCCGAATCTCGCCGCGGAGTTTCTCGCCGATCCGCGCCACCACATCGCGGCCGCGACCGAGGACGGGCTCGTCGTCGCGTTCGCGTCGGGGGTCCACTACGTCCATCCCGACAAGCCGACGGAGCTGTGGATCAACGAGGTCGGCGTCTCGCCGGCGCACCGGCGCCGCGGCCTGGGCGCCGCGGTCGTAGGCGCGCTGCTCGCCGAGGGGAGGCGGCTCGGCTGCGTGAACGCGTGGGTGCTCACCGACAGGAGCAACGAGGCCGGGATGCGCCTCTACGGCTCGTGCGGCGGCGTCGAGGCGAAGGGCGACACGGTGATGTTCGAGTTCCCGCTGCGCGCCGGCTGAGGAAGAGAGACCGACCCCCGTTAGACTGACGCTCATGGCCGCCGCCGACGCCTGGCCCGCCCTGCCGCTCGAGGCGTGGAAGGACACGTGCGAGACCCTCCACCTCTGGACGCAGATCGTCGGCAAGGTCCGGCTGTCACAGATGCCGTTTGTGAACCACTCGTGGAACGTCACGCTCTACGTCGACGCGCGGGGACTGACGACCGGCGCGATGCCGCACGGGATCCACGCCTTCCAGATCGACTTCGACTTCGTCGACCACCGGCTCGTGGTGTGGTGCGCGGACGGCGGCGCCGGGGGCTTCAAGCTGGAGCCCATGTCCGTCGCGTCCTTCTACGCGCGACTCATGCGCGAGCTCGACGGCCTGGGCGTGCCCGCGCGCATCCATGCCGTGCCGAACGAGGTCGAGAACCCGATTCCCTTCGCGAAGGACGACGTGCACCGCGCGTACGACCCCGAGTACGCCAACCGCTACTGGCGCGCACTCGCGCAGTCCGCGCGCGTCTTCACGGACTTCCGCGGCCGGTTCATCGGCAAGAGCAGCCCGGTGCACTATTTCTGGGGCGCGCCGGACCTCGCCGTCACGCGCTTCTCGGGACGGAAGGCGCCCGTCCATCCCGGCGGCATCCCGAACCTTCCCGACCGCGTGACGCGCGAGGCCTACTCGCACGAGGTCTCGAGCGCCGGCTTCTGGCCGGGCGGCGGGCCGATCTCGTATGCCGCGTACTACTCGTACGCGTACCCGGAACCGGCCGGCTTCGCGTCGGCGCGCGTCCGTCCGGAGGGCGCGTTCTGGAGCCCGGACCTGCACGAGTTCCTGCTGCCGTACGATCGGGTCCGCGAATCCCCGACACCCGACGAGACGCTGATGCAGTTTCTGCAGTCGACGTACGAGGCCGCGGCGGATCTCGCGAAGTGGGACCGCAAGGCGCTCGAACGAGGAGGAAACGATGAGGCTTCGCGCGGGAATCCTGGTTCTGGCGGCGGCTCTTCCCCTGGCGGCGCCGGCCGCTGACGCGACGGCGCAGACACCGGAGACGAGCGGACGCGAGACGAATCCGCTCCTGCTGGCGGATCACCTCGTCTACGCGGTCCCGGATCTCGACTCCGGCGCCGCGCAGGTCGAAAGGCTCCTCGGGGTGAAGCCGATGGTCGGCGGCCAGCATCCCGGACGCGGCACGCGCAACGCGCTGGTCGGGCTCGGGCCGGCGGTGTACCTCGAGATCCTCGCGCCCGATCCCGCGCAGCCCGCGCCGCAGAAGCCGCGCTCGTTCCATCTCGACGAGGTGAAGACGCCGCGCCTCGTCGGCTGGGGAGCGCACGGCCGCGACGTCGCCGCGATCTTCGCCGAGGCGAAGGCGAAGGGCGTGCAACTCGGCGAGATCGGATCGGGCGGACGCAAGCGGCCCGACGGCGTCGAGTTGAAGTGGACTTTCACCGATCCGGACGCGCTGCTCGGCGGCGGAGTCGTGCCCTTCTTCATCGACTGGGGGAGCTCGCCGCATCCCGCGAAGACCGCGCCGCAGGGCGCGACGCTCGTCGGGATGAGGGCCGAGCATCCCGATCCGGCGAGCGTCGAGCGGATGCTGAAGGTGCTCGGCGTCGACATGCCAGTCACCCGCGGGCCCGCGCCCGCGCTGATCGCCGTCATCCAGTGCCCGAAGGGGAGGGTCGAGCTGCGCTGAGCGGGTCGTAACGAACGGTCGTGAGGAGGATCCGATGGCGGAGCTGAAGACGAAGGCGACCAGGAAGAGCGTCGACGGATTCCTGAGCACAGTGAAGGACGCGGCGCGGCGCGAGGACTGCCGCCGGGTCGCGGCGATCATGGCGAAGGCGACCGGCGCGGAGCCGAAGATGTGGGGCTCGGCGATCGTCGGCTTCGGCGACTACCGCTATCGCTACGCGAGCGGGCGCGAGGGCGACTGGTTCCTCGTCGGCTTCTCGCCGCGCAAGGACAACCTGACCCTGTATCTCACGGGGATCCTGGAGGACAGCGAGCCCCTGATCGAGAAGCTCGGCAAGGTGAAACGCGGCGGCGGCTGCCTCTACGTGAGACGCCTCGACGACGTGGACCTTCCGACGCTGACGAAGCTCGTCAAGGCGCAGGTCGCCGGTCTCCGGAAGAAGGAGAAGGCGCTGCGCGCGTAGGTGCGCGGCCGCCTTCGCGTGATCTCCGTCCGGCCCGTCCTCCCGTCCGACGCGGACACCTGGCTCCGAATGCGGACGGGACTGTGGCCGGATCAGTCCGCCGAGGAGCTCGGCCGCGAGGTCGCGGAGTTCTTCGACGGCTCGCTGCCGGAGCCGGAGGCCGCTCTCCTCGCGATCGGCGACGGCGGCGAAGCGGTCGGTCTCGTCGAGCTCTCGATCCGTCCGACCGCCGAGGGCTGCCGCACGAACCGCGTCGCGTTCGTCGAGGCCTGGTACGTCGTGCCCGGCGCGCGCGGGAGCGGAGTCGGACGGGCGCTGATCGACGCGGCGGAGGAGTGGGGGCGCGCAAACGGCTGCGAGGAGCTCGCGTCCGACACGGAGATCGCGAACGAGGCGAGCGCGCAGGCGCACCTCGCGCTGGGATTCGAGGACGCCGGCGTCCTGCGGTGCTTCCGCAAGGAGCTCCGCGAGAAAGGTGTCGAGGGATGAAGCCGAAGACGGTCTACCTCGTGCTCTGCGTCGTCGGGGCGATCGTGCCCTACGCCGTGTTCCTGCCGTGGCTGAGCGCGCACGGGCTCGACCTGCGGCTCTTGATCCGCGAGATCTTCGCGAATCGGGCGGCCGGCTCGTTCGCCGCGGACGTCATCCTCTCCTCCGTGGCGTTCTGGGTGTTCGTCGCGATCGAGGGCCGGCGCGCCGGCATCCCGCGGCTCTGGCTCCCCATCGCGGCCAACGCGATCGTGGGCCTGTCGCTGGGGCTGCCGCTCTTTCTCTACATGCGCGAGCGCCGGCTCGAGCTGGCGGCGCTGCGATGAGCGCGGCGACGCCGGCGCCCGCGCACGGCGACTCCTCTCCGCGTCGCGCCGACTACGGCCTCGACGCGCCCGGCGTCGTGCGCAACCTGTTCCTCGTCGCGGCCGCCGGGCTCGTGCTGGTCGTGCTGCGTGCGGCCGGGATCTGGCCGGGCGTGGTGCGCTTCTCGCTCGGCGGTGTGAAGTTCGTCTTCCCGCTCGTGACGATGCTCGAGTGGACGGGCGCGGGCTGCCTCGCAATGGGGATCTGGATGATCCGGTCGAGCCGGGTCGGCAAGGTCCGCGACCGCGAGAGGCTGCTCGACGCGATCCTTTGGACGGGCGGCGAGAGCGTGCTCGACATCGGCTGCGGCCGCGGGCTGATGCTGATCGGCGCGGCGAAGCGACTGACTCCGGGAAGCGGCCGCGCCGTCGGCGTGGACATCTGGCAGGCGGAGGATCTCTCGGGCAACCGCCCCGATGCGACGCTCGAGAACGCGAGGCTCGAGGGCGTGTCGGACCGCGTCGAGGTGAAGACCGCCGATATGCGCAAGCTGCCGTTCCCAGCCGCAACCTTCGACGTGATCGTCTCGTCGAAGGCGATCCACAACATCTACTCATTCGCAGGCCGCGCCGAGGCGATCCGCGAGATCGCGCGCGTGCTGAAGCCCGGCGGCCGGGTCCTCATCGACGACATCCGGCACGGCGTCCAGTACGCGGCGGAGCTCTCGCGCGCGGGCTGCGACGACGTGCGCCGGCTGGACTCGCGCGCGGGCTCGGCGTTGCTCGGGCTGATCACCTTCGGCTCGCTGCGCCCGGCGACCCTCCTCGCGCGCAAGGCCTAGCGGGCTCGGGTCTCGGCCGGAACGGGCGTGGCCCGCGGCGCACTCGTTTGCCGAGGTAATGGTTAGTATTCGCGCACCTATTCATAAGGAGCGAATCGCATGGACGGACGTGGCCGCGTCGCCGCTTCGATCTTCGTCGCCCTCGGTCTCGCTGCCGGAGGCTGGCTCGCCGGCCGCGGCCTGGTCGACGCGCGGCTGATCGACCGATACGTCACGGTGAAGGGGATCTCGGAGCGCGAGGTGCGCGCGGACCTCGCGATCTGGCCCATCCGGGTCGTCACCGCGGACAACGACCTCGCCGCCGCGCAGGCGCGACTCGTCGAGAACCTGAAGAAGGTGCGCGAGTTTCTCACCGCGCACGGCGTCGACGCGGCGAAGGCGGAGCTGCAGCGGCTCGAGGTCACCGACGCGAACGCGAACCCCTACGGCGATGCGAACCGCGTGCGCTACCGCTACGTCGTGCGGCAGACGCTGGTCGTGCGCTCCGACAAGCCGGACGCGATCGCCGAGGTCGCGCAGAAGGCCGGCGAGCTGGTCAGCGCCGGCATCGTCCTGTCGTCCGAGGACGAGGGCTACGGGTCCGGCGGCCCGCGCTACATGTTCACGAAGCTGAACGATCTCAAGCCGCCGATGATCGAGGAGGCGACGGCGCGCGCGCGCGAGTCCGCCGCGAAGTTCGCGCAGGACTCGAAGAGCAAGCTCGGCGGGATTCGCCAGGGCAGCCAGGGCGTTTTCGAGATCCTCCCGCGCGACCAGGGGCCGGGCGCGCAGGAGACGGCGCAGATCGCCAAGCTCGTGCGCGTGGTGACGACGGTGGAGTACTTCCTCAAGGACTAGATCGGACGTGAGCAGGCGAGGCGCCGTCTCCGGGATCGCCGCGGCCGCGGCGGGCGCGGTCTGCGTCGTGGCGCTCGGCGCCGGGCTGTGGCACGCCGCGTCGCCGGCGGTGCAGGCCAAGGCGGCCGCGATCGCGCGTGGGCGCTACCTGGCCCGCGGCGTCTGCGAGTGCTTCGAGTGCCACTCGCCCCTCATGAGCAACGGGCTCGAGGAGCCGGATCCGTCGATGCTCGGCGCCGGCGACGTCACCGGCGAGAGGAAGCACCACGTCGCGGCGAACCTGACGCCCGACCCGGAGACGGGAGTCGGACGCTGGACCGACGAGCAGCTCATCCGCGCGATCCGCGAGGGCATCGGGCACGACGGGCGCCGCCTCGCGCTCGTGATGCCGTACGACTACTTCAGCGTCATGACCGACGGCGACGTGCGCGCCATCGTCGCGTACCTGCGGACGCTGCGTCCGATCCGGCACGAGCTGCCGAAGTGGACGGCGCTGGACGCGGACGATCTCCCGCCCGAGCCGCTGCGGCCGCCCGCCCGCGCCGAGGACCTCACGACGCGCGTCGCACGCGGGGGCTACCTCGTGCGCCTTGGACGATGTCCTCTCTGCCATACGGCGAGACCCCCCGAGGGCACGTGGACGCACCGGCGGCTCGACATGGAGCTCGGCGGCGGGCGGCGATTCGGCTACGAGGACTACTTCGAGGAGCTCGGCGACGACCCCTGGTTCGCGTCCAAGCCGCCGCCCGGCACGCCGGTGCGCACCGAGCGCGTCATCACGTCGCCGAACATCACCTCGGATCCGTCGGGGATCTCGTACTACGACGAGAAGCTCTTCATCCAGACGATCCGGACGGGCAAGGTCGCCGGCGTCCGCGAGCTGACGAGGGCGATGGTCTGGTTCGAGTTCCGCAAGCTGAACGACGACGACCTCGGAGCGATCTTCGCGTACCTACGGTCCGTGCCCCCTGTGCGCCACCGCGTCAGCAACACCGATCCGCCGACGTGGTGCCCGCGGTGCGGCCGGTTCCACGGGCTGGGGGAGCTCAACGAGCCGTGAGCCCAATCGAATATATTAGTGACAGCTAATATGTCAGCCGGCAAATCCCTCGTCGTCTTCCTGCGCGGCGTGAACGTCGGCGGCAACAAGACGTTCCGTCCCGCCGAGCTCGCGCGCGCTCTCGACGCGGTCAACGTCGGCGCCGCGGGAACCTTCGTCCTGCACGCCGGCGGCGCGGAGTCCGCGGTCCGCAAGTCGATCCTGAAGGCGCTCGAGTTCGAGTGCGAGGTGATCGTCTGCCGCGGCGCGGACGTCGTCGCGCTCGCGCGCCGCGCGGAGAAGGAGCCGAGACCCTACGGGAAGGACCTCAAGACGATGGTCAGCGTGCTCGCCGCGAAGCCGAAGGGCGCGACGAGATTGCCGGTCGCGGTCCCCGACGGCAAGGACTGGCAGGTCCGCGTGACCGAGGTGGACGGGCCGTTCGTGACGAGCGTCTGGAGGCGGCGCGCCGGCCGCCTCATCTACCCGAACGAGGTCGTCGAGAAGCTCTTCGGCGTGCCCGCCACGACGCGCGGCTGGAGCACGATCGAAACCCTCCGCAGGATCGTCGAGGCGGGGGCCGGCGGCGCCGGCGCCGGCAAACCGAGCAGGACGGCGCGCCGATGAGGCCGCTCGCCGTCGTCCGGATCGCCGTCGGCCTCCTGCTCGCGGTCCACGGCTGGAGCCGCGTGCTCGGCGGCGGCGTCGCGCCATTCGGCGAGTGGCTCGCGGGCCAGGGATTCCCGGCGGGAGCCGCCCTTGCGTGGGCGATCTCGATCTTCGAGATCTTCGGCTCGTTCTGCCTGGTGATCGGGAGACTAGTCCGATTCGTCGCGCCGATCCACATCGCGATTCTCGGCGCGGGGATCGCCATGGTCCACGCGCGCGAGGGATGGTTCGTCGTGGGCGGCGGCCGCAACGGCGTCGAGTACAGCGTCCTGCTGATCGCGTGCCTCGCGGCGCTGGCGTGGGACGCTTGGGGGGCGTCTCGCGCGGCCGCGGAAGAGCGATCCGCCCGCCCCTGACCTCGCCCGCGGCGATTCCGCTGGAACGGGAAGCGCGGAGCGGGCAGAATGGCGCGGCGTCGATCAGGGAGAGCTCGTGCACCCATCGGACAAATCGAAGCTTCTGCGGGTATCGGCAGCCGCCGCGCTGGGACTGTGTCTCGCGGCGTCCGCGTTCGCGCAGATTCATCCGGCGCCGCGTCAGCCGGTCGCGCCCGTCTCGCTCGACGTGCGCCTCGCGCGCAGCCTCGCGCGCGCCGGCTTCACCGGCCGCATCGAGTCGACCCTCGAGAAGCGGCTCGGGCGTCCGGTCGATCCGGATCTCGCGTCGCTCGGTCGCGACCTCTTCTTCGACAAGATCCTCGGCCTCCACGGCGACAACGCGTGCGCCGGCTGCCACTCGCCTACGAACGGGTTCGGCGACACGCAGTCGATCGCGATCGGCATCCAGAACAACAACCTCGTCGGCCCTGGGCGGACGGGTCCGCGCAACCAGCGGCGGACGCCGATGGTCATCAACAACGCGTTCTTCCCGAAGCTGATGTGGAACGGCCGTTTCCGCAGCCCGACCGGCGACCCATTCGACAACTCGCAGGGCTTCGTTTTTCCGGCGCCTGAGGGCACGAGCAAGTTTTTGCCGTCCGACGACGAGATCCGCCAGCTCCTCGTCGCGCAGGCGCACATCCCGCCCACGGAGCAGACGGAGGTCGCGGGCTTCACCGGCGCCGGCGGCCCGTTCGACGACGGGCTCGGCACGCCGGTGCCGCCGCCCGACGCGAGCGGCTTCCGCAACGAGCCGATCCGCCAGGCCGTCCTGCTCCGGCTCAACGCGGCGGCGGCGTACCGCGACGCGTTCGCGCGGAGGTTCGTCCCGGTCGCGCAGGGCGGGCGGATCGACTTCAAGATGGTCGGCCAGGCGATCGCGGAGTTCGAGTTCTCCCTGACGTTCGCGAACGCCCCGATCGACCGTTTCGCGCGCGGCGAGCGCTCCGCGATGACGGACGCGCAGAAGCGGGGCGCGCTCCTCTTCTTCGGCCGCGCGGGCTGCGTGCGCTGCCACGCGGTGGCGGGCGCCGCGAACGAGATGTTCAGCGACTTCGAGATGCACGCAGCCGGCGTGCCGCAGCTCGCGCCCGTCTACGGCGCCGGAACCGGCGACGTCGCCTTCGCCGGACCGGACGGCGACGAGGATTACGGCCTCGAGGACATCACCTCCGATCCGGCGGACCGCTACGCGTTCCGGACGTCGCCGCTCCGTAACCTCGCGCTTCAGCCCGCGTTCTTCCACGACGGAGCGTTCGTGCGCCTGGAGGACGCGGTGCGGTTCCACACGGACGGGGCCGGATTGATCGACGCGTACGACCCGGTGGCGGCGGGCGTCGCGCCGGACCTCTGCGCGCGCGTGGGTCCGCGCGAGGCGCTCGAAGACGCGTTGGATCCGCTGCTGCGCGAGCCGCTCCGGCTGACGGACGCGGAGATCGACGATCTCGTCACGTTCCTGCGCGACGGCCTGCTCGACGACCGAGCGCGCCCGGAGAACCTGCGCGCGCTGGTGCCGGAGAGTGTGCCGAGTGGCAGGACGATGCTGGAGTTTCAGTTCGAGTAGACGGCGGTCCAACCCTTATGTCATCCCGAGCGCAGGGAGGGATCCCTTTCAACTCGAAGTCGCGTTTTCGAGAGGGATCCCTCGTCGCTGCGCTCCTCGGGATGACAGAAGGGCGGCGATAAGATCGGTACGGTGTCCCCGCTCTCCTCGTTCCACCCGGCCGTCCGTGACTGGTTCGCCGCGCGACTCGGCGAGCCGACTGCGCCGCAGCGCGACGGGTGGCCCCACATCCGGGCCGGCCGCCACACGCTGATCGCCGCGCCGACGGGATCCGGCAAGACGCTCGCCGCGTTCCTCTCCGCCATCGACGCGCTCCTGCGCCGCGGCGCGGAGCTGCCGGACGCGACGCAGGTCCTCTACGTCTCGCCGTTGCGCGCCCTCGCGAACGACGTCCAGAAGAACCTGATCGCCCCGCTCGCCGAGATGCGCGCCGCCGACCCGTCGCTGCCCGAGGTCCGCGTCCTCGTGCGGACCGGGGACACGCCGCAGAGCGACCGCGCGGCGATGGCGAGGCGGCCGCCGCACGTTCTCGTCACGACGCCGGAGTCGCTCTACCTGATGCTGACGAGCGACGGCGGCCGCGGGATGCTCCGCACGGTCGCGACGGTCATCGTGGACGAGATCCACGCGCTCGTGCGCGACAAGCGGGGCAGCCACCTCGCGCTGTCGCTCGAGCGGCTCGAGGCGCTCGTCGCCGAGCGCGAGGCCGCTGGATCACTGCAGCGCATCGGACTGTCCGCGACGCAGAAGCCGCTCGACGAGGTCGGCCGCTTCCTCGTCGGCGCCGGCCGCGAGTGCTCGCTCGTCGACGCCGGGACGTTCCGCGCTCTGGACCTCGGCGTCGAGATCCCGCCGTCGCCGCTCTCGACCGTGTGCTCGCACGAGCAGTGGGAGGAGATCTACGGCCGGATCGCGGAGCTCGTCTCCGGCCACCGCACGACGCTCGTGTTCGTGAACACGCGCAAGATGGCGGAGCGCGTCGCGGCGCAGCTCTCTCGGCGGCTCGGCGAGGAGGCCGTGACGAGCCACCACGGCAGCCTGTCGAAGGAGCGGCGTCTCGACGCCGAGGAGCGCCTCAAGGCGGGCCGCCTGCGCGCGCTCGTCGCGACCGCGTCGCTCGAGCTCGGCATCGACATCGGCGACGTGGACCTAGCCGTCCAGGTCGGTGCGACGCGCTCGATCGCGACCTTCCTCCAGCGCGTCGGCCGCTCGGGTCACGCGCTCCGCCGCGTCCCGAAGGGCCGCCTCTTCCCTCTGACTCTCGACGAGCTGGTCGAGGCGGCCGCGCTCCTGCGCTGCGTCGCCGGCTCGATCCTCGACCGCACGCCGCCGGCGCCGGCGGCGCGGGACATCCTCGCGCAGCAGATCGTCGCGAGTTGCGTGGCCGAGGGCTGGGGCGAGGACGCGCTCTTCGCGCTCTGCCGCCGCGCGTGGCCGTACCGCGACCTGGACCGCGAGGACTTCGACGCCGCCGTCGCGCTGCACTCATCCGGGCGCCGCGCGCTTCTCCATCGCGACGGCGTGAACCGCCGCGTCATGGCGACGAAGCGCGCGCGTCTGACCGCACTCATGTCCGGCGGCGCGATCCCGGACACCGCCGACTACCAGGTGCGCCTCGAGCCCGAGGGGGTGCTCGTCGGCACGGTCAACGAGGACTGGGCGATCGAGTCGAACGGCGGCGACATCTTCCAGCTCGGCAACGCGTCGTGGCGGATCCTGCGCGTCGAGCAGGGGACCGTGCGCGTCGCCGACGCGAAGGGCCAGCCGCCGTCGATCCCGTTCTGGCTCGGCGAGGCGCCCGGCCGGACGCGCGAGCTCGCCGCCGGGATCGCCGCGATGCGCGACGAGGCCGCGGGACGAGGCGACGCCGACGGAGGAGCCGCGTTCCTCGAGTCGGAGTGCGGCGCCGCCCTGCCGCGCGGCGCGGCGGAGCAGATCGCGGAGTACGTCGCCGCCGGGCGTGCGACGCTCGGGACGGTGCCGACGCAGCGCCGCGTCGTGCTCGAGCGCTTCTTCGACGAGAGCGGCGGCATGCAGCTCGTCGTCCATGCGCCGTTCGGCTCGCGGATCAACCGCGCGTGGGGACTCGCGCTCCGCAAGAAGTTCTGCGTCGGGTTCGGCTTCGAGCTCCAGGCCGCCGCGAACGAGGAGGCGATCGTGCTCTCGCTCGGCCCGCAGCACAGCCTGCCAATCGAAGGGCTGTTCAAGATGCTCAACGCCGACAACGTCGCTCAGCTCCTGGAACAGGCCGTGCTGGCAGTGCCGATGTTCCAAGTTCGCTGGCGCTGGAACTTGACGCGGGCCTTGGTCGTGCTGCGGCAGCAGAACGGCAAACGCGTGCCACCCCACATGCTGCGCTTCCGCTGCGACGATCTAATGGCAGCCGTATTTCCCGAGACCGTCGGCTGCCTCGAGAATCACTCGGGCGAGATCGCAGTGCCCGACCACCCGCTGGTGCGGCAGACGATGCACGACTGCCTGCACGAAGCGATGGA
>DATBBK010000012.1:0-7878 GCA_036271035.1 Thermoanaerobaculia bacterium | reverse complement strand
CGCGAAGACGCGCTGGATCACGAGGAAGCGCAGCGGGTCGAGCCCCATCGTCTCGAGCGCGTTGAGCTCCTCGTTGACCTTCATCGTGCCGATCTCGGCCGCGAAAGCGGACCCGGACCGGCCGGCGAAGATGATGGCGGTGAAGATCGGCGAAAACTCGCGGACCATCACGAGGCCGATCATGTCGGCGATGAAGATCTGCGCCCCGAATGTCGCCAGCGGCTGCGCCGCCTCGAACGCGATGACGAGCCCCATCAGCAGGCTGATCAGCGAGACGATCGGCAGCGCGTCGACGCCCGCCTTCTTGAACACGACCGCGACCTCGTGCCAGCGCATCGCGCGCGGTCGGCGCGCGGCGGCGGCGAAGCCCTCGACGAGGCCGCCGACGAACGCAACCTGGGCCCTCGCGTCCGCGACGATCGAGATCGTGGCGGCGCCCACCTCGTCCGCGAGGCGCAAGCGCGGCGGAGGCGCGGCGAGCGCGGCGAGCGCGTCGCCGGACGGGAAGGCGTTCAGGAGGGTCTGGAGCTCGGGTCGCAGCCCGCGGATCTCCGCCGGCACGCCCGGCGCGATCCCGCCGTGCGCGAGCTCGTAGAGGATCGCCATCCCCGACATGTCGCCGCGCTCGATCCCCGACGCGTCGACCTCCACGGCGCCGACGCCGGCGCCGGCCAGCAGCCGAGCGACATCGCGCCGCGCCGCGGCGGCCGTCTCGACGTCGAGGTCGCCGTCGATCGCGAGGACCGCGGAGCCGTCGGCCTCGCGCCGCAGCGCGACGCGAGCCGCGGCCGGCGAGGCCGCCGGCGCGCTCCCTGAGGTTGGAGTCATCCGCGACTTTTATATCGCGGCGGTCGCCCCGAGACGAATGACGGCCGCGACGCCCGACGCGGAAGGCGGAGGCGAAACCCTGCTCAGCGCCCGGCGACGTCCGGCTCCGGCCCGGCCTCCATCACGCCGCGGTACACGAAGCCCGCGATCAGCGCTCCCACGATCGGCGCGATCCAGAAGAGCCAGAGCTGGGAGACGGCCCAGCCGCCGACGAAGAGCGCCGGTCCCGTGCTGCGCGCCGGGTTCACCGACGTCGCCGTGACCGGGATGCTGATCAGGTGGATCAGCGTCAGGCACAGACCGATCGCGATGCCCGCGAATCCGACCGGTGCTCGGCGGTGCGTCGCGCCGAGGATCACGATCAGGAAGATGAACGTCATGACGAGCTCGGTGATCAGGGCGGCGCCGAGCGAGTACTTGCCGGGCGAGTGATCGCCGTAGCCGTTCGCGGCGAAGTTGCCGATTTCCCAGCCAGGCTTGCCGCTCGCGATGAGGTACAGGACGCCCGCCGCGGCGATCGCGCCGACGACCTGCGCGATCACGTAGCCGAGGATGTTGCGCGCCGGAAACCGCCCGCCCGCCCAGAGCCCGAACGTCACGGCCGGGTTGAAGTGACCGCCCGAGATGGGGCCGAGGGCGTACGCGCCCGTCAGGACGGTCAGACCGAACGCGAGCGAGACGCCCGCGAATCCGATCCCGTACGCGGGGAAGGCCCCGGCGAGCACCGCGCTCCCGCAGCCGCCGAGCACGAGCCAGAACGTTCCGAGGAACTCACTGAACAGCTTCGACGACATCGATTCCTCTGCAGGTCCGCCGCATGCTACCGGCGGCTCGTTCGAGCAGGGATTGCCCCTTGGGGCAGCGGCCGCGGACCGGCTCCTCTCCGGTGCGAAGCGTCGTCCGGCGGGGGTGGGCAGGCGGCCGCCGTCGCGGCGGATCCGGTCCAGACCGGAGTTTCGCGGTCGCTCCCGATGTGGTCTGATTTCGGCGGGCTCTTCGAGACGATGCAATCGGGCGGCCTCGGATCCGGTTTCCTGGAGTGCCTGGCGGCGATCGGCGCCGCCGGAGCGGGCCCCGCCGTGCGCGTCCCGAGCCTCGTCCTGGCGCTGGCGACCGTCGCCGTCCTGGCGCTGCTCGCCTTCGGCGTCTCGCGTCTCGAGCGCCGACGCTCCCTGCGGGCGCTCGCGGACCAGCTCCGATTCGAGCGGCTGATCTCCGAGATCTCCGCCCGCCTCATCGCGGTCGACGCGGAGCACGTCAACCAGGCCGTCGAGGCGGCGCTGCGGAGCGTGGTCGACGCCATCGAGCTCGACCGCTGCTCGCTGTTCGTGTTTCTGCCCGAGCAGGGAGAGGCGCGAGCGACTCACGCAGCGGACGTCTCCGGCCTGGCGGCCCTCGGCGAGCCGCTCCGGGTCTCCGAGGCCCCGGGACTGTTCCGCAGGCTCCGCGCCGGGGAGACCATCGCGCTGGCGGACGTCGCGCGCGACCTGCCCGCGACCTCGCGGGGCCGGAAGTCTGCGGCCGCGCGCGGCCTCAGATCGTTGCTGCTCATCCCGATCACCGTTTCCGACGGGCTCGTGCGCGGCATCGAGTTCCAGACGACGCGCCGGCTCCGGAGCTGGCCCGCGGATCTCGTCCCGCGCCTGCGCGTGATCGGCGAGATGCTGACCTCCGCGGTCGCGGGCAAGCGCGCGGAGGCCGCGCTCCGCGAGAGCGAGAAGCGCTACCGCGAGATCGTCGACAGCCAGACCGACCTGATCTGCCGCTTCCTTCCCGACACGACGCTGACGTTCGTCAACGAGGCGTACGCCCGCTACTTCGGCGGCGCCAGCGAGAGCCTCGTCGGCCGATCCTTCCTCGATCTCATCCCCGAGCCCGCGCAGGCGGTCACGCGGACGCAGGTGGAGTCGCTGGTTCGGGAGCCGCGTGCCGAGACCCACGAGCACGAGGTCGTCCGCGCCGACGGATCGCTCGGCTGGAACCAGTGGACGAACTATCCGGTCCGCGGGCGCGACGGGCGCGTCCTGGAGTTCCAGGCGATCGGCCGCGACATCACGGACCGCAAGCGCGCCGAGGAGGCGGATCGACGCATGGATCAGGCCAGCCGGCTCGAGCTGCTCGGCGAGCTGACTGCCTCGATCGCGCACGAGATCAACCAGCCGCTCGGCGCGATCCTCTCGAACGCGGACGCGCTCGACATCCGCCTCGAGATGGGTCCCGTCGCGCCCGACGAGATCCGTTCGATCCTCTCCGACATCCGGCGCGAGGACCTGCGCGCGAGCGAGGTGATCCGCCGCGTGCGCGCGCTCGTGCGGCGCCGCGTCGCGACGATGCAGGCGCTCGACGTCAACGGCGTGGTGCAGGACGCGCTGGGTCTCGCCGAGCCCGAGTGCCGCCGCCGCGGCGTGACGCTTCGAACCGAGCTTGCGTCGGGGCTGCCCGCCGTCCGCGGCGACGGTGTCTCGCTGCAGCAGGTTCTGCTCAATCTCATCGTCAACGGGATGGACGCCATGAGCGCCGTGCCCGCGGGCGGGCGCCGGCTCCTGCTCTCCACCGGCGGCGACGGCGACGGCGGGGTCGAGCTCGCGGTCACGGACGCGGGCCACGGGATCGCGGCCGAGCTTTTGCCCCGGCTCTTCGACTCCTTCGTGACGACGCGCGAGGAGGGCATGGGTCTCGGCCTGTCGATCTCGCGGTCGATCGTGGAAGCGCACGGAGGTAGCATTCGGGCCACGAACAACGACGGCGGAGGCGCCACACTACGGGTGACGCTTCCGATCGCGGCGGCCTGAGGGCTCAGAGCCCCCCGCCGCCGCGCGGATCCGTCGAAGGGGGGAGCCATGGGCGCGACGGTCCCCGTCATTCGGGTCGTGGACGACGACGAGCCGTTTCGAACGGCCATCTCGCGCCTCCTCCGCGCCGCGGGCTATCAGGTGCGGGACTACGCCTCGGCCGGCGCCTTTCTGCTGGCCGACGGCGGCTCGGAGCCGGGCTGCGTGCTCCTGGACCTCCGCATGCCGGGGCCCAACGGGCTCGACCTCCAGTCGGCGCTCCGCAAGCGAGACGATGCGCTGCCGGTCGTCTTCTTGACGGGGCACGGCACAGTGCCGGCGACCGTCCGCGCGATGAAGGACGGCGCGGAGGATTTCCTGACCAAGCCGGTCAAGCGCGAGGTCCTGCTCGAGGCGGTCCGACGCGCGCTGGCGCGTGACGCGGAGCGGCGCGGCGCGGGAGAGCACCTGCGGCGCCTGCGCGAGCGCTTCGACGGCCTGACGTCGCGCGAGCGCGCCGTCATGGAGCTCGTGGTCGCGGGCCGGCTCAACAAGCAGATCGCCGCGGCGATCGGCGCGTCCGAGCGCACGGTGAAGGCGCATCGGGCGCGGGTCATGGCGAAGATGGGCGCGGCGTCGCTCGCGGATCTCATCCGCTCCGCGGACCGCGTCCTGCGCGAGCCGCGCGAGCCGCGCGAGCCGGCGACCGCCGGTCAGGCTTAGCTGCCCGAACGGGCAACTCCTCCTCACGAAGGTCCCGGTTCCTCCGACGCGCGTCGGGCCGGATCATTCGGCGTTGATGTCCAGGGAGATCGTCGTCGTCGAGGACGATCCCGGCATGCGGGATGCGCTCCGGAAGCTGCTCGCCGCGGCCGGTCTGCACGCGGCCGCGTTCGCGTCGCCCGAGGAACTGCTCGCATCCGGCGCGGCGGCGGACGCGGGCTGCCTGATCTTCGACGTGCGGCTGCCGCAGGCCTCGGGGCCGGAGCTGTACCGCCGGCTCAAGCGCATGGGGATCCACCCGCCCGTGATCTTCATGACGGCGTTCGACGACCCGGCGCCGCGCGCGGACGCGGAGCGGCTCGGCGCGGCCGGCTACCTCGTCAAGCCGTTCGGCGGGCGCGAGCTCGTCGACGCCGTCGTCGCGGCGCTGGGCGGAAGCTGTCGCCCAGCAACTGAGAGCGGCGCGATAAAGTAGCGGCGCGATGCGCCGTCGTGTCCGTCTCGTCGTCGCAGCACTGGCGGCAACCGCGGCGCTGGCGGCGTGCCGGAGATCTCCCGGAGCGCCGGGCGCGTCGGAGCGCGAGGCGTCGCCGCGCGCGCCGGTCGCCGCCGTGCCCGCGAAGCTCTCCGACCCCATGCGCGTCAACGCCGGCGCGGCGCCGTCGCCCGCGCCGAAGGACATGGTCTGGATCCCCGGCGGCGAGTACACGATGGGCTGCGACGATCCGATGATGAAGGACGCGCAGCCGCACGTCCGCGTCGCCGTCGACGGCTTCTGGATGGACCGGACCGAGGTCACGAACGAGGATTTCGACGCGTTCGTGCGCGCGACGGGGTACGCCACCGTCGCCGAGCGGAAGCCCGATCCGAAGGACTTTCCGGGCGCGCCGCCGGAGAACCTGGTCCCGGGATCCGTCTGCTTCCACCCGCCCGACCATCCGGTCTCGCTCGACGATCACTACGCGTGGTGGTCGTACGTGCCCGGCGCGAGCTGGCGCCACCCGGAGGGCCCGAAGAGCGACCTGAAGGGAAGGATGAAGCATCCGGTCGTGCACGTCGCGTGGCAGGACGCGGTCGCGTACGCGAAGTGGGCGGGCAAGCGCCTGCCGACCGAGGCCGAGTGGGAGTTCGCCGCGCGCGGCGGCAAGGACGGCGGGAAGTACATCTGGGGCGGCGACGCGATGAAGCCCGGAGGGAAGTGGGCCGCGAACATCTGGCAGGGCCACTTCCCGGATGCCGACCGCGGCGAGGACGGATACAAGGGCACGGCGCCCGTCGCGTCGTTCCCCGCCGAGGGCTACGGCCTCTACGACATGGCGGGCAACGTCTGGGAGTGGTGCGCGGACTGGTACCGCGCGGACGCGTACGCGCAGATGGCGGGCGGCGCAGTCGTCCGCAATCCGCAGGGGCCGGCGGACAGCTGGGATCCCGCCGAGCCGAGCGAGAAGAAACGCGTCAACCGCGGCGGCTCGTATCTCTGCTCGGACGAGTACTGCGCGCGGTACGTGCTCGGCTCTCGCGGCAAGGGCGAGCAGGACTCCGGCTCGTCGAACCTCGGATTCCGATGCGTCAAGTCGCCGGCGGCGGCGGTCCAATCCGCGTCGCGTTGACGCCTTCCTCCTCCACGTGCTGATCTCCCCGGCGATTCGAAGAGCGATCGTCCGCGTGCTGTTCGCCGCCGCGGCGGCTCTAGCCGTCGCGCTTGCGGCGGCGGCGCAGGAGGAGAAGGTCTCGCTGAAGGATCCCGAGGACGGCGCGCTCGACTTCTCGGCGTTTCTCTCGACGCGCACCGGGTTCTTGCCCGTGCCGCTCATCGTCACGGAGCCGGCGGTCGGATTTGGCGGCGGCCTGTTTCCGCTGTTCATCCGCCGAACGCCTCCGGATCCCGACGCGCCGGAGAAGGCGTTTCCCACGCCGACGCTGTTCGGCGCCGGCGGGTTCGGCACGGTCAACGGGAGCTGGGGCGCGTTCGGCGGCTACCTGATCCCGCTCCGCGGAGACCGGATCCGCTGGACCGGAGGCGCGGCCTACCTCGACCTGAACCTGAAGTTCTTCGGGTTCGGGCCGGACAGCCCGCTGCAGGAGAACCCGGTCTCGTTCGACATCACGCGCCCGCGATCTTCCAGCGCATCCAGGCCCGTCTCGGCGGCACCGATCTCTTCGCCGGACTCCAGTACGTGTACCTCGGCACGAAGAGCGCGTTCGGGGGATCGCTCCCGCCCGAGATCCCGCCGGCCGAGCTCGATCTGAAGGTCGGCGGTGTCGGCGGCCTGCTCGAGTACGACACGCGCGACAACTTCCTCTCGCCGCAGAGAGGCGTGGACGTCTACCTCGACGGCAACGCGTACGTTCGCGCGTTCGGAAGCGACGTCGACTTCGGCAAGTCGCGGCTACAGGCCGTGTATTACGGCCGGCTCGGCGAGCGGTGGGGGTTCGGGCTTCGCGTCGATGCGAACTATGCGTGGGGCGACGTGCCGTTCTTCGAGCGGCCCGCTCTCGATGCGCGGACTCCGGGCCGGACGGTACATGGACAACGTCGCGGTGCTGACGGAGGGCGAGGCGCGCTACTGGATCGATCCGCGCTGGATGGTGATCGCGTTCGGGGGCGTGGGCCGCGTCGCGCCCGCGTGGGACGAGCTCGGCTCGGCGAGCAACGTGCCGGCCGGCGGGGTCGGGTTCCGGTACCTCATCGCGAGGCGGCTGGGCCTGCAGGCGGGGATGGACGTGGGGTTCGGACCGTCCTCGAGCCGCGCCGTGTACCTCCAGGTGGGAAGCGCTGGCGCTGAGAGTCGTTTCTCACCCCGTCTGAAAAAATCATCGAGCGGCGACGGGGGCCCAACGTTTTCCCCGGCATCCCCGTACAACTGGCAGGCAGACAGATCTCCTCCTTGGCCCCCCGGGTGAGAACGGGGGGCTTCCTTTTTTTGGGGCCGCCGAAACGACGAAGCATTAGCCGTAGCTAATATGTCGCGCGGCGGCCGGCGATATCGTCCTCTCGTGACGACGGTGATCGGATGATCCGACTGACGCTGCGCCCCGGCCGCGAGGCCTCCGTCCTGAGGCGACACCCCTGGCTCTTCTCGGGCGCGGTGGCGTCCACGCAGGGGGACGGCGCCGACGGGCTCGCCGAGGTCGCCGACGCATCCGGGCGCGTCCTCGCGCGCGGCCTCTACTCGCCCGACTCCCAGATCCTCGCGCGGCTCTGGACCTTCGACGGCCGCCCGGTCGACGCCGCCCTCTTCCGAGAGCGCTTCACCGCCGCGGGCGAGCTGCGGCGCGCCGTGCTCCCGGCCGAGACGACCGGCTTCCGCGGCGTGAACTCGGAGGGCGATCTCTGTCCCGGCGTCCTCCTCGACTTGTACGGCGACGCCGCGGTCCTCGAGCTGACGACATCCGGCGCGGAGTCGCGGCGCGAGGAGCTCGAGTGGGCGGCGCGCGAGGCGTTCGCGCCGGGACGGCTCGTCGTGCGCGAGACGGGCGGCGCGCGGGATCGAGGACAAGGCACACAAGCTCCCTCTCTCCCAGTGAGGGGGAGAGGGCAGGGTGAGCGGGGCGA
>DATBBK010000011.1:0-2359 GCA_036271035.1 Thermoanaerobaculia bacterium | reverse complement strand
GATCTTCGCCGACGGGGTCATCGAGACGAAGACCGCCGCGGTCCTCGAGCCGTACCTCGGGACGAACGGCGACCGCGGCAAGGCGAATCTCGAGCCGGCCGCGTTCAAGGAGCTCGCGACGGCGCTCGACAAGCAGGGCTTTCAGATCCACGTCCACGCGATCGGCGACCGGGCGATCCGCGACACGCTCGACGCGCTCGAGGCCGCGCGCAACGCGAACGGTCCGCGCGACGCGCGCCATCACATCGCCCACCTGGAGCTCATCGATCCCACCGACATCCCGCGCTTCCGGCGGCTCGGCGTCGTCGCCAACTTCCAGCCGTTCTGGGCGAACGGGGACAAGTACCTCACGGAAATGACCGAGCCCGAGCTCGGGCTGGAGCGCTCGCGATGGCTCTACCCGATCGCGAGCCTGCGCGACTCCGGAGCGGCGTACGCGTTCGGCAGCGACTGGGACGTCTCGTCGATCAACCCGCTCGACGGCATCGAGGTCGCGGTGACACACCGCGCGCCGGGCGAGGCGGGAACTCCGTGGTTGCCGCAGGAACGGATCTCGCTGCCGGATGCAATCGCGGGGTACACGATCCGCGGCGCGTATCTCGACTTCACGGAGAAGGAGACGGGGTCGATCGAGGTCGGCAAGGCGGCGGATCTGATCGTCCTGGACCGGAATCTCTTCGAGATCCCGCCCTCGCAGATCCACGAGGCGAAGGTCCTCGCGACGTACCTGGAGGGGAGAGAGGTGTACGGAGTGGAGAAATAACGTTCCCGGCGGGCAACTCCCTGACGTAGGGGCGGGACTTGACCCCGCCCCTCTCGACCGGACCTCGGCCGCCAGTCGCTTTCGGAGGGGGCGGCCGCGAGGGCCGCCCCTACGACCCGGACCCGCTTACGCGTCGCGCGTCACTTCTTCCTCACGTACGTGAACGTTCCCGTGTGGTCACTGCCCGCCGCGCGCGACGTCCAGAGCTGCTGGAAGTGGTCCGAGTCCTCGAACTTCACCTTCAGCCCGCGCATCATCTCGCCGTTCGGATCGCCGACGTTCGTCGCGTCGACGAACTGGAAGTCGAGCGCACCGCCCTGGACTCCCTTCGCCGCCATGCGCGGCTGATTGCCCATGGAGCAGTAGTGAGTCGCGACGATCCGGTCGCCGTCCGGCGCGTACATCGTGATCATCGTCTCGGAGTGGCCGGCCACGTCCATGGTCTCCATCAGGCTGGTGCCGTTCGAGACGAGCTTGTAGCTGACCGCGACCGTGCCGGGATGGTCGGACACCGTACCCTCCCAGTCGCCGACGAGCGACTTCAGCCTGTCCCAGCCGGCGGCGGTGACCGGGGCCGGCGCGGTTGGGTTCGGCACCGCCGACGCGGCCGCCGCTACTACGAGAAACGACGCCAGAGCCACGCTGATTCTCTTCATTCGATCCTCCTTTATCTCGCTCTCGCGCTCCGCTCAGACGAGCCCGGCCAGCTTGTCGAAGCAGCCGAGCCAGCCTCTGTTGTGCTCTTTCCGGTCGGTCTCGTTCGTGAAGCCTTCGTGGGTAAGAACGATCTCGGTCTCCGCCCCTTGCTCGCGGAAGTCCACCGTGACCACGGTGTTCCCGGCTCCCGGATGGCCGGGCATCTCGTCCCACTTCCACGTGTAGACGAGCCTCTCCGGCGGCCGGACCTCGAGGTACTCGCCGTAGATCGCCCAGCTCCCGCCGGGCATCTCGCCCTCGTACCGGTAACGGCCTCCGACCTCGAGGTCGAGCTGGACGACCCGCATGTTGTAGTCGGCGTCAGCGAGCCACTTCATGATCAGTTCGGGCTCCGTCCATGCCCGGTAGACGCGCTGGCGGCTCGCCTTGAACCGCCGTGTGACGCGGAGCTTCGAGACGTCCTGTGTCGGCGTGATGTCCATGACTCCTCCTTAGTGCTTCCGGGGGCGTCTACGCGAGAACGTCGCGCCGCGGCGTCGCCGGGCGCGCCTGGAGACGTCCGGCGCGGGCTCGTCCTCGTCCGCCGTCTCCTCGAGATAGCGGGCGAGCGCGTCGAGCTTCTCCTCCCAGAACGTCTGGTAGCGCGCGATCCACTCGGACGCCGGCTTCATCGGGGCGGCGACGACGCGGCAGTGGTGGACGCGGCCGTCTCGCCGGCGGGCGATGAGGCCCGCCTCCTCGAGCACGCGGAGGTGGCGCGAGATCGCGGGCAGTGAGACGTCGAACGGCCGCGCGAGATCGGTCACCGTAACCTCGGGCGTCTCGGCGAGTCGCGAGAGGATCGCGCGCCGGGTCGGGTCCGCCAGCGCACCGAACGTCGCATCCAGCGAGGCGGCCGAATTGTTAACCATACGGTTAACTATATCGCGAGAAGCGAGC
>DATBBK010000010.1:0-34531 GCA_036271035.1 Thermoanaerobaculia bacterium | reverse complement strand
TGCTGACACAAGCAACGCGACCCTCCCGGGATTTATTTCAGATCGTAACTACTGATAACAGGAGGCTTATTCGCGCTCGATCTCGAAGTTCTTCTCCCGCAGAGCGGGATCCTCGACGTGCTCCACGTGGATCCCCAGGGTCCGCTCCGCATCCGCGAGCACGTCCTCCTCGGCCAGCACGCGCGCGACGCCTGGGCGAACCCGGACGCGGACCGTCTCGCCGGGGCGGAAGAGGCTCGGCGGAGCGAGCAGCGCGCGCCGGAGATCGAGCGCCGCGGTCAGGTCGGTCTTCACGCGGCCCGCTCCCGCGCAGCAGGGGCACGAGCGCGTCAGCACGCGCTCGAGGTTGCCGCGCGAGCGCTGTCGCGTGATCTCGACCAGGCCGAACTCGGAGATCTGCGCCGCGCGGGTGCGGGAGCGGTCGCGCGAGAGCTCCGCCTCGAACGCCTCGAAGAGGCGGCGCCGGTGCTCGGGGTCCTCCATGTCGATGAAGTCCACGACGAGCAGCCCGCCCAGGTCGCGAAGGCGGATCTGGCGCGCGATCTCCGGGGCCGCCTCCATGTTCGCCGCGAAGACGGTCTGCTCGAGATCCTCGCGGCCGACGTAACGGCCCGTGTTCACGTCGATCGCGACGAGCGCCTCGGTCTGGTGGATCACGATCGATCCGCCGGACGGCAGAGCGACGCGGCTGCGGAGTGCGTTCTCGATCTCCGCCTCGACGCCGAACCGCTCGAAGAGCGGCATCGTGTCGTCGTAGATCTCGACCCTCCGGGCGAGGGACGGAGCGACCGAGTCGAGGAACTCGACGATGCGATCCCGCGTGGCCGCGTCGTCGACGCGAATGGCATCGAGGTCGTCGACCACGAGATCCCGGACACTCCGGAGCGCGAGGTCGAGCTCGCGGTGGAGCAGCGTCGGAGGCGCCGCGCTCTCGCGCCGCTTCTGGATGCGCGCGGCGAGGCCGGTCAGGTAGGCACGGTCCGGCTCGAGCTCCCCCGCCGACTTGCCGGCCGCGGCGGTGCGGGCGATGAATCCTCCCTCCGACGACATGGCCTGCAGGATCCCGCGCAGCCGCTCCCTCTCCGCGTCGTCGGTGAGCCTCCGCGACACGCCGATCTCGCGGCCGTTCGGAAGGAAGACGAGGTTGCGGCCCGGCAGCGAAATCGCCGAGGTCACGCGAGGACCCTTGGCGCCGAGCGGGTCCTTGCGGACCTGGACGACGATCTCCTGCCCCTCCTTGACGAGATCGTCGATCCGCGCGCGATCCGCGTGCGCGTCGTCGTCCGCCTCCGTCTCGTCGTCGCCGAAGTCGAACTCCGAGGCCGCCGCCGCCGCGTCCTCGACGTAGAGGAACGCGTCGCGCTCGAGCCCGATCGAGACGAAGGCCGCCTGCATGCCCGGTAGGACGCGGTGCACGCGCCCGAGGTACACGTTGCCGACGAGGCCCTGCCGGCCGCGGCGCTCGTGCAGGACCTCGACGACGCGGCCGTCCTCCGTGAGGGCGACGCGCGTCTCCGGAGGAGCCGCGTTGACGAGGAGCTCTTTCCTCACGCGTTGGCGAAGCGCCGGTACTGCACGCCCAGGATCAGGCCGATCCCGAGCAGGGTCGTCGCGACCGAGGAGCCGCCGTAGGACACCAGCGGCAGCGGGATCCCGGTCGTGGGCATGACGCCGATCATCATGGACGCGTTCACGACGACCGAGAAGAACATCATCGCCGTCAGCCCGAGCACGAGGAACATGCCTCCCCGGTCGCGCGCGGTCTGAGCCAGCTTCAACGCGCGCAATATCAGCGTGGCGAACAGCCCGAGGACCAGGATGACGCCGAGGAACCCCCACTCCTCCGCGATCACGGCGAGGATGAAGTCCGTGTGCTGGACCGGCAGGAACCGGAGCTGGCTCTGCGTGCCGCTGCGAAACCCCTTCCCCGAGAAGCCGCCGGAGCCGACGGCGATCTTGGACTGCCGCACCTGGTAGCCCGAGCCGAGCACGTCGCTGTCCGGGTTGAGGAACGTGCCGATCCGCGCCTTCTGGTAGTCCTTCAGGACGAACCAGCCTCCGCCGGCGAGCACGGCGACCGCGAGGAAGATGGCGATCCATCCCTTCGCGGGCAGCCCGCCGAAGAAGAGGCCGACGAAGACGAGCGGGAGGAAGGTCAGCGCGAGGCCCATGTCGGGCTGCAGGAAGACGAGCAGCACCGGCACGCCCACGATGGCGCCGAGCCGCACGAGCGTCGCCGGACGCAGGCCCGTGTCGTCTTCGTTCTCGAACATGTACGCGAGCAGCAGAGCCGTCGCGATCTTCGCGAGCTCCGCGGGCTGGAACTGGAACTTCCCGAACCGGATCCACGACCGCACGTTCGCGATCGACTGGCCGAAGACGAGCAGGTAGACGAGTGGCAGCAGGCACGCGCAGTAAATCGGGAAGGAGAACTTGAGCAGCATGCGGTAGTCGAACAGGATCGCCGCCGTCATCGCGACGAGGCCGATCGCGATGAACGTCGCCTGCCGTCCGGCGAGGCCCTCGAACTTCGTCCCGATCGTGGCCGAGCCGATGAACAGCACGCCGAGCATGGAGAGCCCGAGCGCGCAGGCGAGCACGATCGGGTCGATCCGGCTCGATCCCAGGACGCGGCGGATCATGGGCCGCCTCGGGTCGCGGCGGAGAGTTGCGCGTCACGTTCCGCGGCGGCGAGCCGCCGGCTCGGCGACGCGGCCATCGCAGAGAGCCGCGCGGTCGAGACGGTCCGCAGCCCGGCAGCGGGCGCCGGCTCACCGGTCACCATCGCCTGCACTCCCGTCGTCGGCGTCTTGGGCGTGACGAAGCGCGCCTCGAACAGCAGCTTCGCGAGCGGCGCCGCGGCGAGGTTGCCGTGGCCGCCGTTCTCGACGAAGACCACGACGACCATCTGCGGATCCGCGACGGGGCCGAATCCCGCGAACCAGGCGTTGTCCAGGAGCTTGGACTTGTCGACGCCCGCCTTGACGGTGACGCCCTTGCCGATGACCTGCGCGGTACCCGTCTTGCCGCCCATCTCGAAGCCCGGCACCCGCGAGCCGTACGCCGTGCCGCCCGCCTCGTTGACGACGGCCCACATGCCGTTGAGCACGATCTTCAGCTGCTCGGGCGTGATCGGCATCGTGCTCGACGACTCCGCCGTGTAGCGCAGCGGCGCGTTCGTGCCGGGCGCCTGCGAGGCGTAGAAGAGGTGCGGTGTCGGCAGCCGGCCTCCCTCGACGAGGCCAGCGAGGCCGCGCGCGACCTGCATCGGAGTGACGAGCAGCGGCCCCTGTCCGATGGACACCGAGATCGTCTCGCTCGGATACCACCGCGCCTTGCGGCGCTTGAGCGCCCAGTCCTCGGACGGGACGAGCCCGATCTTCTCGAAGGCGAGGTCCACTCCGGTCGGCTTCCCGAAGCCGAACGAGCTGGCGATCTCGGCGATGCGGTCGATGCCGAGCTTCTTGCCGAGGTTGTAGAAGTAGACGTCGCACGACTCCTTGATGGCGTCGCGCAGGTTGACGAGTCCGTGGCCGCCCTTCTTGTGGCAGTGGAAGTCGCGGCCGTAAAACTCCGCGTGGCCCGGACAGAAGATCTTCATGTCCGGGTCGACGAGGCCCATCGACAGGGCGCCGTAGGCGATGAACACCTTGAAGACCGAGCCGGGCGAGTACATGTTCTGGATCGCCCGGTTCTGCAGCGGCTTGTCGGGATTCTCGAGCAGCTCGTTCCACTCCGCGGACGTGACGCGGCGCGTGAACCAGTTCGGGTCGTACGTCGGCGAGGAGACGAGCGCGAGGATCTCGCCCGTCTTCGCGTCCAGCGCGACGACCGCGCCGACGCGCTCCTTGAAGTAGTCCTCCGCGATCTGCTGCAGCTTCGAGTCCAGCGTGAGGAACAGGTTCTGCCCGGGCGACGCCTCGAGGCGATTCGCCTCGTTGACCTCGCGGCCGTGCGAGTCGACGATGACGCGGCGCTCTCCGTTAACGCCCGCGAGGAGCCTCTCGTAGGCGCCCTCGACGCCCTTCTGCCCGATCCAGTCGCCCACGCCGTACGCGTTGTTCGAAGCCTTGATCTGCTCCGGCGTCGCCTCGGAGAGATACCCGAGCGCGTGAGCGGCCGAACCGCCGTTGATGTACTGGCGGCGCTGGGAGACCGTGATCGCGAACTCCGGGTGCTCGGCTGCGCGCGCCTCGACCGCGGAGACCTCCTCGATCGAGAGGTTCTCGGCGATCGGGATCGGCACGTACTCGGGCCCGCGGCGGCCGCGGTCCACGCGCGACTTGACGACGTCCGCGTTCAAGTCGAGGAGCGCGACGATGAACCGCACCGATTCATCGAGGTTCTTCGACTCGCGCCGGTAGAGGTGCAGCGTGTAGGCGGGCTCGTTCTCCACGAGCGTCGTGCCGTTGCGGTCGAGGACGTAGCCGCGCGGCGCCGTGATCTTGACCGCGCGGATGCGGTTGTTCTCGGAGAGGTTGAAGAAGTACTCGCCGCGGACGATCTGGGTGATCCAGTACGCGACCGCGAGCATCGACAGGATCGCGCCGACCGCGACGCGCGAGATCTCGATCCGGCGGACGAGCGCCCGGCGGTCCTCGCGGGTCCTCAGCAAGACCTGCGGCCTCCCGCCCGCCGACTCCCGACTGCCGACCCCGTCCTCACCTCAGCCTCCTCAACCGTCTCCGCTTCCACCATTCTGACCACGGAAAGACCCGGGCCGCCTCGAGGGCGCCGCCGGCGATGCCCGTCGCGACCGCCCGCGCGATCGCGGCCCGCGTCAGCACCACGATCGGCGCGTGGAGCAGAAGGCCGGAGAGGACGGCGACGATCGCCTCGTTCGCGAGCGAGGCGACCGCGAGCGCGGCGCCCACCGCCACCGCTCCCCCGAAGACTATCCGCAGCGAGACGATGGTCAGCGCATAACCGAGGATCGCCTTCGCGAAGCCGTTCAACCCGATGAGCTGCTGGGAGATGGTGTCCTCGATCAGCCCCCCGGCCGCCCCCGCCAGGACCGCCCGCACGAAGTCGCCGCCCCGTCCCACCGCGGCGGTCGCGAGGAGGAACCAGTCGACCGGCAGCCAGGAGCGATGCGGCGAGCCTCCGACGAGGTACTCGAGCGCCGCCGCCCCGGCGAGCAGCAGCACGATCCGGTGGAGCTTCACCGCGGCGCATCCGAGTGAGTGGTCGCGGCTCCGGGCGGCGCGCCCGCGGCCGTCGGGTAGAGCGCCGGCGTGTCGGCGACGGGCGGGACGGTGCTCGCGGGCGCGCGAGTCCGGACGGCGGTGACGGCTCTCGGCCGCGGGGACCCGGTCGCGGCGGGAGCACTCGTCGGAACGGTCGTTCGCGTCGCGGCGGTCTCGGCGGGAGTCTTCTCCGCGGCGGCCGTCGCCGGCTCGGCGACTGCGCCGGGCGCTGCGGTCGTCTCGGGCGTGCGGACGGGACGCGGCGGCGCGCCGGACGCCGCCCGCGCGGGAGTGACCGTCGCCTTCGGCCGCGAGAGCTCGGCCGCCGCGGCGGGACGCGGGGTCTCGGCCATTCCGTCGGGGCTCTCGCGCACGGCCGGTGACGGCGAGAGCAGGAGGACGTCGGTCAGCCGGGAGAAGTCCGCCGACGGCGCGACGCGGATCTCGAGGAAGAGCTTGCCGCCGCGCACGACCTCCTCGACGCGTCCGATGGGCACGCCGCGCGGGTAGATGCCGTCGATGCCGGCGGACTCGACGAGGTCGCCGCGGGCGACGGTGGACGCGAGCCCGATGTTGTTGAGGATCAGTCCGCCGCGGCCGTCGCCGCGCACGACGCCGAGCTCGCCGGTCCGCGCGATCCGCGCGCCCGCGGCCGCCGAGGCGTCGAGCAGCAGCTGCGCGCGCGAGACGCCCCGTCCGACCGTGACGACACGTCCCACCAGCCCACCGGGAACGGCGAGCGGAGAGCCGGGCACGACGCCCTGCCCCGAGCCCGCGCCGACGACCGCGCTGTAGGTGCCCGAGCGGCGCTCGACCAGCAGCAGCGGCACGCTCGCGACGACGTTCGGCAGCGCGGATCCGGCGACCTCGAGCCGCCTCGCCTCGTTCGCCTCGCCCGCGCGCGCGCGAAGCACGAAGAGCTCGCGCTGGCTCGCGTCGAGCTCGCGGCGGAGTCGCTCGTTCTCCTCGTTCGCGTTCAAGAGCTCCGCGGTGTGGTCGATCGCGCCGGAGACGCCGCGGGAAACCGAGCCCGCGGCTGCGGCGAGTGGAGCGGTGGCCGTCAGCAGCCACGAGCGGAGAACGGTGCCCCGGCCGCCGCGCGCGGGCGCCTGCGCGGACATCATCAGCACGCAGCCCGCGAGCACCACGACGAGGACCGCGAAACCCTTCCGAGGGTTGACGGCGGCGACCTCGACGTGCGCGGAGGCGGGTCTCATGGGACGTAAACCGTGAGCCGGAGACCGTAAACCGAAACGCGATTCACCGATGGTTCCTTCGGTTCACGGTTTACGGTTCACGGCTCCCATCACGTGATCGAGATCTTCCTCAGCAGGTCCATGTCGGTCAGCATCGCTCCGGTCCCGAGCGCCACGGACGCGAGCGGGTCCTCCGCGTAGGAGATCGGCAGTCCCGTCTCCTCCGAGAGCCGCCGGTCCAGGTTGCGCAGGAGCGATCCGCCGCCGGTGATGATGATCCCCTTGTCCATGATGTCCGCCGACAGCTCGGGCGGCGTGCGCTCGAGCGCGACGCGGACCGTCTCGACGATGGCCGCGACGACCTCCGACAGCGCCTCACGCACCTCCTCGTCGGTCAGCGTCAGCGTCTTCGGCACGCCCTCTACCAGGTCGCGGCCCTTGACCTCCATCGTGAGCGGCTCGTCGACCGGATGCGCCGAGCCGATCTCGATCTTGATCTGCTCGGCCGTCCGCTCGCCGATCAGCAGGTTGTATTTGCGCTTGAGGTACTGGATGAGCGCCTCGTCCATCTCGTTCGAGGCCGTGCGCACGGAGCGGCTGTAGACGATTCCTGCGAGCGAGATGACCGCGACGTCCGTCGTGCCGCCGCCGATGTCGACGATCATGTTTCCGGTCGGCTCGGTGATCGGCAGGCCCGAGCCGATCGCCGCCGCCATCGCCTGCTCGATGATGAAAACCTCCGACGCGCCGGCACGCAGAGCCGAGTCCTGCACGGCGCGCTTCTCGACCTGCGTGATCCCCGACGGCACCGAGATGACGATGCGCGGCCGAACGAAGAGCGATCGGCCGTGCGCCTTCTTGATGAAGTGATCGAGCATCTTCTCGGTCACCTCGAAGTCCGCAATGACGCCGTCCTTCATCGGCCGGATGGCGACGATGTTGCCCGGCGTGCGGCCGAGCATCTCCTTCGCGTCCGTGCCGACCGCCTCGACGCGATTGGTCGCGGTGTTGACCGCCACGATGGACGGCTCGCGGACGACGATGCCCTTGCCGCGCGCGAACACGAGCGTGTTCGCGGTGCCGAGGTCGATCGCGAGATCGTTGGAGAAAACCGAGAAGACGGACTTCCAGGCCAAGGAACCTCCTAAAGCCGGTAGGCGGTAGACGGCAGACGGTCGGCGGCGGAGTCGAGGCGCATTCCGCCTCCCGCATTCCGCCTCCCCCCTGCCGACATGATCATAGTGACTCCACGAACACTCTCACTCTTCGCACCGTCTCGTTGCCGGATGGGTCGACCGCCTTCACGACGAGCATCGCCGCGCCGTCGCGCTCGACGGTGATCGTCTTCTTGAACGCTCCGTCCGGCTCGACGTCCGCCGGCTCGGCATTGACCGTGACGATCGCGCCGGGCTCGGTCTTGCCGTAGATCAGGAACAGGTTGCCCATCTGCTGCGGTGGGAACACGGTCAGCTCCGGCGGCGTCGTATCGCCGCCAGCGCCCGCCTTCACCGGCTCCTCCGCCATCTTGAAGCGGCGCACGAGGCTCCAGTCGGACGTGATGCCGGAGGCGTCGATCGCCGCCACGCGCCAGAAGTAGGACCCCTCGCGCGAGACCTTTACGCGCGCGCTCGTCTGCACGCGGTCGTCGAGGTCGACCTCGGTCGAGTCCGGGACGAAGAGCCGCGACCGCGAGATCTGCAGGCGGTAGCGGACCGCGTCGGAGATCTTGGACCACTTGAGGTCCACCTGGTCGCCGGTCTTCAGGTCGTAGATGCGGTTGTCCGCAGGCACGATCGCCTGAGGCGAGTCCGGCAGGTTGACCTTCGCCGACAACACCTTCGTGGCGACGGCCGCCGAGACGCGCTCCCGCCCGTCCAGCACGACCGACTCCTTGCCCGTCGAGACGGTCGTCCGGCCGCGATAGCTCGTGACCTCGGTCTTCTCCCCCTGGACGACGTCGACGGACGCGCGCGAGTCGCGCTCGATCGCGGCCGTCGCCGAGTCCGTGTCGACGGCGGCCGATGCTCCCGACGTGTAGACGTTGATCGCGCCCGAGATCATCTTGATCTGGCTGCTCGAGCTCTCCGACGACCGCGGCCGCCGGCACTCGAAGAGCGATCCCGGTCGAATCGTGTACAGCGTGCCGTCGTAGAACATGATCTCGGCGGAGCCCGTCTTCCCCGCCTTCACGAAGTCGCCCTCGAAGAGCGGTAGCCGCTGGCGCGCCGGCTCGAACGTGGAGCGGCCCGCGCGCTGCAGCGACACGTCACCCTCGACGAAGATGAACGAGGCGTCGCCCTGCTCTCCGCCGCCGGTGCCGCCGAGCGCGCGGCGCGAGTACGACTGCGACTCGACGGCCAGGCGGAACGCCTCCTCCCATCGCGAGCCGATGAAGGATTCGTTGGCGTCCTTCAGGAAATCGCGCGCCTGCGCGACGTTCGATCCGGGGCGGACGGCGCCGACGGCGCGGGTCGCCTTCGCGAGAAGGGAGTCGGCCTCGGCGATCTCGATCCGGGCGCGGTCCTGGGGAGACTTCCGGCTGCGGCTGTAGACGAAGAACCCGATGCCGCCGGCGATGAGGATCAGCAGCGCGATGATTCCCCACTGGCGGATCTTCTGGATCGGAATGACGAACCAATCCAGATCCGTGCCAGCCGGCTGCCCGGGCTTCCTCTTGCGCATAAACTCCCGAAACTGTGAGACTTATCCCGATTGCTTATAGCATAGTTGCGCCGTTTTCGCGGTGATCGGAGCCCGTCCGGGTCGGGTTTCGCCGGCGCGACGTCTCGCCGGGCGAGGCGGCCGGTTCGCGAATCGCGAAACCGTGTCGGCCGGTTCGATCCGTCGACGGAAACCGGATGGCCGGCCGGGGATAGCTCGGCTATAGTCACGCGTTCTGTTTTAAGGAGCCTTTTCGATGCTCAAGACGATGCGCGAGAGCTTCCACCAGCTGAAGTGGACGCTCTTCGCCGTGATCGCGGTCTTCATCCTCGGATTCGTCTTCTACTCGGGTGGCTCGAACGGCGATCCGTCCTCGCGGGTGGTCGCCAGCGTCGGGTCCGAGCAGATCACCGCGCAGGAGTTCGATCGCGTCTACCGCGCGCAGGTCGATCGCTACCGGCAGATGTACCAGGGCAACTTCTCCCCCGAGCTCGAGAAGGCGCTCGACCTCCCCCGCAACGTCCTCGACGGCATGATCGAGAAGATCCTCCGGCTCGAGGCCGCGCGGCGGCTCGACCTTCGCGTCTCCGACGACGAGGTCGCGCGGAAGATCGTCACGCTCCCCTACTTCGTCGAGAACGGCCAGTTCATCGGCCGCGACCAGTACGAGAAGCGCCTGCGCGCGAGCGGGCTGTCGCCGGAACGGTTCGAGGAGGAGCTGCGTGAGGACATGCTCCTGCAGAAGTACTCGGACCTCGTCAAGGCGTCGGTCATCGTGCCGGACGCGGACCTGCTCCGCGAGTACGCGGCCCGCAACGACAAGGCGACGATCGAGTACATCCTCGTTCCGGCGAGCCGGCTGGAGTCCACGGCGCAGCCGACCGACGCGGACCTCCAGCAGTATCTCGACAAGCACAAGGACCGATATCGGACGCCCGTCCAGCGCCGCATCAAGTACCTCCTCGTGGACCGCGCCAAGGTGCGCGCGAAGGTCAAGGTGTCCGACGCCGAGGTGGCGGCCGAGTACGAGAAGAACAAGGACCAGCTCACCGTCCCCGAGCAGGTGACGGCGGCGCACATTCTCGTCTCGGTCAAGCCGGACTCCGGCCCGGCCGGCGACGCGGCCGCGAAGGCCAAGGCCGACATGATCGCCGCGAAGGCGCAGCAGCCCAACGCCGACTTCGCGAAGCTCGCGAACGAGAACACGGACGACCCGAGCGGCAAGGGCAGCGGCGGGCAGCTGCCGCCGTTCGCGCGCGGCCAGATGGCACCCGAGTTCGAGCAGGCCGCGTTCTCGATGGCCCCGGGAGAGATCCGGGGGCCTGTGAAGACCCAGTTCGGATACCACGTCATCAAGCTGATCTCGAAGAGCCCGGCGCGCACTCGCACGCTCGACGAGGTCAAGCCCCAGCTCTCGGCGCAGATCGCGGAGCGGCAGGCGTCCGCCGACGCGGAGCGCATCGGGAAGGAGCTCTCGGCGAAGCTGAAGGACATGAAGTCCGCTTCCGACGAGGACCTGCGGAAGCTGCAGACGCCCGACAACACCATCACGTTCAACACGACGGAGTGGGTCGCCAAGACCGACGCCATCCCCGGCATCGGCGCCAACCAGGCGTTCACCGACGAGGCGTGGACGCTGGGGGTCGGCAAGGTCTCGGCGAAGGAGATCACGGTGCCGCGCGGCATCGCCTTCGTCAAGGCGTCGGAGGAGCGCGCGGCGGGAATGGCGCCCTTCGCCGAGCTCAAACCGCGCCTCGAGGCGGACTGGAAGGCGGAGCGCCGCCAGAAGGACGCGCTCGCGCAGCTCGAGCCGGCCTCGAAGGAGCTCTCGTCGGGCGCGACGCTCGCGTCGCTCGCCTCGCGCTACCAGACCGAGGTGAAGACGACGACCGAGTTCGGTCCGTCCGGACCCGTGCCCGAGATCGGGGCGGCGCCGGAGCTCGCGGCGGCCGTGTTCAAGACGCCGCAGGGCCAGGCGGGACCGCCCGTCTCCGTGCCGAACGGCTTCGTCCTCTTCCGCGTCCTGACGCGGAAGGAGGCGAGTCGCGACACGTTCCAGGCGCAGAGGGACGAGCTCCGCGAGTCGCTGCGCACCAAGGAGGCGGAGCGGCTCACGCGCAGCTATCTCTCGCAGCTGCGCGCCGAGCGCAAGGTCGAGGTGAACGAGCCGCTGCTCGCGTCCTTCATGCGCGAGGGCAGCTCGTCGAGCCGCGGAGGACGGCGGAGCTGATCGGCCGCCTCACCGGCCGCCTCGCCAGCAAGGCGCCGGACCACGTCCTGCTCGAGGTCGGCGGCGTCGGCTATTTCGTCCACATCCCCCTCTCGACGTTCTACGACCTCCCCGAGCAGGAGAGCCCGGCCTCGCTGTGGATCCACACGCACGTGCGCGAGGACGCGCTCGCGCTGTTCGGCTTCCTGACCGAGCGCGAGAAGTCGCTCTTTCTCCTGCTCCTCGGCGTCACCGGAATCGGGCCGCGCGTGGCGCTCACGGTGCTGTCGGGGATGCCGCCCGCCGAGCTCGTCGACGCGCTCCGCAAGAAGGACTCGCGAAAGCTCGTCGCCGTGCCCGGCGTCGGCAAGAAGACAGCGGATCGGATGGTGCTCGAGCTCGCCGACAAGGTTGCCAAGCTCGCGCCCGAAACGCCCGCGGGCGAGGCCGCCGCAGTCGCCGCGGACGACGTCGTGTCCGCGCTCGTCAACCTCGGCTACCGCCGGGCGGAGGCCGAGCGCGCCGTGGACGCGATCTCGCGCATCGGTCCGCCGAAGGACTTCGGCGACTTCCTGAAGGAAGCGTTGAAACGGCTCACGGGAGCCTAGGCGCGAGCCGACGTCGGAACGTATTAGCCACAGCTAATGGATCCCTCCGGCCACGGCACGCGGCTTCTGTAAACTTCCTCCAGTGACCGAATCCCGAGAGATCCTCGCCGGCACCGCCCTCGAGGAGGACGCCGCCGTCGAGCCGAAGCTGCGGCCCCAGTCGCTCTCCGAGTACATCGGGCAGAACAAGGTCCGCGAGAACCTCTCCGTCTTCCTCGCGGCGGCGCGCGGACGCGGCGAGCCGCTGGACCACGTCCTCCTGACGGGTCCGCCGGGCCTCGGCAAGACGACGCTCGCGCACATCGTCGCGCGCGAGATGTCCGCCGGCCTGCGCCTCACGGCCGGCCCGATGATCGCGCGCGCGGGCGACCTCGCCGGCATCCTCACGAACCTGCAGCCGAAGGACGTCCTCTTCGTGGACGAGATCCATCGCCTGAACCCGGCCGTCGAGGAGATCCTCTACCCCGCGATGGAGGACTTCCGCCTCGACGTCATGATCGGCGAGGGGCCGATGGCCCGCACGATGAAGGTCGACCTGCCGCCCTTCACTCTGATCGGCGCCACGACGCGGCCCGGCCTGCTGTCGCAGCCGCTGCACGGCCGCTTCGGAATCACCCTGCGGCTCGACTTCTACGACGTCGCCGCGCTCGCCCGGATCGTCGACCGGTCCGCGCGCATCCTCGGGATCCGCATCGACGAGGACGCGGCGCGCGAGATCGGCTCGCGGAGCCGGGGCACGCCGCGCATCGCGAACAGGCTGTTACGCCGACTTCGCGACTTCGCCGAGGTCGCCGGCAGGGACGCGATCGACGTCAAGACGGCGCGCGATGCGCTCGCGCGGCTCGAGGTCGACGAGCACGGGTTCGACGAGCTCGACCGCCGCATCCTCACGACCATCATCGAGAAGTTCGGCGGCGGCCCGGTCGGCGTCGGCGCGATCGCCGCCTCGCTCGGCGAGGACCGCGGCACGCTGGAGGACTTGTACGAGCCCTACCTGCTTCAGGCAGGATTCCTGCAAAGAACCCCGCGCGGCCGGGTCGCCTCCGCGGCGGCTTATCGGCATCTGGGACTCACGTCGCCGAGGAGAGATGGAGAGCTGTTCTGAGACTGACTTGCGGTCACGGCCTTGCGGGCACGCAACGATCGACGTCCTGCGTGCGTCCGGCGGCATTCTTCGACCCGCTAACTCGTAACTCGTCACACACATGAAACGCGGCATCCTCATCTACAACCCGACGGCTGGCCAGAAGGACCGGCGCAAGCAGATGAGCGACGTGATCGACCGCGCTCGCGAGCGCGGTATCGAGCTCATCAACGCTCCGACGACGGGTCCCGGCGACGCCACGGAGATCGTGAGGACGTTTTTGAAGCGCGGGCTCGACGTCGTCGTGGCGAGCGGCGGCGACGGAACGATCTCGGAGGTCGCGGCGGGGCTCGCGGGCTCCGCCGTTCCGCTCGCGATTCTTCCCTCGGGCACGTCCAACGTGCTGGCCGTGGAGCTCGGGATACCTCTCGACGTGATCGCGGCGGAGGCGCTCTTGATCGACGGCGTACCGACGCCGATCCCGATCGCCGACGTCGACGGCCGCCCGTTTCTGATGTGGGCCGGCTCGGGCCTCGACGCGCGGATCATGGAGAACATGAACCTGACGCTGAAGCGCTGGCTCGGACGCGCCGGCATCTTCTTCACCGCGGCGAAGGAGTTCGCGCAGTACGAGTTTCCCCGTCTCGAGGTCGAGATCGACGGGACGACCCACGAGGCGACGTTCGCGGTGGTGTCCCGCGCCCGGCATTACGCGGGCAACTGGATCATCGCCCCCGACGCGCGGATCGGCGGAGAGGCCTTCGAGGTCCTCATCTTCCCGCACCGCGACAAGGCGAAGCTCTTCCAGATGTTTGTCGCGATGCAGCGCGGACGCGGCGAGCATCTCAACGACGGTCTCGCGAAAATCGTCAGCGGCCGCGACGTCTCGATCCGCTCCCTCGAGAGCTACGCGGTCGAGGTCCAGGTGGATGGCGACTGCGTCCTCGAGACGCCGATCCGGTGCCGCATCCGCGAGGAGACGATCCACGTCCTCCTCCCGCACGAGGAGGCGGTGGCGATCTGAAGCAACAGCGGAGACTTCTCTCCGCCGTTTTCGAAGCTGTCACCCAAGGGACACCAGGAATCCAGTGCCTGGCAGGCCGACCCGCCGGGCGGTCAGTGACGGGATCCTTCGTCGCTGTGCTCCTCAGGATGACGCGTGCGGAGCTTCGCTCTCACGTGTCACTTTTTCTTCCCCGCTCTGACGGCCGCCTCGACGTCCGCGACCTCGCGCGGCGCGCCGCATGACAGGCAGTCGAACCCGTCCTTCGTGACGAGCACCGTGTCCTCGATGCGGACGCCGATGTTCCAGAACTTCGGGTCGACGCCCTCCGTCTTCGCCGGAATGTAGATCCCGGGCTCGATGGTGAAGACCATGCCCTCCTTGAGGATTCGCGACTTTCCGCTGCCGTCCGGCTCGTTGTAGCCGCTCGGATCGTGGACGTCGAGGCCGACCCAATGCGACACGCCGTGAAGCGTGAGCTTGCGGTGGCCGAACGTCTTGACCAGCTCCGCGGGGTCGCCCTTGAGCAGGCCCAGCTTGACGAGGCCCTCCGCCTGGATCTGCGCGCACTTCTTCTCGATCTCGTCGTGCGGCAGTCCCGGCTTGACCTCCGCCATCGCCGCCTTCTGCGCCGCGAGGACGATGTCGTAGATCGCCTTCTGCTCGGGCGAGAACTTCCCGTTCACCGGGTACGTGCGCGTGACGTCCGTCGCGTAGTAACCGTACTCGGCGCCGGAGTCGTTCAGGAACATCTCGCCGTCCTTGGCCTGGCGCGAGCTCTTGTCATAGTGGAGGATGCACGAGTTCGGACCGGAGCCGGCGATCGAGGGATACGCCATCCGGCGCGCGCCCTCGGAGTACGTGTAGGAGTCGAGCGCGTTCTGCACCTCGAACTCCCACTTCCCCGGCGCCACGGCCGCCATCGCGGCGCGGTGGCCCTTCGCGGAGATCTCCGCGGCGCGGCGCATCATGCGGAGGTCCTCGGCGTCCTTGATGAGGCGCATCTCGTGGATGATCTTCCGCGCGTCGGTCAGCTGCCCGGGACCCATCCCGCGCTCCATGTTCAACGGGTCGAGGTGCTCGCGCTCCTTGGCCCACCAGTCGTCGTCGTTGCCGTTCAGGACGACCAGCGTCTTCACGCCGGCGAGGTAGCCGGCCGGGGTGCGCGTGTTGCGGTCGAAGGAGAACAGCTTGTCGTCGAACTGGTCGAGAGGAAACGCCGCGTCCGCGCCGTAGGCGGCGGGCGCCTCGTCCGGACCGACGCGAACACCGGCCCACGCCTCGCGCCGCAGATCGCGCGGCCGCAGGAAGAGGACGTACTTCTTGCCGTCGGCGGCGTTGGGGAGGAACACGGCCGTGACGTCGTCCTCGTCGACGCCGGTCAGGTAGTAGAAGTCCGAGTTGGGGCGGTACGTGTACTCGACGTCGTTCGTCATGTTCCGCATCGGCGCCGAGCGGAGGACCGCAATCGAGTCGGGCGGCAGCAGCGACATGAACTTCTCGCGGCGCGCCTTGAACGCGGCGGGATCCGGGGCCAGGGGCTGGTAGTCGAGGCCGAGAGCGCGGCCGCACACGAGCGCGGCTCCGAGAAAGACGAGAGCCCGAATCGTTCGCCTCACAGATCCTCCTTGTCGGTGGTGTGTCTTCAACGCTTCGAGATGAAACCCCACGGGGCGGGTTGCGCCGGCGCCGAAACGGCCTGCGGCCGGACGACGGCGGAGATGCGTTCGCGGTGCGTCTTGAGGATGCGGCGGACGGGCACGCCCGAGGCGGCCTCCTCGAGGATGTCTGCGCCCGACTCGTCCACCTTGGCGAGGAACGCCTCCCACACGGCCTCGCCGACGGGCATGCCGCGGAAGACGACGTTGGGCATTCGCGAGAGCTCGCGCTGCAGCCGCGCGAGCGCGTCGCGCAGGTACTCCTCGTCGCGCAGCGGCTCGTCCTCGTACGGCGTGTGCGGCTTGGGGATGAACGCGTTCACGGAGGGGACGATCTCCGCGACGCGCCCGAAGCGGCGGCCCTCCTCGATCGCGATCTCGCGCAGGCGGGCGACGGCGCGGACGATGTCGCCGACGTCCTCCTCCGTCTCGGACGGCAGCCCGACCTGGAGGTAGAGCTTCAGCCGCGTGAATCCGCGCGCGAAGACGAGCCGGACCTTCTCGTCCAGCATCGCATCCGAGACCTTCTTGTTGACGAAGCGGCGGAGCCGCTCGTTGCCGGCCTCCGGCGCGATGGACAGCGCGCGCTCGCCCTGCCGCGCGAGGACCTCGAGGATCGGATCCTCGATGGCGTCGATCTTTATGGACGACAGCGCGATGTGGTACCCGAGCCCCGCCAGGCCCTCGAGGATGGGGACGATCTCGGGGTGGTCGCAGACCGCTGTTGCGATGAGCCCCGCGCGGTCCGTCAGCGGTCGCGCCGCGCGCGCGATCGAGAGGATCGAGGACGCCGGGTACTGCTTGACGGGCGCCATCGCGTAGGCGGCCCAGCAGAAGCGGCACATCTCGGTGCAGCCGCGCGAGATCTCGATCAGCAGCTTGTCCGAGAGCTCCGTGCGCGGCGTGAGGATCGTCGTGTGCGGGACCTCGAAGGCGGGGCCGATCTCCTTGCGCGACATCGGCTGCTGCACGACGACCCTCGAGCTGTCCGCGGCCTCGGCGCGCGGCCCATGGACCGCGGGGACGAAGAAGCCCGGAAGCGCCGCGGCGCGCGCGAGGAACCCGTCGCGGTCGAGCCCGGACTGGAGAAGCTCGGCGATCCGCGGCACGAGGCGCTCGCCGTCGCCGAGCGCGAAGACGTCGACGAACGGCGAGAGCGCGGCGGGGTTCATGCGCGCGATGTCGCCGCCGACGAGCAGGAGCGGGTGGCGCTCGTCGCGCGCCTCGCGCCGCGCGGGGATGCCGGCGGCGGCGAGCGTGCGCAGGATGTTGACGACGTCCATCTCCCAGGACAGCGACCAGGCGAGGAGGCCGAACTCGGAGAGCGGCGTCCCCGTCTCGAACGTCGCCGCGGGCCGGCCCTCCTCGTGGAAGAAGCGCTCGCAGACGAGGTCCGGCACCCGGTTGAACAGCCGGTAGACCCACTGGAAGCCGAGATTCGACATCCCGACCTCGTAGGTGTTCGGGAAGCCGAGGGCGAGCCGGTATGCGCCGAAGCGCGGAGCCGGCTCGACGACGCGCTCCTGGGCGGCGCGCTCTCGCTGGAGGCTCGTCTGGACCATGAAGAACCGAGGATTATATGGTCCGGTCCGTCACGGCCCGCGCCGGACGGGCGCCGCCCGCAGCCGGAACGTCACCCGGACCGGTTCCCGCACGGTGATGATCCCGAAGGACGGGTCGGGCAGGCCGAACTGCTTCCAGCCGATCGAGAAGCCTCCGGCGAGCATCACGTGGTCGGCCTCGACGAAAACGTCGACGGGAAGCCGGAGGGAGGCCGTCCGGCCGTGGACGGTGAGGTCCCCGGCGACCTCGACGGTGAGGTGCTCACCCGGCTTGAACCGCGACAGGTCCGCCTCGATGTGACGCGACTCGAAGACGATCTCCGGAAACCGAGGCGTCTCCAGCGTGATCTCCCTCATCTTGCGGTCCCGCGACGAGTTACCGGTCGCCATCGCGCCGGCCTCCACGACGACGCGCACGCGCCCGTGCCACGGCTCGACGTTCGGCTCGGTCCGCGAGATCGGGCCGCGCTTGAGGTCGATCGTTCCCGACAGGCGCGGCGCCCGGCCCTCGACGGTGTGGAGCGTCGCGGGCAGGTCCCAGCGCAGCTCGGAGCCGTCCGCCTCGATCCGATAGTGCCTCGTGGATGGGCTCGTGGACAGGCGCGTGGACGGGCTCGGAGCCGCGGCAGCCGCGGCGGCGAGGAGCAGCGTGGCGGCGATCCGAGCGATCACCCGGCGATTGTGCGCTGCCGGAGGACGGAGCGCCCGTGGAAATATTAGCCGCGGCTAATATGTCGCTTCGCTCGCGGCTCCGGCGGCTGTCCCGACCGGATCGCGAAGACCCAGTCCGCCACGTTCGTGCCGGTCGGGCCGGTCACGAACAGGTCGCCGCGGCCGCGGAACAGCGAGCGCGCGTCGAGGCGGCGGCGATCCCGGCCGCCCGCGGGCCCTCGGGACGCGGCACGCGAGAGGGTGTCGCCTCCGACGAACGCGCCCGCTGCTCCGGAGCTCCCGTCGACGCCGTCCGACCCGGCGGCGAGCATGTGGACGTCGCCGGCGCCGCGCAACGGCCCGGCCGCGGCCAGGGCGAGCTCGAGACAGCGGCCGCCCCGCTTCGCACGCCGCGGCAGCGGCACCGTCGTCTCGCCGCCGGCGAGGAGGACGCCACCGGGTGGAAGGGCGAGGGCCCTCTTCCCCAGGCGCAGGCCGGCGTCATGCGCGTCGCCGGACAGGCGGCGCGGCTCGATCCGCGGCACTAGACCCATGGCGCGCGCCTCCGCCGCCGCCGCCTCGAGCCCGTCGCGGTTCGTGGCGATGACGCGGACGAGGTCGGTCCCGCGCCCGCGGCGGCGACGGATCGTCGGTCCGGACCCCACGACCGCGGGGTCATCCTCGCCCACGTCGGAGATGACGAGGTTCACGAGCATCGCGCGCGTCTCGCGCCCCAGCCGGCCGCCCTTGATCGCGGAGAGCGAGGTCCGCAGCCGGTTGATCTTCTCGATCGGCGCCCCGGACGCCGCGAGCTCGCGAACCGCCCGCCGCTTCTCCGCGAGCGAAACCCCGGGGCGCGGCAGAGCGAGAAGTGACGACGCGCCCCCGGAGATCAGGCAGACGATGACGTCCGAGGAGCCGAAGCCGCGGAAGAAGCGCAGCGCCGCGCGCGCCGCGCGCATGCTCGAGGCGTCCGGCTCCGGATGCGGGGCGAAGAGGACGATCCCGCCCGACGGCGTCCGGGGCAGGCGTTGTCCTCGCGGCAGCACGGCCAATAGCGGCACCGCCCCGAGTCGCGCCGCCGCGGCGCGGGCCATTCCGCCGGCGGCCTTCCCGGCGGCGAAGATTCCGATCCGCCCGGCCCCGCGCAACATGCGTGCGACGTCGGGACGCCCGAGCGCCCTCGCGACGGACTCCTCGGGGCTCACGCCGGCGAGCGCGGCGGAGAAGAGGCGCCTCAGCTGCCGCCGGGGCGGGCCCGCGAGAGCCATCACGCGGTCCGCGGCCGACGCCGACGCCATCCATCCGTCCACGGCTCCATCGCTCGTCCGAGGCGCCTGCGGATGCGGCTACGGCTACGGCTCGTCTGGCCTCCCCCGTGAAACACTAACCCCTGCCCGCCCCGCGTCGCCTTTTGGGCGAGAATAGCGATCGCCCGCACGGAGTTACGTATTGATTCCGACCATGAGCGCCACCCCGACCTACCAGGCCCCCGCGGCCACGCCGATCGACCCGCCCGCGGCGGGCCACTACTGGTCGAAGGCCTCGAAGGACCTCCGGCACCGCCTGAACAAGGCGATCCCGCATGACGTCCTCAAGGAGCTGCACCGGAAGAGCCCGGCGCGTCACCTGGCGGTCGCGGCGCGGCAGTTCCTGATCCTCGCCGCGGCGTCGGCGATCGCGTGGCGCTTCCCGCAGCCCTGGATCTGGATCCCGGCGGCGGTGGTCTCGGGCTGGACGGTCTTCAACTTCACCGTGCTGCTGCACGAGGCGGTCCATCACGCGATCTTCAACGGACCGAACCCGGGGGGCGACCGCGCGCTCGGACTCGCGTACGCGATCCCGTCCGGAATCTCCGCGCTGCAGTTCACGCGCTGGCACCTGACGCACCACGCCGAGCTCGGCGACCCCGAGGCGGACCCGAAGCGGCACTACCTCTCGCCGAAGATCAACAAGCCCTGGTTCAAGGCGCTCTACTTCACGCCGGCGCTCTTCCCGATCTACTTCCGCGCGGCGCGCCGCGAGACCGCGACGTACCCGCCCGAGATCCGCGCGAAGATCGCGTGGGAGCGGCGGGTGACGATCCTCTTCCACGTCGGCGTGATGGCCGCGCTCTGGGCGATCGGCGGCTGGGGCGTGCTCGGCCGCGTGTACGCCGCGCCGGTGTTCCTCGTCTTCCCGGTCGCGTTCGCGCTGAACCGGCTCGGCCAGCACTACGCGATCGACCCGACGGACCCCGCGAAGTGGGGCTCGATCCTGAAGCCGTCGCGGTTCTGGGACTTCTGGTATCTCTCGTCGGCGTACCACCTCGAGCACCACTACTTCCCCGGCGTGCCGTTCTACAAGCTTCGGCGGCTCCACTTCGCGTTGCGCCCGTTCTTCGACGAGATCGGCTGGAAGCCGGTGACGTACGGCCAACTCGTCAAGGGATGGCTGCTCGACAACAACGCGCCGCACACGGACTGGCACCTGGAGGGTTGAGCCGCTCGACCGCTCCGATTCCGACGCTCCCATGGACGAGACCGACGACATAAACCGCCTGATCCGCGAGCTCAACGCGGGAACGCCCACCGACACGGAGCCGCTCGCCGCCCCCGAGCGCGGCGAGCCCGCGTCGGGCGAGGCCGTGCGAGCCCCGGAGGCGCCGCGGGACGCCGCGCCGCACGACAGCGCGCGGCTGGACCGCTGGCTCGCCGCGCTCGTGGACCGCAAGGGCGCGGACCTGCTCCTCGTGACGGGCGCGCCGGCCTCGGTGCGTATCGACGGGCGGGTCCTGCCGGTGTCGGACTCCCCGCTCTCCGCCGACGAGATCGAGGAGGCCGTGCTCGGCGCGCTCCCGCAGCGCGCGCGCGAGGCGTACCGGTTCGGCGGCATCGCCGACGCGTCGCACAAGGTGCGCGGCATCGGGCGCTTCCGGATCAACCTCCACCGCGAGCGGGGCCGCGCCGCGGCCGCGGTCCGCGCGCTGCCGACACAGCCGCCCCGCCTCGCGTCGCTGGGACTGCCGCCCGGCCTCGAGGGCCTCACCCGCCTGCCGAGGGGACTCGTCCTCATCGGCGGCCCGACCGGCTCCGGCAAGACGACGACGCTCGCGGCGCTGGTCGAGGAGATCAACCGGCGCGACAGCCGGCACATCGTCACGATCGAGGATCCGATCGAGTACGAGCACCCGCACCGCACGAGCGTGATCGAGCAGGTCGAGATCGGCGAGGACGCGCCCGACTTCCCGACGGCGCTGCGCGCCGCGATGCGCCAGGCGCCCGACGTGATCGTCGTCGGTGAGATGCGTGATCCCGAGACGATGCGCATCGCGCTCTCCGCCGCCGAGACCGGGCACCTCGTCTTCTCGACCGTGCACACGACCGACGCGGCGACGACGGTCTCGCGCATGGCGGACTCGTTCCCGCTCGAGCGGCAGGCCACGATCCGCCAGGAGCTCTCGATGGCGCTCGCCGCGATCGTCACGCAGACGCTGCTCCCTAGGAAGGGAGGCGGACGCGTGGCCGCCGCGGAGGTGCTCTACGTCTCGTACGGTGCGCGCCAGCACGTCCGCAAGAACGCGCTGCAGCACCTCCACCAGGAGATCGCACTCACGAAGAAGCAGGGCTCGATCACGCTGGAGGAGTCGCTCGCGCGGCTGGTGAAGGACGGCGTCGTGGACGCGGACGAGGCGAAGGCGCGCGCCGCTCATCCAGAGGAGTTCGAGAACTACCTCCGAAGCGGCTAAACATCCATGGACTTGCGGCCTGCCGCTTACCGGATGCCGCGCTCGGGGTCAGTCCTTTGTTTTTCGGAGCGACGACGCAGACGTAACAGCGCCTCGCTCGTTCTGAGCTCCGAAAAATTGAGGGCTGACCCCATCGAACACGGCCTCGCCAACCAGGGCTGGCGAGGCCGTGACCTCTTGGCGCGCCGTTTCCGGCGCGAAGCGCGCAGGCCCGACTTGCGGAATGCCGCGTTCCGCAAGCGACTTAGTCGCCGCGGGACTCGCGGGCCGGTCCTCCTCCACTGCCGTGTTCACCGAGCTGCCGCGCAACAGCCCGCATCCCGCGACTACACCTCGCGGCGGAAGAGCACTTTCGTCAACACGCCGCAGACCACGGTGAACGTGCCCAAAAACAGCCAGTCCGCGTACGCCGTCTCCGGACCGGCGCCCCGCAACAGCAAATTCCGCAGCGCGCGCAGGCCGTACGTCAGCGGGTCCGCCAACGAGAGCTTCACGAGCCACGCCGGATACGACTCGACCGGATAGAACGCGCCGGACGGGAAGAACAGCAGCACGTTGATGATCCCGAACATGCCGCGCAACAGGCTCGCGCTCCGCGCGCGCGCGAAGATCAAAAACCACAGCGCCGCGATCGAGAGCGACGTGAGGAACACCGTCGCGAACGCGGCGGCGAGCGACGGCGCGCTCGTGACCGCGAGCGGCGTGATGAGCAAGATCGCGAGAAGCACGAGACCGCCGGCGACCGATGCGACGAGCGACCCCGCGAGAATGTGTCCGGCCACGAGCGTTCCCGTCGAGATCGGCGTCACGAGATATCCCTCGTGGTACCCGAACATCCGGTCCTCGAGGACCTGGAGCCCTCCCGAGACCATCGAGCCCATGAAGATCGCGAGGCACACGACGGCGGGACCCAGGTACGTCAGGTAGTCGAGGTACGGATAGGCCTCGAGCCGCACGGCGGCCGCGCTCTGCGGCGTGTCGCTCGGCGCCGACACCTCCTGCCAGATCTGGCGCAGGGACGTCTCGAGCGCGTCGTAGCTGAAGCGGTCGGTGTTGTCGCCGATGAACGAGGGCGCGGGGCCCGACGGCGACATCCCGAAGGGAAGAACCCAGATTCCGCGGTAGTGGCCCTTCCGCATGCCCTCGAGCGCCGACTGGCGGTTCGCGCCGAAGTCGGCCGTCACGAGCCGCCGCCCGCTCTCGAGCGCGAGAACGCCGCGCCGGCATTCGGCGGACCACGCGTTGCCCGCCTCGTCGACCACGGCGAGCGGCAGGTTCTGGAGCGGCCGGTTCATCGCGTTGCCGAGGACGAGCAGGTAGACGACGGGAAAGACCATCGTCGAGACGAACAGCACGGGCTGCCGCCACAGGGTGAGGAACGCTCGCTGTCCGATCGCCGCGATGCCCAGCACGGCGAGCCAGGGACCGCGCGCGCCGACCCGCTTCTTGCTCATGCCTCGCGCAGCGCCCGGCCGGTGTAGGCGAAGAACACGTCCTCGAGCGTCGAGAGCGCGACGGACATGTGCACGATGTGGTAGCCGCGGTCCTCGAGCTCGCGCGCGACGCGCCGCCCCGCGCCGTCGCCAGGTCGCGCGGAGAAGTGGAGCCGCGACGGCGACATGAAGCGCACGTGCAGCAGACCCCAGGACGCGATCTTCTCGCGCACGAGCTCGTCCATCGGGCGGTCCGTCTCGATCTCCACGCGCTCGCCGGTCTCGTGGCCGCGCTTGAGCGCCTGCGGCGTGTCCATGCAGAGGATTCGTCCGCGGTCCATGATCGCGATCCGATCGCAGAGGAAGTCGGCCTCCTCCATCGCGTGCGTCGTCAGCACGATCGCGAGGTCGGGATCGTTCTCGCGCAGATCGTCGAACATGTCCCAGATCGCGCGCCGGCTCTGCGGGTCGAGACCCGACGTGGGCTCGTCCATGAACAGCACGCTCGGCGAGTGGAGGGCGCCGCGCGCGATCTCCAGCCGGCGGCGCATGCCGCCCGACAGCTGCCGGGCGACCTGGTTGCGCCGCTCCCAGAGGCCGACCTGCCGCAGCCGCTGCCGGATGCGGCGGCCCAGCATCGGACCCCAGAGGCCGTACATCTTTCCCTGCACCGAGAGGTTCTCGCGCACGGTGAGGTTCTCGTCCGTCGTCTGCGCCTGGGACACCGTTCCGATCGCGCGCCGGACGGCGGGCTTGTCCGTGATGATGTCGTGACCCTCGATGCGCGCCGTGCCGCCGCTGGGCGGGAGCAGCGTCGTGAGCATCCGGATCAGGGTCGTCTTGCCCGCGCCGTTCGGGCCGAGCAGGCCGAAGGTTTCGCCGCGCTCGACCGAGAAGGACACCTCGTCGGCCACCACCGTCTCGCCGTAGCGGCGGGTGAGCCGATCGACGTCGATCGGGAGGTTCAAGCCGTCCGGGGCGCTGCGGCGAGACGCCGCGAGGGGGAGGGGCTCGCGCGGTTTCCAGTTGCGCGACGCGACGTCCGGCTCAACCCTGCCTCCCCACCTCGACGACGAACGTCTGGCCCGAGACGACGGACTCGTTGAGCGGCTGGAGGCGAACGGAGAACGTCAGGAGGTCGCGGCTCTGCAGTCCCCAGTTCTTGCGCGTCGCGAACTCCGAGCGCGGCTTGATCGAGACGATCTTCGCCTGAAACGGCGCGTTCGGTCGCGCCTGCGGCCAGACCGTGACGGTCTTGCCGACCGTGAACGCGGACAGACGCTCCTCCGGAACCTCGACGCGCAGGAATGGCGCCTCGATCTGAAGCGTCACGACGGCCTGGCCGGGCTCGACCCACTCGCCGAGGCGATGGTGCCGCGTGAGCACGATGCCCGTCGCGGGCGACGCGAGGATGCCCTCCTTCTCGAAGACGCGCACCTTCTCGAGCCTCACGCGCAGCGTCTGCTCCTCCGCATCGAGCTGTCCCTTCTCGGCCTCACGCGCGCGGATGTCGGCGGCGATCGCCTCGCGCTGGTGCGTCAGCGTCTCGAGATTCGCGGCGGGCGACACGCCCTCGTGGACGAGGCTGCCGATGCGTCGCTCGTCCGCGGCGACGGACGCGAACTGCGCGCGCAGCTTCTCGATCTCCTGCAGGCGCATCGTGTCGCGCGCCTGAACCTGTGAGATCTGCCGCTCGACGTCGGAGGCGTCCTCGGAAAGGCCCGGCTCCTCGATGCGCGCGACCTCCGAGCCGGACGCGATCGACTCGCCCTCCTCGGGCACGCGCGTGGTCAGTCGGCCTCGGCGCGAAAACGACAGCGCCAGGCTCTGCTCCTCGGCAATGGCGAGCAACCGCACGGGTTGCCCCGAATCGTTCTCCCGCCGGACGAGCTCCCCGTAGCCCCACGCCCCGGCCAGAGCGATTCCCACCGCCAGGACCACCCAGAGGGCTCTTTTCACCGACCTCCAAGCATACCCCTAGAAGCCGGGACCGTGAGCCGTAAGCCGTAAGCGGTGAGCCGGATGGGGGACCTAGGCCTTCCCCCCCAAGAGCAGTCCTTCCAGCCGATCCAGCACCTCCTCGGCGTTGCCGGCGATTGCGAGGTCGACGCCGGAAGAGGCCGGCGTGGCTTCCGGATTGACCTCCGCCGTGAAGGCGCCCCGGGATGCGGCCTCTCCGATCAGACCGGCGGCCGGGTACACGACCGCCGAGGTGCCGGCGGCGATGGCAACGTCGCAGTCAAGGGCCGCCGACGCCGCGGCGAGCGCGTGGGGGGGGATCGGCTCGCCGAACCAGACGACCCCCGGTCGGGCGAGCCCGCCGCAGTGCGGGCAGCGGGGAGGAAGCTCCGCGAGCTCGGACTCGTCGGGCCAGCTCGCCGGCGACGCCGCGCAACGGTTCCAGCACCGCAGCTCCCACAGCGACCCGTGGAACCGGACGACGCCGCGGGTGCCGGCGCGCTCGTGGAGCCCGTCGACGTTCTGCGTCACGAGCGTGAAGCGCGCGAACCTGCGGCTCCAGCCCGCGAGCACGTCGTGCGCGCGGTTGGGCTTCGCGCGAGCGACGAGGCCGCGGCGCCACGCGTACCACTCCCACACCAGCCCCGGGTCCTCGGCGAACGCCTCGGCGGTCGCGAGCCGCTCCGGACGGAAGTTGCGCCAGATCCCTTCGGGGCCGCGAAACGTCGGGATGCCGCTCGCCGCGGAGACGCCGGCGCCCGTGATCACGGTGACGCGCGAAGCGCGGCGGAGCCGCTCGGAGAGCAGCTGGAGGTCGTCCCGCGCCGGCATCGGCCGATGATAAGGTTTGCCCCCTCGCGCGCGAGCGGCGAGGTCAACGCGCCGGACTCGCCGCACCCGAAGAATCTCCACGGAGAGAAAAGACAGATGGCGAACGAGACCCCCATCACCATTGCGCGCGGCGACGGCATCGGCCCCGAGATCATGGACGCGACACTCACGATCCTGAAGGCGGCGGGCGCGCGCCTCGCGATCGAGGAGATCGAGATCGGCGAGAAGGTCTTCCTTCGCGGCAACACCGCCGGCATCGAGCCGTCGGCGTGGGAGTCCCTCCGCCGGACGCACGTGTTCCTGAAGGCGCCGATCACGACGCCGCAGGGCGGCGGCTTCAAGAGCCTGAACGTCACGACGCGCAAGATGCTCGGCCTCTACGCGAACGTGCGGCCGTGCGTCTCCTACTACCCGTTCGTCGCGACGAAGCACCCGGTCATGGATCTCGTGATCGTCCGCGAGAACGAGGAGGACACGTACGCCGGCGTCGAGTACCGCCTGACTCCGAACGTCTATGAGTGCCTGAAGCTGATCACCCGCCCGGGCTCCGAGAAGATCGTCCGCTACGCGTTCGAGTACGCCGTCCGGAACAGCCGCAAGAAGGTCACCTGCTTCACCAAAGACAACATCATGAAGATGACCGACGGGCTGTTCCACAAGGTGTTCGACGACGTCGCGAAGGAGTACCCGGAGATCCAGAACGAGCACTGGATCGTCGACATCGGCGCGGCGAAGCTCGCGGACTCGCCCGAGACGTTCGACGTCATCGTGATGCCGAACCTCTACGGGGACATCCTCTCGGACGTCGCCGCCCAGATCGCGGGATCGGTCGGACTCGCGGGCTCCTCGAACATCGGGCAGAACTACGCGATGTTCGAGGCGATCCACGGCTCCGCGCCGCGCCGCGCGGGACAGAACCTCGCGAATCCGTCCGGGCTCCTGCTCGGCGGTGTCATGATGCTCGTCCACATCGGCCAGGGCGACGTCGCGGAGCGCGTCCACAACGCGTGGCTCACGACGCTCGAGGACGGCATTCACACGTACGACGTCCACGAGGAGGGTGTCAGCAAGGAGAAGGTCGGCACGAAGGAGTTCGCGCGCGCGGTGGTCGATCGCATCGGGAAGTCGCCGACGAAGCTCAAGCCCGTCTCCTACGCGGCCGCCGCCGCGATCCCGGTCCGCACGCCGGTGACGCCGCAGACCGTCGACGCGAAGATGACCCTCGACGGCGTCGACGTCTACGTGCTCTGGGAGAGCCGCGACTCCGACGCGCTCGCGGCGCGCCTGCAGCCACTCGTGGGACCCGACTTCACCGTGAAGATGCTGACGAGCCGCGGCGTGAAGGTGTGGCCGGACGGCCAGCCCGAGACGTATCGCGGCGATCAGTTCCGCTGCCGGCTCCTCGCGTCCGGCGCCCGCTCCGTCGGCTACGGCGACGTCGCGGCCGTCCTCGGCCGGATCGCGCAGGCCGGCCTCAAGTTCGCGCAGACCGAGAGTCTCCATTCGTTTGACGGCGAGCGGGGCTACACGCTCGGCCAGGGAGAGTGACATGACCGCTGATGCGACGCCGCTTGTCGGCATCCTCATGGGATCGAAGTCCGACTGGGAGACGATGAAGCACGTCTCCGAGACCCTCGCGAAATTCGGCGTCGCGAGCGAGAGCCGAGTCCTCTCGGCGCACCGAACGCCGAAGGAAACCACCGAGTACGTGACCTCCGCCGCGTCGCGCGGCCTCGAGGTCATCGTCGCCGGCGCCGGCGGCGCCGCGCACCTCGCCGGCGTGGCCGCGGCGCACACGACGCTGCCGGTGCTCGGCATACCGATGGAAAGCGCCTCGCTCAAGGGGCTCGACTCGCTGCTCTCGACGGTCCAGATGCCGGGCGGGATTCCGGTCGCGACCTTCGCGATCGGCAAGCCGGGCGCGGTCAACGCCGCGCTGTTCGCGGTGTCCGTGCTCGCGGGCAAGCGGCCCGAGCTCTCGAAGAAGCTCGCCGACTTCCGCGCGGAGCAGGCGAAGAAGATCCTGGGAGAAAAGCTAGGCTAGGGCTCCCGCGTCGGACCCGGCTCGATCCCGCCGGAAGAATCGACGGACGACGCGGGTCATCCAGGTGACCAGGAGCGCCGCAGCCACGACGACCAGGGCCGCGACGCAGGCGGCCGCGAGGGGATGGCGCACGGCGAGGTAGAGAAGGAATGCGGTCGCGCCGTCCTCGGCGAGCGACGCCATCCAATTCGTGACGGGCTCGGGGCTCGTGTTGATCGCCGCACGTGCGCTCGACTTCAGGCCGTGGGCCGACAGCGCCACGCCGCCGCAGCACAATGCCGCGATGATCCGCCAGTGCTCCGGCACGTTCGCGAGCGCCGCCCATGCGAGCAGACCCGCGGCGGGGACGCGGATGAAGGTGTGGACGGCATCCCACACCGAATCGACGAGAGGGATCTTGTCGGCAAGGAACTCCACGAGATAGAGCGCCGCCGCCACGACGATGACCCACTCGTGCGTGAGCGCGTGGAGACCCGTCGGCAGTGCGAGGACACCGGTACGGCCCAGCAATCCGATGACCGCGACCGTGGCGTAGAGGCGTAGTCCCGACGCGACGGAGGCGCCGAGGAGCAGGCCGAGGACGGGCAGGAGATCGGCTTGCATCTGGCCTTCGTGAGCTTACGCGCAAAGTGCTCCCGATTTCGCATGGAACCGTGCGCCAGCCGACTGGCCCCGTAAAGGGAGAGGGAGCCTGCGCGATTTCCCCTCTCATGTTCACGGTCCGCGGAGCGGACCGCTAGAGGTCCGAGCCGTTTTACAATGAATCCCGCGCCGTCCTGGCGCGGGAGGCCTTTCATGGAGCTCGAGGAGTACTCGGACGAAGAGCTGCTCGAAGCGGGACGGGATGCGGTCAAACGCGAGCAGTGGAAGCAGGCGGCGAGCTTCATGTCCGCCTACGTCGACCGATGGGTCGCGCGAAAGTCTCCTGCCCCCGCCGGCGCCGTCGCGACGTACGCGCTCTGCCTCGGACACACGCAGGAGCTGCAGCGCGGCCTCGAGCTCGCGAAGCGCTCGCAGCGCAGCGACCCGCGCAACCCGAACGTCTACTGGTGCCTGGCGCAGCTCTACATGCTCGCGCGCTCGCGCAAGGACGCGATCGAGACGGTGGAGCGCGGCCTGCGCGTCGCGCCGGACAACTTCGTGCTGCTTCGGATGCGCAAGCGGCTCGGCGTCCGGCAGCCGCCCCCGCTTCCGTTCCTCGACCGCGCCCACAAGCTCAACGTCCGCCTCGGCCGGCTGATGCACAAGCTGCGGGGTCACGCGGCGTAGGCCGGGTCCCCATCACCTTCGTCATCCCGCGGCGCGAAGCGACGAGGGATCCCGAGTCTGTCGCGCGACGAGGGCCGTGCGGTTGTCCGTCTTCCCCCTTCGATCGAGGACGAAAACGACGATCGCCGCCAGCGCCGCTCCCAGTGTGCGGCGCGAGGCGGCGATCATCACCGAAGACCCGAGCGCTTCAAATCAAGGGATCCCTCGCGGCGCTCGGGATGACGTTCGCGAGACGCTTTAGATTCGCTAAAGCTTCGCTCACGTCACTTCGCGGTCTTGGCCGTGACGTTGACGAGATCGATCGGCAGGGCGTTGTAGTTCTCGAGCTCGATCTTGTGCTCCTTGGCATCCCAGCTGATCTTGGCGGCGGGCTGCATCTTGCCTTCGCCCTTGCCGTCCTTGTCGAGGTGGATCTCGATCGCGGTCAGCTGGTACTGCATCGAGCGGGTGTTGTTGCGCGCCTCGTTGAAGGCGACGCGGCGGTTCGTGGCTATGACGATGTGCCGCCCCCCGTCGGGCTGCGGATTGTTGCGGGCGTAGAAGAGGTCGTACCCGATCGAGTTGGGCGTGCGCATGTATCCGACGCGCGGCCGGATCTTCATGAGCGCGTCGACGAGCGCGTCGCGGCCCTTCTCCTGCAGCGTCGTCAGGAGCATCTCGCGCTCCTGGTCCGTCGACCACCGGTAGATGTTGATGTCGATGACCGAGGCCTTGCCGCGCTGCATGTTCGCGGCGAAGCAGGTGAAGGTCTCGATCGGTTTCTCGTCCTCGGAGATCAAGACGGCGGCCGCGAACAAAGCGCTCACGGCGAGAAGTCCCATGGTGACGATCCGGCGCATTAGGTCCTCCTGTTTGGTCGAGAACTCTATACCGCCGACCCGCCCGACCGGCCCGCACGGCCGACATCATCGGATCCGTCTTGGCTCGGACCGCCCGACCTCGGGGCCGCGCAGCGGCCGGACTAGGCGCCCGCGGGCTCCTCGGGCCGCGGCACGGCGCGCAGCCGGGGCGCCGTCGCCCGCCGGCGACTCCGGACGAGCGCCTCCGCGATCCAGCCCGCGTCGGCGACGAGGAGCAGGTCGCACACGGCGTGGTGCGAGTAGAGGGAGCGGGACGCGTCCTCCGGAGCCTGCGCGATGACGACGACGGCGAAGGAGAGCGCCGAGAGCATGGCGAGGATGACGATCCCGCCGCGGAAGAGCCGCTCGTTCTCGGTCGCCTCGCTCCGCGCCGCCGCTGCGGCGATCAGATTGCCGACGACGAGAAGTCCCGTCGTCGCGAGCGGGAAGCGGCCCGCGTTTTCGCGCAGCCGCGACCACAGCGAGAAGCGATAGGAAATCGCGAAGGCCGGGTGCTCCGCGGACCTCTCGAAGTTGCCGAGTCGCGGCCGCAGCGCCCAGGCGCTGGTGCTCGCCCGCTCGATCCGCCCGGCGAGCCGCGACGGATGAAGCAGGTAGAAGCCGAGCACGCGCCGCAGGTTCGTCCGCTCGAGGAAGCGGGCCTGGAATCCCGGATCGAGGAGCGGGGAGTCCGGGGCGTACGGGTTCGTGTTCACGTAGCGGAACCACGCCGGGTCGATCCCGAGCGCGGCGGCGTCTTCCTCGGGAGTCGGCGAGTGGACGAGCAGGTCGTCGAACACGATCTGGTACGTGGTCGCCGCCCTCAGCGTGCGCGGCGCGCGCCGCGCGTACCAGATCCCGAACGCGCAGAGTCCCAGCGCGAGCCACAGGGCGCCGCGCCGCCAGGCGCCCTTCCACCTGACGCCGGCGAGCCGGAGCCCGTATGCAGCGAGGACGAACGCCGACGGTGCCTCCTGCGGCTTCGAGCCGGCGAAGAGCAGCGCGCCGCCGAAGTATGCCGGCAGGAGGAGTCCGTCGAGGCTGCCCCGCCGGACCCCCTCCGCGGCGACCGCCGTCGTCAGCAGCAGAAAGAGGAGCGACGCCGTCTGGCTGTAGAAGGAGTTGAAGGGCGCGACGTAGCCGACGTCGGTGAAGAAGAAGACCAGGAGCGCCGCGACGAGCGCCTGCGTCGGAGCGGAAAGGCCGCGGCACGCGCGCAGGATCCCAGCGAGCGCGAGAAGGAAGAGCGCCGCGTGGATCGCGCCGAGAGTGCGGAGGTCGAAGATCGCGCGGCGGGCGACGGCGAGATGGACGAGGCGCGCGGCGAACGCCAGCAGCGTCTCGGAGGAGAGGTAGCCGCCGCGGAACCATCCGGGCGCGACGACGGCAAAGTGCGTTCGCAAGAACACGTAGTAGCGCGCGGCGGGATCGGCGGTCGTGTGCTGGAAACCCGCGTACCCCATCACCCGCTCGTAATCGCCGTTGTCGGCGAGGCCGATCACCGGCGGGACGAGGAGCTGGATCGAGAGGATCGCGGCGGCGGCGGCGAGGGCGGCCGCGAGGATGAGGGCGTGAGCGCGCGGGCTCGCTCCCTCCGGGACGCCCGCGAGCGTCACCCGGTGTCCGAGGCGAGCAGCGCCGCCACGACCGGACCGGGGATTCCGGCGACGGGACCGCCGCCGTGCGTCTGGTGAACCTCGGCCCAGGCCGCCGCCTCATCGCGTCCGCCGGCCGCCCGGATCGCCGCCGCGCCGGCCTCGCCGTGGGTGAGGTAGACACCGAGCCTCCGGCGAAGCCCCTCACCGCGGCGCGACCACGACCGCGCGCGATCGAGTCCCACCGCACGCCGCGCGAGATTGGCGGCGATGCGCTCCGCGATCGAGAGACTCGCGGGCTTGCCGACATCGTGGAGCAGCGCCGCGGCCGGCCAGCGCGCGTCGTCGGCCCACGGCGTCCCCGCGAGGCGACGCGCGACGCGGTGCGCGACGCGGACCGCGTGAGAGCGGTCGTAGGCGGACTGGCGCGACCAGAGCTCGAGCTCGGCCGGCGTCAGGATCGATCGCGCCCACGCGATCTCCGCGGCGGCGTCGCCCGAGGCGTCGCCGAGACGCAGCGTCCGCCGCACGTAATCCGCGAGGGTCGCGCGCGGAAACGGATCGCGCTCGGACGGTTCGCCGTGGGCGGAGGCCACGCCCCGCTCCCAGCCGGCCGCTCGCGAATCGATTCCCGGGACCTCCTTCAAGCGGAGTGCGCCTCGAGCGGCGCGGCGGCGGCCAGACCGCCATCGCGATGAGCCGCAAGGTCGCCGCGCCCGAGCGCGTCGAAGTCGCGCACGAGAGCGCCGACGTAGTCGCGGCCGTAGCGGAGCTGGTCGTGGAGGTGGCTGTAGACGAAGCGGCCGGCTCGCCCCAGCGTGTCGAGGTTCGAGATGCGGTCCACAGCGAGCTGGACGATCGCGACGTCGCCCTGGTAGCCGTGCGCGTAGACCGGGTAGGCGTTCGGAATGAAGTGCTCGCGCGACTCGATCACGTCCTCCGGATCCAGGAGCCCGAGGGAGGCGAGCTCGCGCACGACGCGCTCGCGGAACGCCTGCGCGCCGACGCGCGCCACAGCGTCGCCGTCGAAGCACGGCGCCTCGACGACGAGCGAGGTCTCCCCCTCCGGCGCCATCGCCGCGGAGCGATTGCGCGGCTCGTAGATCCGGCTGACGCAGTAGTCCGGGTTCGGGACGTAGATCGACGCATACCGGGAGAGCCGCGGCAGGCCCAGCCTCAGGAAGAGGAGCCGCACGTGCCGGAAGCGAAGGCGAGCGGCGGCGTCGCGCGCCGGCTGCGGCAGCGCGTCTCCCAGCATCGCTGCGACGAGCGGCAGCGGGAGGGTCGCGACGACGCGGCCGCGCACCTGGGCCGAACGCCCGTCGCGGAGCCGGATGCGCGTCACGAGACCGTTCTCGACATCGAGACCCGCCACCTCGCAGCCGGTCCGGATCGATTCGGGCGGCAGCGTCGCGGCGAGCGATTCGGAGATGCGGCCGTAGCCGCCGCGCGGATAGAGGAAGCTGCCGTCGACGTGCTCCGTCTTCGCTCCCGGGAACACGAGCTCGTAGAGGAGCGATCGCAGCGTCATCCCCTGGAGCCGCCGCGTCGCGACGTCGGGCGAGAGCTGGTCCGTCGGCAGGCCCCAGAGCTTGGCGGAGTAGTTGAGGAGGATCCGGCGCGCCAGCGTGCGCCCGAACCGGCGCACCGCGAAGTCCTCGAACGTGACGAGCGGCCGGTTTCGGCGCAGTCCCGAGCGCACGAGGTCGAGGCAGATCCGGCTCGCCTCACGGACGCCGTACGCGAACATGACGTTGAGCGGCGTCGGCGGAAAGTCGATGAAGCGGCCGTCGTCGCGGATCGCGCTCGGCGCGTTTACGCGCACGAGCTCGTCGCCCATCAGCTCGAGGAGGTCGCGCGTGACCCCGGCGTCGCGGTCGTGGAAGCGGTGCGCGCCGCGGTCGTACCGATGCGCGCCGAGCGTGAGCGTGCGGCACATGCCGCCGAGCTCGAGCGATCCCTCGAACAGCGCGAACGGGACGCCGGCGCGATGCGCGTAGAACGCGACGCCGAGCCCGGCGGGACCGCCGCCAAGAATCGACAGCTCGATCAACACGGCCTCCTCGGCGCGGCAGAGCCCGCGCGACGATGCCGGAGGCGCGCCCCGACCTTGAAACTCATCGGCTGATGGCCCGGATTCTATGCGGAAGGCGGACCGGCGGTCGACCTCGCGCGACACCTCTCGCTCACCAGGCGATCGGCTTGCGGTCCCGGAAGAACCCTCCCGTCGGCCCGCTCGCCGGAAGCGTGGCGAGCCAGACGATCGTGTCGGCGCCCTGCTCCACGCCCCGCGGCGCGCCGGGACCGCCCATGTCGGTGCGGACCCAGCCCGGGTCGACGCAGTTCACCTTCGCGTTCGGGAGCGCGGCCGCGAGCATCACCGTGATCGCGTTGAGCGCCGCCTTCGAGATCGAGTACGCGGGGGCGTAGGTCGTCATCGACGAGATCTGGCCTGCGCCCGACGAGACGTTCACGACGCGGCCGGCGCCGCTCTTCGAGAGAAGCGGCGCCAGCTCGCGCGTCAGCAGGAGCGGACCGAGCGCGTTCGCGCGCCACGACTCCACGAACGCCGCCTCGGCGATCTTCAGGATGCTCTCGCCGTCGGCCAGAAGGACGGCCGCGTTGTTGACGAGCACGTCGACGCGGCCGATCTCGCGCTTCACGAACGTGGCGAGCGCGCGGATCGACTCGGGATCCGAGGCTTCGAGCTGGTGCCCGGTCACGCCGTCGCCGATCTCGCGCGCCGCCGCTTCCGCGGGCCGTCTCTTGCGGCTCGTCACGACGACGCGGAAGCCTTGCCCCGCCAGCTGCCGGGCGACCTCGCGGCCGATGCCGCGGCTTCCGCCCGTGACGAGAGCGACGCGCGGCTCGCCGCCGCCCGATCCGCTCAGCCCGGCCAATGCAGTCCCAACGCCTTGGACAGGAACACCGCCATCTGGCCGCGCGTGACGGGACCGTCCGGGCAGTAGTTCCCGTTGCCGCAGCCGCCCGTGATCCCTGCCGCGTTGAGGGCCTC
>DATBBK010000009.1:0-1784 GCA_036271035.1 Thermoanaerobaculia bacterium | reverse complement strand
CGATCGAGCCGCAGATCGAGGAGCTCGCGCGCCGCTACCAGCACGCCCGCGACTTTCTGTTCCTGGGGCGCGGCCTGCACTACCCGGTCGCGCTGGAGGGCGCCCTCAAACTCAAGGAGATCTCGTACATCCACGCCGAGGGGTATCCCGCCGGCGAGATGAAGCACGGCCCGATCGCGCTCGTCGACGAGAACCTCCCGGTCATCGTGCTCGCTCCGCACGATGCGTGGCGCGAGAAGACGCTCTCGAACCTGCGCGAGGTCAAGTCGCGCGATGGCATCGGAATCGTCTTCGGCACGCGTCCGGACGAGGAGGTCGCCGCGATCGCGGATCACGTCCTCATCGTGCCGGAGACCTCGCCGGAGCTGCAGCCGATCGTCACGGTGGTCCCGCTACAACTCTTCGCGTACCACGTCGCGGTGCGGCGCGGATGCGATGTCGATCAGCCGAGGAATCTCGCGAAGAGCGTCACCGTCGAATAGCCAGACAGTTACAAGTTACAAGTTGCAAGTTGAGAAACTTGGAACTTGAAACTTGGAACTCGAGACTTTGTCTATGATCCGCCGGTGGCCGATCTTCTCGACTCCCTGAATCCCGAGCAGCGCGAGGCCGTCCTCCACGACAAGGGCCCTCTGCTCGTCCTCGCCGGCGCCGGCTCCGGCAAGACGCGCGTCATCACCCACCGTCTCGCGCATCTCGTCTCTCGCGGCGTCGACCCGCGCTCGATCCTCGCCGTCACGTTCACGAACAAGGCCGCGGGGGAGATGCGGGAGCGGGCCCAGGCGCTGCTGCCCGGCGCGCCGCTGACGTCGTTCGTCGGAACGTTCCACTCCTTCGGCTTGCGCCTGCTGCGCCGCCGCTCCGAGGCGGCCGCGCTGCCGCCGCGGTTCGGGATCGCGGACTCGGCGGACTCGCTCGCGCTCGTCAAGGAGGCGATGGAGGAGCACGGAATCTCCGACCAGATGCTGCCGCCGCACTCGGTGCGAGGGCGGATCTCCTCGGCCAAGAACGCGATGATCTCGCCGGCTCGCTTCGCGCAGATGGAGACCGACTTCGCCGGCGAGCGGATCGCGAAGGTCTACGCGAGCTACGAGAAGCGGCTGGCCGCGTGCGGCGCGCTCGACTTCGACGATTTGATCGTCCGCGCCGTGCGCCTCCTGACGGACCAGCCGGGCGTGCTGGCGGCCGAGCGCGGGCGCATTCGCCACCTGCTGATCGACGAGTACCAGGACACCAACTCCGCGCAGGATGCGCTGGTCAAGCGGCTCGGCGAGGGCGCCGACTCGCTCGCCGCGGTCGGCGACGAGGACCAGGCGATCTACCGCTGGCGCGGCGCCGAGGTCGAGCACATCCTGCACTTCGAGCAGGACTTTCCGGGCGCGCGCGTCATCGCGCTCGAGCGCAACTACCGCTCGACCGACAAGATCCTCATCGCCGCCGGGGGACTCGTCTCGCACAACCGCCGCCGCCGCGAGAAGAAGCTGAAGGCGGCGCGAGGCGCGGGCGCGCCGGTGCGGATCTGGCGCTTCGACGAGGACCGCGCCGAGGTGGAGGCGGTCGCCCGCGAGATCGCGTCGTCCGGCCGGGCGCCGGGGGAGACGGCGATCCTCTACCGCGTGAACGCGCAGTCGCGGCCGTTCGAAGAGGAGCTCGTGCGGCGGCGCATCCCGTACATCGTCGTCGGCGGCATGAAGTTCTACGAGCGCGCGGAGGTCAAGGACGTGCTCGCGTACCTGCGCCTGGCGTCCCGCCCCGAGGACGATCTCGCGTTCCGCCGCGTGGTC
>DATBBK010000008.1:0-2158 GCA_036271035.1 Thermoanaerobaculia bacterium | reverse complement strand
CGCGAGGCGCTCGGCGGCCACGTGCTCAACGCCGGCCTGCTAGGCGCGGTCGAATCCGCCCACTGGGGGATGTCGCACCTCGGTAAGATTCTGCCCGCGCGCGTCCGCTGCTCGTGCTGCGGCTGGGCAGGCAGGCAGTTCCTGCACGTGCGCAACCGGCTGCGCACCGCGTGGAACTCGGCGTGCCCGCACTGCGACTCGCGAAGCCGCCACCGCGGGCTCGCGATCCTGATCCCGGAGCTCCTCGCGGAGCGCCCCCCGGCTCGCGTCCTGCACGTGTCGCCGGAGATCGTGCTGCGCCGCGTCGTCGAGCCGGTCGCTGCGACCTACGACACGAGCGACTTCGCGGACGCCGACGTCACCTATCCGCGCGAGGACCTCACGAACCCGCGGATCCGACCGGGCTCCTACGACGTGATCCTGTGCAATCACGTGCTCGAGCACATCCCGGACGACGCGGCGGCGGTGGCGGGGATGGCGTGGATCCTCGGCGGCGACGGCCTCGCGGTCGTCACGATCCCCGGCATCTTCACGCGGCGCGAGACGGTCCGGTTCGCGGACGATTCGCTCGGCGGCCACTGGCGGGACTACGGCAACGACGTGATGGACCTCTTCGAGCGGTACTTCGAGCAGGTCGAGCGGGTGGATCTGAGCGCGCGGGACCATGCGCCCGACGGTCTCTCGCATGGGATCCGCCGCGGCGAGATCGCCTTCGTGCTGTCGTCGCCGCGCGCCGTGGCGTTGTGAGGGGCCGCCGGCGTCTCATCGCGGCCGCGGCGGGCGCGTCGATCGTCGGCGTCTTGCTCGCGTCGCCGTGGCGCGTGCAGCACACGGGGCCCGACGTCGAGCTGCGCGGCATCGCGGCCCGCGACGAGGCCCACGCGTGGGCGAGCGGCGCGAAGGGGACCGTGTTGCGCATGCGCGACGGCGAGAAGTGGGACGCGGTGACGGTGCCGGGCGGCGACGACCTCGACTTCCGCGACGTCGAGACGCCGTCCGCGGGCGGCGTCGTGCTGATGTCCGCCGGGCCTGGCGACAAGTCCCGCATCTACGTCAGCGCCGACGGCGGAGACCACTGGACGCTCGCGCACACGAACCCGGACGCGAAGGGCTTCTACGACGCGATCGCGTTCCTCGACGAGAAGATCGGGCTCGTGGTGGGAGATCCGGTCGACGGAAAGTTCGTCGTGAGGAAGACGGAGGACGGCGGCGCGACCTGGGGCGACGTCGCGGGTGTCGAGATGCCTCCGGCCCTCGAGGGCGAGGGCGCGTTCGCCGCGAGCGGGACGTGCCTGACCGCGCTGAAGGGCCGCGGCGACGCCTGGTTCGTCACCGGCGGCGCGCGTGTCGGGCGCGTGTTCCACACGACGGATCGCGGCAAGACGTGGACGGTCGCCGACTCACCCGTCAAGGCGGGGAACGCGTCGTCGGGACTCTTCTCGGTTGCGTTCGTGGATCCGCTGTCCGGTTTCGTCGTGGGCGGCGACTACAAGCAGCCGGCGCTCGCGGCGCTGAACGGCGCGCGCACGGAGGACGGCGGAAAGACGTGGATCCCGGCGCCGATCGGCGATTCGGGCTTCTACTCGGCGGTCCGCGCGATCCCGACGACGAACGGCGAGCTCGTCGCGGTCGGCCCGATGGGCACGGCTCGCAGCACGAACCACGGCCGCAGGTGGACGAAGGTGGACCCGACTCCGCTCAATGCGGCGGCCTTCGCCAGCCCGCGCGCGGGCTGGGGCGCGGGGCCGAAGGGGACGGTGGTCCGGATCCGGTAGTGCCGCCGCGCGACATATTAGCGATTACTAATATGTCGCGCCGCGAAACCGGTGCGGACCTCGTCGTCCGAAGCTCAGTCCCGCGCGAGCCGCTCCGCTGTCTTCGTCGTCGCGCCGCCGCTCGGACCGCCCCCGCCCTCCTCGCCCTGCTTCTCCCACGCGCTGCGCTGGAGGAGGTCGATCTTCGGTTGGTTCTTCGACGCGAGCGCCTGGTTGATGCCGGGCAGCTCCTTCGCCGTCCAGCCGTCCAGTTCCGCGACCACGTCCGCGAGCTCACGCTTGAGCGAGTCCGCGCGCTGGACCTGCGTCGCCGACGGGCGTCCCTCGTAGAACATGACGCCGGTATACAGGTCGGTCAGGAATTCGCGCAGGCGCTCCTCGCC
>DATBBK010000007.1:0-10915 GCA_036271035.1 Thermoanaerobaculia bacterium | reverse complement strand
ATACCGGTCCAGCGAGCGATCGCGAAATGTCGGGGGTGGGACGCGGCCGCCGTCCTATTCCCGATAATTGGTGTCCTCCGGCCGGATCACGGGTCTCGCTCACCGGGTAACGAACGCGCAATCCGTTAGACTCCGCGTCCGTGTTCGCCCGCGCCGTCGTCCGCATCCTGACCGGCGCGCTGTTTTTCGCCGAGGGCTGGTCGAAGATCGCCGGCCCGTTCGTGCGCGGCGGATTCGCGGCCGATCTCGCGGACATCGCCCGCGGGTCCGTGCCGTTCTGGCGCACCTTCCTGGAGCGTTTCATCGTTCCCCACGCTGCCGCGGCCGGCTGGCTCATCGCGCTCGGCGAGCTCTCGGTCGGCATCGGGCTGCTCCTCGGCCTCTGGACGCGTGTCGCGTGCGCCGGCGGCGCCGCGCTGATGTTGGCGATCATGATGGGCGGTATCCGCCCGCACGACCCGAAGGCGTGGACCGACTGGGTCACCGCCGCCCTGACGCCCAAGCTCGCGTTCCTGCTGTTCGTGCTCTTGTTTACGGTGGACCCGGGCCGAACGTGGGGGCTGGACGGCGTGATGGGGCGAAAGAAGGGGCCGAGGGCGATACGGGCCTAGATCCTCTCGACGTCATCCTGAGGCCCGGAGGGCCGAAGGATCCCCGACTCGACCAGCCGCACCGAGAGTGCGGGGATCCTTCGCTTCGCTCAGGATGACGTAGCAGGCTATTTCGAGAGCGCCGTGACCGCCTTCTCGAACGTCGCGTAGGACTGCTTGCCGGAGAGGACCTTCGCCTTCCTGCCGTCGGGTCCGTAGACGACCGAGAACGGCAGCTCGCCGCCCCACTTGGCGTCCACGGAGTCGATGAAGTCCTGGTCGTCGCCGCCGCTCTTCTTGCGATAGTTCGGAAACTCGGGCTTCGCGGACGCCAGGAACTTCTCGACCGCCGGCAGATCCTTCGCGCTGTCGATGGAGACGCCGATGACGCTCACGCCGCGGCCGCGGTACTTCTGCTCGAGGCGGACGAGATCGGGAAACTCCTCCCGGCACGGCACGCACCACGTCGCCCAGAAGTTCACGAGCACGACGCGGCCCTTCTCCTTCGCGACCGCGGCCGCGAGAGCCGGCGCGTCGAGCTCGCCCGTGAGGCGCGACGCATCGGCGGCGGGGAGCGGCGGGGCGAAACCGAATCCTACGAGGATCGCGACCAGGGCCAAAGGGACGTAGGGGCGGCCCTTGCAGCCGCCCGCTTCTGCGCGACGGACGCCGCCGATGTCACGTCGTGAGGGGGCGGGGGCAAGCCCCGCCCCTACGACCGTGGAAGATGCCGCGCAATCCCTACGCACGCTTGATCGAGCAGCCGAACGCCTTCGTCTCGGCCTTCGCGACGGGCTGACCCGCCAGCACCGCGTCGATCGCGTTGCGGAGGTCGGGGGAGCTGACCTTCGACGCGTCCTCGTAGTTCTCATCGATGCGCCCGTGGTAGCGGAGCTTGCCCTGCGCGTCGACGACGTACACCTCGGGGGTGTGCTTCGCGTCGTACATGTCGGCGACCTTGTTGCCCGGATCCTTCACGAGGGGGAACGCGAAGCCGTGCTCCTTGCCGTGCGCCTTCACCTCGTCCGCCGGCTCTGTGGAGTTGCTGTTGACGCCGACGAACTGGACGCCCTTCGCGGCGTACTCGTCGGCCATCTTCTTCATCCGGTCGTTGTACGCGTTCGAGTACGGGCACTTCGTGGCGATGAACATGACGACCGTCGCCTTGTGCGACTTGACCGCGTCCGCGAGCGCGAACGACTGGCCGTCCACCGACGTGAGCTGGAAGTCGGGCGCGGCGGCGCCGATCGCGGGGCTCTCGGCGAGGGCGACCCCGAGTCCGGCGACGGCCGTCACCAGGGCGACCGAAGCGGCGATGCGCAGAGATCTCATGGCAACACTCTCCTTCGGAAGGGCTCCAATTCCGGGCGGCCGCGGATTATTCCGCAGGTCGAGATGGGACGGAACGGCTCAGCCATACGCCGGGTGAGCTCGTGGTGGCTCCCGGCGCGCCGAAGGCGACGCCGGGCGGGCACCGCAGATCGCGAACCGCAGGCCGCCGCTACACCGCGAACAGCGGTCTCTGCACCACCGGGTCGAACTGCCAGACGTACTTGTACGCCCCGCCGAAGAATTCGATCGTGATCGTGTAGTGCGCCTCGACGGTGATCATTTCGTGCGTTCGCACGATCTTCAGGTTGTCCTTCTTGACCGGGATCTTCAGCTCGTCGGCCTTCTTCAGGATCTCGAACTCGATCAGCTTCGGATCCTTGATCGACCCGAACGCGGCCTGCTCCTGCATGGCGTCGTAGAACTCGGAGCTCGCGATCTTGACCGGCACGACCTTCCAGAGGACGTATCCGACCACGCACACGATAACGAGCCATACGATGCAGCCGAAGTTCGCGGCCCCGCGGGTCGACCGAGAGCGTCTCATTCTTCTCCTCCGGAGCGTTCGCGCAATTCTAGCAAACACGGGAGTTCCGCCCCGCGGCGCCCCGAGGGCTCCTCGGCCGACGGGCTCGTGTGCGCTCGCTCACCGCACGACGAGTTGCGCGCGCCCTGGCGCACGACGAGTTGCGCGCGCCCGACCGCTTGACGAGCTGCGCGCGTCCTACCGCACGACTGCGAACAGGCGATCCCATCGCGCCCGCTCGAGCGCGTCGAGAAATGCGGGCCCTCGAGACCCGCCGGACGGAGGGGGCGGCACCGACCAGTACACGAGGAGCGCGCGCCCGAGGACGTGACCGGCGGGCACGCTTCCCCAGGAGCGGCTGTCGCCCGAGTCGTCCCGGTTGTCGCCGAGCACGAAGTAGGAGCCGTCGGGGACTCGAGTCGGCGCCATCTGGTCGCGGCGCCGCCGGTCCTCCGAGATGGACGGGTCGTCCGGCCAGACGTGGTCGTCGGCGTGGAACGCGTACGGCTCGATCAGCTCACGGCCGTCGACCGTCACGCGCTTGTCGGCGATGGCGACGGTCTCGCGCGGCAGCCCGATGACGCGCTTGATGAAGCTGCGCCGCGGGTCGGGCGGGTATCGGAACACGACGATGTCGCCGCGGCGCAGCGCGCGGCGCGGCAGGAGCGCGGAGAGCGGCGTCGCCGACGGCGCGTAGACGAACTTGTTCACGAGGATGCGGTCGCCGGTCAGCACGCTCTTCTCCATCGAGGGGCTCGGCACCTCGAACGCCTGGAAGAGGAAGGTGCGCGCGAAGAGCGCGAAGACGACGGCCGCGAGGATGGGCTCGAAGAATCCGCGGAGGGAGCGGCGCGCGGAGTCGGCGCCGGCGATACGTTCCTGCGTCGACGCACGACTCTGCGCGTGCATCCGCCGACCGTCGAGTGCGTGCGTTAGCGCACGACCGTGAACATCCGGTCCCATCGCGTACGCGAGAAGAAGTGGATCGCGACGTCCAAGAGCTGCCGGATCTTCGCCACGGGCCCGTGCCAGATGTGCGAGTTCGGCTCGGCCTCGTAGGACCAGTACAGGATCGACGGCCGGCCGAAGATGTTCCCGCGCGGCACCGCGCCCCAGTAACGGCTGTCGAGCGAGTTGTCGCGGTTGTCGCCCATGCCGAAGAACGAGTCGGGTGGGACGGTGAAGGGCCCGAACTGATCGCGGCGTCGCGCCATGTCCGGAACGTTCGGGTTGTCCGGATAGACCTCCGGGTCGATGTGCTGGATCGACGGCACGTCGTACGGCTGGCCGTTGACGAAGAGGCGCTTGTCGCGGACCTGGACGACGTCGCCGCCCTTCGCGACGGCGCGCTTCACGAGCACGTTGCCGTGGTTGACGTCGTCGCCGGGCTTCTTGAATACGATGATGTCGCCGGGCTTGACGTCGCGGTAGGGGAGGAGCTTCGCGAGGCCCGGTATCCGCGGCGCGAACGCGAACTTGTTGACGAGGAGATGGTCGCCGACGAGGATCGTGCGCTCCATCGATCCGGTCGGCACCTGGTACGTCTGGACGACGAACGTTCGAACGAAGAGCACGAACACACCCGCGACGAGCAGCGACTCGTACCATTCGCGGGCGGTCGAGTGGCGCTCCCGCTCGCCCGCGGCGTCGTCGTCCTTCTCGATCCGGTCGTCGTCTTCGCCGGCGGCTTTCTTCATTCGACCTTCAGCACGGCGAGAAACGCCTCCTGCGGGATGTCCACCCGGCCCACCCGCTTCATGCGCTTCTTGCCCTCTTTCTGCTTCTCCAGAAGCTTGCGCTTGCGCGTGATGTCACCACCGTAGCACTTCGCGAGCACGTTCTTGCGGATCGCGGAGACCTGCTCCCGCGCGATGATCTTCGACCCGAGCGCGGCCTGGATCACCACCTCGAACATCTGGCGGGGGATGATTTCTTTCATCTTCGCGGTCAAGAGCCGGCCCTTGACGGCTGACTCCTCGCGGTGGACGATCAACGACAGGGCGTCCACCGGATCGCCGTTGACGAGGAGGTCGAGCTTGACGAGGTCTCCCTCCCGGTATCCCGTGAACTCGTAGTCGAACGAGGCGTAGCCCTTCGAGATCGACTTGAGCTTGTCGTAGAAGTCGAGGACGACCTCGTTCAGCGGGAAGTCGTACGTCATGACGACGCGGTTCGCGGCGAGGTACTCGAGCGACTTCTGCGTGCCGCGGCGATCCTCGCAGAGTTTCAGCAGGCCGCCCAGGAACTCGTCGCGCGTGATGATCGTCGCGGTGATGTACGGCTCCTCGATCCTCACGATGTAGTTCGGTGCCGGCAGATGGTTCGGGTTGACGATCTCGAGCACCTCGCCCTTCGTCGTCGTCACGCGGTAGTTCACGCCGGGTGCCGTCGTGATGAGGTCGAGGTCGAACTCGCGCTCGAGGCGCTCCTGGATGATCTCCATGTGGAGCAGACCGAGGAAGCCGCAGCGGAAGCCGAAGCCGAGAGCCGTCGAGTTCTCTGGCTCGAAGGAGAAGGACGCGTCGTTGAGACGGAGCTTCTCCATCGCGTCTCGGAGGCTCGCGTACTGGTCGGCGTCGGTCGGGAAGAGGCCCGCGAACACCATCGGCTTCGCCTCCGCAAAGCCGGGCAGCGGCTCGGCGGTCGGGCGCCGCACCTCGGTGATCGTGTCGCCGATGCGCGTCGAGTGGAGGTCCTTGATGTTGCCCCAGAGGGAGCCGACCTCGCCGACGCCGAGGGAGGGCACGTCCTCGAGCTGCGGGCGAAACACGCCGAGCGCCTCGACGTCCGTCTCGAGGCCCGTGCCCATCGCGCGGATCCGCGTGTGCGGCTCGAGGCGTCCGTCCACGATGCGCACGAGCGACGTGACGCCGCGGTAGGAGTCGTACCAGGAGTCGAAGAGGAGCGCCTTCAGCGGCGCGTCGGGATCGCCCTTCGGCGGCGGCACATCGCGCACGATCCGCTCGAGGAGCTCCTCGATTCCCGTGCCGAGCTTCGCCGACGTCAGCACCGCGTCGTGCGCGGGGATCCCGACGACCTGCTCGATCTGCTCGCGCGCCTTGTCGGGCTCCGCGGACTGCAGGTCGATCTTGTTGATGACCGGCACGATGACGAGGTCGTGGTGCGTCGCGAGGTACGCGTTGGCGAGCGTCTGCGCCTCGACGCCCTGCGTCGCGTCGACGACGAGCACGGCGCCCTCGCACGCGGCCAGCGAGCGCGAGACCTCGTAGGAGAAGTCGACGTGCCCCGGCGTGTCGATGAGGTTGAGGACGTACTCGTGGCCGTCCTTCGCCTTGTAGCGGAGGGTTACCGCCCGTGCCTTGATCGTAATGCCGCGCTCCTTCTCGAGGTCCATGTCGTCGAGCATCTGCTCGTGCATCTCCCGCGCGGTCACGGCATTGCAACGCTGGAGGATGCGATCCGACAGGGTCGTCTTGCCGTGGTCGATGTGCGCCACGATCGAGAAGTTGCGGATGTACTTGGGGTCGGTCATGGGTGCGGAACGGCGGATTATAGGTCGTAGGTCATAGGTGGTAGGTCGTAGGAGAGCCGACCTGCTACGACCTATGACCTACGACCTAAGACCTCACTGTCCCAGCTGCCACCGCGACCGGGCCTGGACCGCCTCGACCGACTGCGGCCCCTCCCGGCGGTATCGAATCAGTCCCGCCCACGCGATCATCGCGGCGTTGTCGGTCGTGAATGCCCGCTCGGGCAGGCGGACGGGGACGCCGTTCCGCTCGCCCCACGCCGCCAGCGTCGCGCGCAGCTCCGAGTTCGCCGCCACGCCGCCCGAGAGCGCGAGCTCGCGGATGCCCTCCTCGGCGTGGACGGACTCGACGCGGTCGACGAGCGCGTCGACGATCGCGCGCTGGAACGAGGCGAGCAGCTGCGCGAGCTCCGGAGTCAGGCGCTCGGGATCGAGCGGCGAGCCGTCGACGCCGAGACGCGACAGCTCGCGGAGCATCGCGGTCTTCAGCCCCGAGAAGGAGAAGTCGCGCGAGCCGTCGCCGGCGCGTCCGATCGGGAAGGTCCGCTTGCGCTCGCCCGCGACTCCGGCCGCGACCCGGTCGACGACGGGGCCGCCGGGATAGCCGAGCCCCGCGCGGCGCGCCACCTTGTCGAACGCCTCGCCGGGCGCGTCGTCGCGCGTGCGCGCGAGCGGCGCGATGCGGCCGTCCTCCACGCGGACGAGCTCCGCGTGGCCGCCCGACACGACGAGCCCGTGGAAGAGCGCGGGAACCGCGAGCGGCGCCTCGCCCCTCGGACGCAGGTACGCGGAGTAGAGGTGTCCCTCGAGGTGGTTCACGCCGACGAGCGGCAGCCCGCGCGCGAACGCGAGCGCCTTGCCCGCGGACAGGCCGACGAGGAGCGCGCCGATGAGCCCGGGTCCGGCGGTCGCGGCGACGAGACCCACGTCCTCGAGCCGCACGCCGGCCGCCGCGAGCGCCTCCTCGAAGGCCGCGGGCAGATTCTCGAGGTGCGCGCGCGCGGCCAGCTCCGGCACGACGCCGCCGTACGGCGCGTGCGCGCGCATCTGCGACGAGACGACGTTCGCGCGGACGCGTCCCTCGCCGTCGAGGACGGCGACCGACGTCTCGTCGCAGGAGGTCTCGATGCCGAGGACGATCACGGCAGGACCGGGAACCCCTCGCGTCGCGCCGCGTCGCGCAGGCGGTCGTCGAGGCAGACGAAGGGGAGGGCCTCAGGGCGCTCGCCGCAGGCGACGAGAGCCGCGGCGAGCTGTAGCGCGTCGGCGGCCGGCAGCGGGTGCGTGCGCACGAGTCTCAACGCGCGCGAGCCGACGCTGTCGAGCGAAGTGATCGGACGCCACCGGCGCGCGAGGATTCCCCAGTCGCCCTGGACGCGATCGGCGCGGTCATCCGTCAGGCCCTCGCGGACCCGCCGCGATACGGCGGCGCCGATCTCCACGTCGGTCAGACACCACACGGTCTGCGCCGGGTCGTCCTCGTAGAGGCGCTTGACCGCGGGCGTCTGCTTCTCGTCGAGGAGGAGCGGCAGGAGCGCGGACGAATCCCAGTACTTCACCGGCCGGATCTCCGGTCTTCGAGGAGAGCCTCGAGGAGGCTGAATCGCGGGTCGGCCTTGACGGGGTTCACCCGGAGTGGCGCCGCGTCGGGCTCGCGCGGCGGCGCGATGACTCCGCGCTTCTCGGCCTCGACGACCCAATCGGGGACGCCCGGCTCCGCCGGGGCGGAGGCGATCGGCACGATCCGCGCGATCGGCGTGTCGCGGTCGTAGACGATGACCGTCTCGCCCTTGCGGACGCGCGCGAGGTACTCGGACAGGCCGTCCCGCAGCTCCGAGATTCTGGCGTTCTTCATGACGCCATTATAGCCATGTCGTCGAGATCGGCGGGCGAGAGAACATATTAGCCATCGCTAATATGTTGTCGCGCGAAGCGTCAGCGGCGAGCCGCCGTGTTCACCGCGGCGCGGAGGCTCTCGCCGTACGGCGGCCGACAGACGCCGGTCTCGGTCACGATCGCGGTGACGTAGCGCGCCGGCGTCACGTCGAAAGCGACGTGGCGCGCCGTGACGCCCTCGGGTGCGATCGGCACTCCGGCGAAGCGCAACACCTCTCCGGGCGCGCGCTCCTCGATCGGGATCGCGGCGCCGTCCGGGCACGCGAGGTCCACGGTCGTCGTCGGCGCGGCGACGTAAAACGGGACGCCGTTCTCCTTCGAGAGCACGGCGAGGCCGTACGTGCCGATCTTGTTCGCGACGTCGCCGTTGGCCGCGATGCGGTCGGCGCCCACGACCACGGCCTCGATCGCGCCGCGCGAGAGGAAGTGGCCGGCCATGCCGTCGGTGATGATCTCGACGGGAATCCCGTCGCGCGAGAGCTCCCACGCGGTCAGCCGCGCGCCCTGGAGGAACGGGCGCGTCTCGTCGGCGAGCACGCGGATGGGCTTGCCGGCCTCGATCGCGCCGCGGATGACGCCGAGCGCCGTCCCGTATCCCGCGGTCGCGAGCGCGCCGGCGTTGCAGTGCGTGAGCACCGCGCGCTCCCCGGTGAGCAGCGCCGCGCCGTGACGCCCGATCGCGCGGCACGCCTCGATATCCTCCGCGGCGATCGCGTCGGCCTCGGCGATGAGCGCGGCCTCGAGCGCGGCGTCACCGGGAGCGCCCGCGCGCGCCTCGCGCTCGAAGCGCGCGCCGACTCGATCGAGCGCCGCGAAGAGGTTCACCGCCGTCGGACGCGTCCCCGCGAGCAGGCGGCGCGCCGTCGCGAACCGTTCCTCGGGCGGCGTCGAGGTGCCGCTCCGCAGAGAGAACGCGGCGCCATACGCGGCCGCGACGCCGATCGCCGGCGCGCCGCGGACGGCCATGTCGCGGATCGCGACCGCGATCTCGGGAGCGCGCGTGAGGCGGAGCCAGATCTCCTCGCCGGGCAGCCGCCGCTGGTCGAGCATCAAGAGCTCTCCGCCCTCGCGGTAGAGCGGCCGGAAAAGGGTGGCGGGTGACGGGCTCATGCCAGGGGAGGAGCGGAGATCAGGGAGCCTCGCGCGCGACCACCGCCGTGCCCGAGCCGCGCGGGTCGGCCGCGGCGACGACGGTGCCGTCCTTGTCGACCCCGATCGCGTGGACGCAGCCGAGCCGCTTGCGGTTCTTGATCTCGTGTCCCATCGCGCGGAGCGCGTCGAGCCACTCCGGCTCGAAGCGCCCCGTCTCGACGTCGATCGCGTCGGGGAGGTCCTGCTGGTGGAAGCGCGCGCCGGCGACCGCGTCGCCGAGCGTCTCGTTCCGCAGCAGCCGCCCGACGAGGACCTGCAGGTTCGTCGTCGGGATCGTGGAGCCGCCCGGCGTGCCCCACACGAGCACGTTCTTTCCGCCGACGACGGCGATGGACGGGCACATCGACGACAGCATGCGCTTGCCCGGCGCGACCGCGTTCACCTCTCCTTGGACGAGCCCGTACATGTTCTTCTCGCCGGGCCGCGCCGCGAAGTCGTCCATCTCGTTGTTGAGCAGGAAGCCGAGGCCCTTCTCGACGCGCGCGCTTCCGAAGGAGTCGTTGAGCGTGGTGGTGATCGAGACCGCCATGCCGTCCGCGTCCATCACCGAGAAGTGGGTCGTCGTCGGCCGCTCCGGGAAGACGCGGGCGAGCTCCGCCGTCGACGTCGACTTCTTCGGGTCGATGGACGCGATGAGCCGCCCGATGCGCGCCGGATCCGTGAAGAGCTGCTCGCGCACCCCGGGGAACGCCGGGTCGCCGAGGTACTGGTTGCGGTCGCGGAACGCACGCTTCTCGATCTCCGCGACCCAGTGCACGGCGACGGGCGACGGCTCCTTCACGCGATCGGCGACGCGCTCGACGGCGAGAGCCATCTCGGCGAGCACCGGGCCCGACGAGGGCGCGGGCGTCGTGACGATCTCGGCGCCCGCGAAGCGGAAGCGCAGGGGCTTGCGGACCTTCGCCTCGTACCGCGCGAGGTCGCCGCGCGAGATGAGGCCGCCGGCGCGCCGCTGCGACTCCTCGAACCGGCGCGCGATCTCGCCGCGATAGAACCCGTCCTCGCCGCGATCGCGGATCGCCTCGAGCGTTCGGGCGAGGTCCGGCTGCTTGAAGAGCTGTCCGGGCACCGGCGCGGCGCCGCCCGGGAGGAAGACCCTCGCCGCCTCCGGATCCTTCGCGAGGCGCTCTCTCTCGTCGGCGATCGACTCGGAGACCGCGGCGGTCATGACGAAGCCGTCGCGCGCGAGCCTCACGGCGGGCTCGACGACGGTCTTCCAGGGCAGCTTGCCCGCGCGGCGATGCGCGAGCGCGAGCCCCGCGACGGTGCCCGGCACGCCCGACGCGAGCGGTCCCTCGGTGGACGACGGCACGACGCCGTTGCGTCCCGGCCTCGTGTAGAGGTCGCGCGCGGCGAGCCGCGGCGCCGACTCGCGATAGTCGACGATCAGCACGCGCCCCTGCGCATCGCGCGAGTTCCAGAATCCGCCGCCGCCGATGTTGCCCGCCTCGGGCCACGTCACGGCGAGGGCGAACGAGACGGCGACCGCCGCGTCCGCGGCGTTGCCTCCGCGGCGGAGGATCTCGAGACCGACGCGGGCCGCGTTCTCCTCGGCGGCCGCGACCGCGCCGCCGGATCCGCGCGCGACTCGGGCGACGAGCGGCGCCGTCGCGGCGTGCGGCGTCGGCGCGGCCTGCGTCGCCGTCGTCGCCGCCGTCGGTTGCGACTGCTGCGCCGTCTGCGCGGAGAGCGCGGGCGAATACAGCGTCGCCAGAGCGAGCACGAACGCCGAGATGCGCCGAATCACTGCGCTATTCTACCGGCCCGATGAAAACGATCCGCGACATGCCCCTGCAGGGGCGCCGGCTGTTCCTGCGCGTGGATTTCAACGTCCCGCTCGACGGCGGCCGCGTCTCGGACGACACGCGCATCGCGGAGACGCTGCCGACGGTGCGCCTGGCCGCGGAGAAGGGCGCGCGCGCGGTCTGCGCG
>DATBBK010000006.1:0-1791 GCA_036271035.1 Thermoanaerobaculia bacterium | reverse complement strand
CCGCGGCTGCGCTCGCGGGACGTCCGCTCGTGTTCGACTGCGTCTACCGGCGCGACGGACGCGACACGGCCACGATCCGCGCCGCGAAGGCGGCGGGATGCGCGACCATCGACGGCCTCTCGATGCTCGGCGCGCAGGCCGTGCGCCAGGCGCAGCTGTTCGGCGTGAGGGACGCATCGCCGGACGAGGTCCGTGCGATTCTTCGAGACTCGTCGGAAGCCCCCGCCGAGGGGCGCGGCGGGGACCGCAGATGATCAGCGAGCGGCGCCGGTTCGCCGAACGGGCGCTGCCCGGCCGCCGCGTGCCCGTCGCGCGCAGCGTGCCGTCCGACTGCCTGACGCCCGTGATGCTGTTCCGCCGGCTGCGCGCGGGCGGGCGCGAGGCGTTCCTCCTCGAGAGCGTCGAGGGCGGAGAGAGCATCGCGCGCTACACGTTCCTCGGCGCGGCGCCGGCCGCGCGGTTCACGGTTCGCGACGGACGCGCGTCTCTCGAGACGAACGGCGTCGCGCGCGAGATCCCCGGTCCGCCCCTCGAGGCGCTCGATCGGCTCGTGCGGCGCCCGGGATTCGTGCCGGACCCCGAGCTCCCGCCGCTCGTCTCGGGCGCGGTCGGCTACCTCGCGTACGACGCCGTGCGGCTCTTCGAGCGGATCCCGGACGCCCATCCGGCGACGACGCGCATGCCGGATGCGCTGTTCCTGACGTTCGACGCGGTCGCCGCGTTCGACCACCCGCGGCATCGCCTGCTGCTCCTGACCGTCCTCGACGCGACCGAGGGCCGCACTCCCGCGGCGGCCGCGGACGAGGCGATCGCGCGGCTCGACGCGCTGGAGGCGATGCTCTTCACCGAGGTCCCCGCCGCTCCGGCGGAGCCGATCCCGTCCGAGGCGTCCCGCTTCGATCCCGAGACCCCGAAGGCGCGCTTCCTCGAGAACGTCGCCGCGGCGCGCGAAGCGATCGGCGAGGGCGAGATCTACCAGGTCGTGCTCTCGCAGCGCTGGACGGCGCGTCTCTCCGTGGACCCCTTCGACGTGTACCGCGCGCTCCGCGCGCTGAACCCGTCGCCCTACCTGTTCTATCTGGAGACCCGCGAGGCGAGCGTCCTCGGCTCGTCGCCCGAGATGCTCGTGCGGTGCCGCGGCCGCGACGTGGAGACGCGGCCGATCGCGGGCACGGTGCGCCGCGGAGCGGACGCCGCGGAGGACGAGCGCCTCGCCGCCCAGCTCGCCGCGGACCCGAAGGAGCGCGCTGAGCACGTCATGCTGGTCGACCTCGCGCGCAACGACCTCGGGAGAATCTGCGAGATCGGAAGCGTGGCGGTGGCGCGCTACGCGCACGTCGAGAGGTTCTCGCACGTGCAGCACCTCGTCTCGGAGGTGGGCGGCCGGCTCGCCGAGGGCCGCACCGCGGCGGACGCGCTCGCGTCGTGCTTCCCCGCCGGCACGCTGACGGGCGCGCCGAAGATCCGCGCGATGGAGATCATCGACGGGCTCGAGACGTCGCGCCGCGGCCTCTACGGCGGCGCGGTCGGCTACTTCGACGCCGCCGGCAACTGCGACCTCGCGATCGCCATCCGCGCGGCCGTCGCGGAGGGCGGCGTGCTGCGGGTCCAGGCGGGCGCAGGGATCGTCGCCGACTCGGTGCCGGAGCGGGAGTACGCGGAGGCGGAGTCGAAGGCCGCGGCGCTCTTCCGCGCGGTCGAGCTGGCGCGCGAGTGGTTCGGCGGCGCCGGTACGCCCGTCGCCGCGCGAGGAGTCGCGTCGTGATCTTCGTCGTCGACAACTACGACTCC
>DATBBK010000005.1:0-8347 GCA_036271035.1 Thermoanaerobaculia bacterium | reverse complement strand
CGAGAACCTCGACGCGACGACCCCCGAGAACGCGAAGATCGTCCAGTCGCTCGGCTTCGAGAACCACGGACTCGTCATCCGCGACCCGGACGGGAAGGTCCTCTGGAAGCAGGCCGATCACGGCGTCAAGGTCGACGACGTCCGCAAGGCGCTCGACACGCTGCTCGCGAAAAAGAACTGAACAGAGGCCTCGATGCCTTTAGTGTCTGTTCAGGGAGAAGGCGCCCTGGCAATGTCGCCTCCCCACCCGCGAAATCGGCGGCGACCAGCATGGGCGTCGCCCGGAGTCCAGTGACAGGAGGACGTCATGCCGGTGCCGGTGCCAGTCAAGTTCCCCTTCCCGTTCCCGAATCCCGCCACCCCTGATCTCGGCTGCTTCGTCAGGAGGAAACACGAGCTGGAAACCGAGCCCTTCAACGTGCACGTGGAGTTCCAGCCGTCGATCGACCAGCCGCAGCTGCGGCAGCAGGTCTACTTCCGCGTGTTATGCGGGAAGGCCGCGCACTTCCAGCGCGCGCTGGTGCTCATGACGTTCGATGCCAATATCCCTCCGCAGGTCCTCCAGAACTTCCCGCCGGATTTCGTGCTGGGCGGGGATTTCACGCCTTCCCCATCGGAGTGGTTTCGCTACCCGATGCAGACGGGCACGCGCTTCTACTGGTTCTTCGGACAGCATCGGGATCCGGCGGCTGGCGGGTGGCAACCGGACGCGTTCGCGGGCCACACCTACGACATCTACGACAACGGCACGTTGAGCACCGTGTACTACGACGACACGGGGGTCGACAAGGACATGAACGACCTGATCCTCGAGGTCGCCGTCGTGAGGCGCGATCAGCCGGACATCATCGTCGTGGCGGACGGACAGCTCGAGGTCTTCGCCAGGTTCGAGAAAGAAGCGCTGCCGCGGCTGCGTGACCGGCGAACGAAAGGGATCGGCTAGGAGGGACGGTAACGGGGCTCCTCGCCCGGGAGAGAGGCGTCCCGCCTCGACTCCTGGAGCGACTTGAGGCTCATGGCGGCCCGCAGCAAGACCCTCGCCGGGTTCAGTCAGGGCACCGCTCGTCCGTCTGAGTTGTCCCTGAGGCGTAGCATGGCTCCCAACTAAGGGAGGCATCCATGAGAACCCGCCTGCTGGTCTTTGCACCCGTCTGCCTGGCGTCTTCGGTTCTGATCGCCGCGACCCCCGATACCGGCCGCTACCGCGGCATTCCGAGACCCGGCGCCGTCGCCCAACCCGTCGCGGCCGGCTCGATCGGACGTCCGGAAGACTTCGGTCCCGCCGGCGACACGGTTTCGACATTCATTCCCGAGGCGTTTCGTCCGAGCAGCTCCAACACGACGTTCACCGCCGCCCTCGGCTCGATGTGGGTCACCCCGCCGCCCGTCGCTCCGACCGCGCCCAGCGGTGTGAGCGGTCCCTCCTTCACTGCGAACCTTCAGATTCCCGAGGGAGCGGTCGTCGACTACGTCGTGTTGAACGTGTGCAACAACAACCCCACGCCCGCCCCGCTTTTGTTCGGGGCGGGTCACGACATCATGGATTTCGCGGACGTCTCGACGAGCGTCACGAACGGATGCGATCGGGTCTCGTCTCCTCTCATCGGTTACCAGAACGGCGCGAACGCCAACATGAGCTTCTACGTCTTCATCGACTGGGGCGGCGGACCGACGGACGGATCCGTGGCATGGCGCGACGCCCAGGTCTGGTGGCATCGCACCGTGAGCCCGGCCCCGGTGACGCCGACGTTCGGAGACGTTCCGACGTCCGACCCAGGATTCCAGTACATCGAGGCCCTGGTGGAGTCGGGCATCACCGCGGGGTGCGGGAGCGGCAACTACTGTCCCGACGCGACGCTGACGCGCCGCCAGATGGCGGTCTTCCTGTCGAAGGCGCTGGGGCTGTACTGGAGCAACATCAACTAGAGCCGGGCCCGCGGCCCCGTGACGCGTCTGGAGAAAAACCGGGGTGAAGAGTGGTGAGCCGTGTAGGACTCGAACCTACAACCTAGAGATTAAGAGTCTCTTGCTCTACCAATTGAGCTAACGGCCCACTCGGGGCGCGGAGAATAACCGATCGAGGACGGGGCGGGCAAGGGAGGCCGCGGAAGGACCGAATCGAGCCGCACGCTACCCTCCCCCGACCAGCTCTACGACTTCGAGGACGTCTCCCTCCGCGAGGCGGGTCGCCGCGTGCTCCGCGCGGGGAACGATCTCCTTGTTGCGCTCGACGGCCACGCGCGGGCTCGCGACGTTCAGCCGCCGGAGCAGATCCGCGACCGACTCGCCCGCCGCCACGCGCATCGGGGAGCCGTTGACCATGACCGAGACCTCCGAGCTCACTTCTTCTTGATCGGGAACTGGACCTCGGTCCCCGCGTCGGTCCCGGTCACCCGGATGACCATCGCCGCGTTGCCGTTCGGGAACGAGGGCACCATGAAGGAGATCGCGCACGAGCCGTCCGCCGCGGTCTTCCCCTGGAAGGCGGTCGAGGGCCGGGCCGACGTCGAGACGATCCGCACCTGGACGAGCGCGCCCGACAGCGGATGCGCGGGCGACCCCGTGGTCGCCTTGAGCTTCGACTGGAACGACCGCCCCGAGACGAGGTCGGGCTTCGGCGTCAGCGTGACGTCGACCTCCTGCGGCATCTCGCCCGACGCGAGGTAGTCGAGAACGAGCTGGTCGAGGCTCCGGTCGAGGCCGGCCGGCGGCGAGGGACGCGAGGACGCGGTCGAGGAGGCGGTCAGGTCGCCGATCTTGTCCACCGCGATTCCGGGAGAGGCGGCTGGCATCGGACCCTGCGTCGGAGACATGCCGTCCGGAATCTGCAGCCCGCCGTTCGGTCCGTCGAAGCGGCCGCGCTGGATGGCCGCGATCATCGTCCGGTGCTGCTGCTCCATCAGGTCCTGGACGGCGTGCTCGTCGACGCCGTCCGCCATGATCTCGGCGTAGGACGTCCGCTTCGTCGCGAGGATCTCTCCGCCGACGTAGACGAGCGACTCCACGCAGGGATTCGCCTCTCCCTTGTCCTCCGTCTGGATGTGGAAGACGCGGTTCTTGTGCTTGACGTCGGTGTTGAAACCGGTGATCACGGCGCGACGAATTGTAGCGCGCGGGAGAGCCGCGGCTCTGGCTGAGCCGTGACGTCGATCACGCGGCCGGCGCGCTCGCGGAGGCTCGCGAGGCTCTCTCGCGGTCCCGCTGAAGAACGCGGCCTCGCGCCTCGGACGCCGGCGGACTCGCCGCCTGCCGCAACTCCATTCTTGCAACTCGAAACGCGAGACCCCATTCTTGTCCCAGACATGCACCGTCTTTCTCGCCGGACGGTCCTGCGAGCGCTCCTCCTCTTCGTCTTCACTCTCTCCGGCGCCGCCGGGCTCGTCTACGAGGTCCTCTGGTCGCGCCGGCTGACTCACGTCTTCGGCTCGACGACGCTCGCCGTCTCGACCGTCCTCGCGGCGTTCATGGGCGGTCTCGCGGCCGGCAGCTACGCCTTCGGATCCTGGGCCGACCGCCGGCCGCGCCGCGCCCTCGCCGCCTACGGGCTGCTCGAGCTCGGCGTCGGCGCCTTCGGGCTGGCGGTTCCGCTGCTGCTGCGCGCCGTCGAGGCCGTCTACCTCGCGCTCGCGCCGGTTACGGAGCGCTCCCCCTTCCTCTTCTTCGCGGCGCAGTTCGTCCTCGTCGCCGCGGTGCTCGCCCCGCCGTGCGCGCTCATGGGCGGGACGCTGCCGCTGCTGGTTCGCTGGCTCGTCGGACGCGAGGAGGAGATCGGCGCCGGCGTCGGGACGCTCTACGCCGCGAACACGTTCGGCGCCGCGGTCGGGACCGCCGCGGCGGCGTACGTCCTGCTCCCCTATCTCGGAGTCCGGCCGGGCGAGCTGTGTGCCGTCGCGGTGAACGTCGCCGCGGGTCTCGCGGCGCTCGCGATCGCGAGAGGGAAGGGGGAAGGCGGAAGGATGGAGACGGAGGAGCCGCAGGCGCTCGATTCGTCGCCCCCGGCCAACGCATCCCGGGGCCCCTCGTCCGCGCCGCTGCTCGCCGCCGTCGCCCTCTCGGGCTTCGCCGCGATGGCGGACGAGGTCGCGTGGGCGCGCGTGTTCGGGCTCGTCTTCGGCTCGTCCGTCTACGCGTTCGGTCTCATGCTGCTCGAGTTCCTCGTCGGGATCGCGATCGGCAGCGCGATCTTCTCGCGGCTCCGGCGCCGCGACCCGGGACACGTGCTGGGCGTGGCGCTCGTCGCGAACACGGCCGTGGCGCTGCTCGGTCTCCTCGCGGTGCCGCACCTTCCGACCGGCTACATGCGCGGGTTCCCTCTCATCCTCGGCTCGTTCGCCGCGCAGCAGGCGCTCGAGCTCGTGCTGACGGCGCCCGTGCTGCTGCCGCTCGCGATGCTGTTCGGCATCGCGTTCCCCGCCGCGGTCGCGGCCACGGCGGACCGGCCGGGGATGGGACGCGGCGTCGGGCGCGTCACGGCGTGGAACACGGCCGGCACCGTCTGCGGCGCGTTCCTCGCCGGCTTCGTGCTGATCCCGGGAATCGGCCTGCGCGCCACGCTCGTCGTCGCCGCGGCGGCGACCGCGATCGGCGGCGGGATCGCGCTGCGCGCGTCGGCGACGGGCGCACTGCGCCGGGTCGGGCTCGCGGCGGCCGCCTCGGCGCTCGTCGTGGCGATGCTGCTGCCGGGTTGGCCGCGCGAGCTGCTCGCCCAGGGAGCCGGCTTCTACGCCGCGTTCTTCGGATCGGTGGATATCCTGCTCGAGTCGGCGCGCACGTCGGAGCTCCTCTTCTATCGCGACGGGATCGCGACGACCCTCTCGGTCGACCAGCAGAACGGCCAGCGCTTCTACCGCTCGAACGGGAAGACGGACGCGTCGACGGCGCCCGGCGACATGGCCAACCAGCTCCTGCTCGGCCACCTGCCGATGCTCATCCACCCGTCGCCGCGCGACGTGTTCGTCCTCGGGCTCGGCACGGGCGTGTCGGCGGCCGCGATCGCCCGGTACCCGGTGCGGTCCATCGAGATCGCGGACATCGAGGCGTCGGCGCGCGACGCGACGCGGCTCTTCGCCGCCGAGAACCGCGACATCCTGTCGGATCCGCGCGTCCGGCTGATCGTCGCGGACGGCCGTAACGCGCTCCTCGCTCGCCGCGCGGACTACGACGTGATCGTCTCCGACCCCTCGGACGTGTGGGTCGCGGGTGTCGGCAGCCTCTTCACGCGCGAGTTCTACGCGCTGGCGCGCTCGCGGCTGCGGCCCGGCGGCGTGATGGTGCAGTGGTTCCACATGCACTCGCTGCCGCCGGAGGACATGAAGCTGATCGTCGCGACGTTCCGCTCCGTCTTCCCGCACACCTCGTTCTGGCGGCCCAACCGCGGCGACGTGATCCTCGTGGGGACGGTGGAACCGACGCCATGGGACTACGCGCGGCTCTCGGAGCGCGTCGCGACGGTGCCCGGCGTCTCGCAGGATCTCGTCGGCATCGGCTTCTGGAGCCCGCTGTCCGTTTTCGCCGCGTTCGTGCTCGACGGCGCCGACCTCGACCGCATGCTCGCGGGCGTGCGCTCCGTCCACACCGACGACCATCCAGTGATCGAGTACCTCACGCCGCGGGCGGGCTACACCGACACGACGACCGTGAACGACGCGGGCATCCAGGCGCTGCAGACGAAGGCGTACCCGGACATCGCGGGCTTCGACGAGAAGCGCGACCTGGACGCGCGCGGCCTCTACCTCCTCGGCTTCGGCTACGCCTCGATCGGGCGCACGGATCCGGCGATCCGCCTCATGGAGCAGAGCGTGCAGCTGCCGGGCGCCGAGGCGAAGTTCTGGGTCGGCCTCGGCAACCAGTACCGGCTCCGCGGGCAGACGGCGAGGGCGGGCGCGGCCTACGAGCGCGCGCTCGCGATGAACCCGGCGGACTCGGAGGCGTCGATCCAGCTCGCCGAGCTCGCCCGCGCGCAGGGCGACGACGCGCTCGCCGAGCGCGTGCTCGCGGCGGCGCTCTCCCGCAGCCGCGACGACGCGGCAGTCGCCGAGGCGGCCGCCCGGCTGCTCAACGACGCGGGCCGCCCGAAGGAGGCGTCCGCCGCGCTCGCCGCCGCGCTGGAGCGCGCTCCGGGCAATGCCTCGCTCCAGCTCCTCTCGGGGCGGGCCCTCGCCGCGTCGGGCCAGGGAGAGCCCGCGAAGGCCGCGCTGCGGCGCGCCGCCGAGGCCGCCGGCACGAACGCGGCTCTCCTGCGCGACTGCGGCGACGCGATGCTGGCGGCGGGAGACGTAGCGGGCGCGTCCTCCGCGTTCGAGTCGGCGACGCGGATCGAGCCGAGGAACGGCGCCGCGTTCGCGGGGCTCGCGAAGGCCGCGCGCGCTCGTGGCGACACGGCGGCGGCGCGCGAGGCGAGACGGCGCGCGCTCGAGCTCGATCCCTACAACCCGGACGCGCTGGAGATGCCGGAGTGAGGTGAAGAGGCAGAGGAAACATATTAGTGACAGCTAATATGTTCCGGGTCTCGCGGACCAGGGCTCTTACGGCTTCTTCGGCTCCCGCTTCCGAAACACGAGGAACGTGTCCTTCACGTCGTCCTTCGTGATCGTGCGCGTCTGGCGCGTCCAGACTTTGCCGTTGTCGCGCAGGCGCCAGATTCCGCGCTGGTAGCCCGCCGGCTGGCCGTCCTCGTCGGCCGCCTCGACCTGCAGCCAGAGCGACTCGCGCTCCTTGCCCCAGTCCGCCGTGAGGGTTCCCTTGCGGCCGCGCATGGGACCCAGGCCCTTCTCGTACTTGCGCCCGTCGACGACGATCTCCTCGGCGAGCAGCAGCGGCTCCTTCCGCTCGATCGGCTCGATCCAGATGTGATTGCCGTTCTGGCGGACCGAGAGGACCGCGCCGTGCATCGTCGGACCGACGCCCTGGCTCGCGGACTCGTCGAGGACCCAGACGCCCGAGAAGTCGAGCGGCGGCGGCGCGACCGGTTTTCCCGGCTTCGCCGTCCGCTTCGGCTTCGGAGCCGGAGCGGCGGTCGCGGCGGGCGCCGGCGCGGACGTCTGCGCGGCCGCGCCTAGCGAGCCGCAGAGGAGCAGAACCGCGGCGACCGCCGTCCGCGTCATGCGCGCGCCCGCTCCCGGGCGGCGGCGAGCGCGCGCTTCAGAAACTCACCGGTGTGCGATCCCCGCGTCTTCGCGACGTCCTCGGGCGTCCCCTGCGCGATCACGCGGCCGCCCCCTTCGCCGCCCTCGGGTCCCAGGTCGATGACCCAGTCCGCGGTGCGGATCACCTCGAGGTTGTGCTCGATGACGATGACGGTGTTGCCCTTCTCCGTCAGCGATCTCAGGACGCCGAGCAGCTTGAGGATGTCGTCGAAGTGCAGCCCGGTGGTCGGCTCGTCGAGAAGGTACAGCGTGCGCCCCGTGGACCGCCGCGCGAGCTCGCGGGCGAGCTTGACGCGCTGCGCCTCGCCGCCGGAGAGCGTCGTCGAGGACTGGCCGAGCTGGATGTAGCCGAGGCCGACCTCGACGAGCGTGCGGCAGATCGTCGCGATCGACGGAATGTTCTCGAACACCTCGAGCGCCTGCTCCGCCGTGAGCGCGAGGATGTCCGCGATCGACTTCCCCTTGTAGTGGACCTGCAGCGTCTCGCGGTTGTAGCGCTTGCCGCCGCACACGTCGCACGTCACGTAGATGTCGGGCAGGAAGTGCATCTCGATCTTGATCTGTCCGTCGCCGGCGCACGCCTCGCACCGGCCGCCCTTTACGTTGAACGAGAAGCGCCCCGGCTGGTAGCCGCGCGCGCGCGCCTCGGGCGTCCGCGACATCAGCTCGCGGATCGGATTGAACACGTTCGTGTAGGTCGCCGGGTTCGAGCGCGGCGTCCGGCCGATCGGCGCCTGATCGATGTTGATGACCTTGTCGACCTCGAAGATGCCGTCCATGCCCTCGTGGCGGCCCGGCTTCTCGGACGCGCCGTGGAGCGCGCGGGAGAGTGCCCGGTAGAGGATGTCGTTGACGAGCGTCGACTTCCCCGACCCCGACACGCCGGTCACCGCCGTCATGACGCCGAGCGGGAACCGCACGTCGATGTCCTTCAGGTTGTGCTCTCGCGCGCCGCGCACGACGATGCCGCGGCCGGAGCCCTCGCGGCGCTTCTCGGGCAAGGGGATCGCGAGCTCGCCCGTCATGTACTTCGCGGTGAGCGACTCGCGGAACCGCGGCAGCTCGTCCGGCGGACCCTCCGCCACGATGCGGCCGCCGTGGAGACCGGCGCCCGGGCCGAGGTCGATGACCCAGTCGGACGAGCGGATCGTCTCCTCGTCGTGCTCGACGACGACGACCGTGTTGCCGAGGTCGCGCATCGA
>DATBBK010000004.1:0-8387 GCA_036271035.1 Thermoanaerobaculia bacterium | reverse complement strand
CCCGAAGGATCCCCGACTAGCCGAGCAGAGAGGACGACGGCATCCGCGTCTCGTCGATCCGGGGATCCTTCGCTTCGCTCAGGATGACGTCGGTGTGGGGCCGGTTGAGAGCGACGGAAGATCCGCCCTACCGAAAGTCGTGGCTCGGCAGCCGCTCGTACTCCGGGATCGTCCAGAACCGCTCCGCGCGCACGGACAGCGTCCCGTCCTGCTTCTGGAGCGTGCCGCGGACGACGAGGGCGCCCGATCCGACCACGACCGCCCGCTGGTCGCGGAAGAGGTCCGGCCGCACGATCGCCTGCAGCATCCCCGTCTCGTCCTCGAGCGTCAGGAACACGAACCCCTTCGCCGTGCCCGGCCGCTGTCGCACGATCACGGCGCCCGCCGCCGTGACCTTCTCGCCGTCCTCCCGCTTCGCGAGGTCGGCCGCCGCGAGGACGCGCTTCGCGCGCAGCCCCGGCCTCAGGTGCGCGAGCATGTGCGGGCCGGTCGTCATCTCCATCGACTGGTAGTCCGCTCGCGTCTCCTCGATCGGGGACATCTCCGGCAGCGGCGACGGATCGTCGACCGGGAGCTCCTCGAAGAGCGCGCCCGCCTTGCGCGCGACCTTCGCGACCTGCCAGATCGCGGCGCGCCGCGTGCGGCCGAACGCGGCAAGCGCTCCGGCGTGCGCGAGCAGGTCCAGGTCCCCCGGCCGCAGCGCACAGCGGCGCGCGAGGTCCTCGACCGACGCAAATGGCGCCTCCGCCTGCGCGCCCTCGATCGCCTCCCCCGTCGTCTGCCGCAGCCCCTTCACGAAGCGCAGCCCCAGACGGACCTCGCGCTCCTCCCACCGGCACGTCCAACCCGATCGCGTCACGTCGATCGCCCGCATGCGCGTGCCGTGACGCTCCGCGTCCTTCACGAGCGTCGCCGGGTGGTAGAAGCCCATCGGCCACGCGTTCAACAGCGCCGCGTAGAACGCCGCCGGATGGTGCGCCTTCAGGTACGCGCTCGCGTACGCGATCAGCGCGAAGCTCGCCGCGTGCGACTCGGGGAATCCGTACAGCGCGAACGACGTGATCGACTTGACGATCTGCTCCTGCGCCGCCGGCGGGATCCCGTTTCGCGCCATGCCCTCGCGCAGCCGCCGCTCGATCGACTCCATCCTCTCGACGGAGCGCTTGAATCCCATCGCGCGCCGCAGCTCCTCCGCCTCGCCGCCCGTGAAGCCCGCGGCGACCATCGCCATCCGCAGGATCTGCTCCTGGAAGAGCGGGACGCCGAGCGTGCGCGCGAGGATCGGCTCGAGGCACGGGTGCGGGTACTCGACCGCGGCGCGGCCCTGCCGCCGGTCGAAGAACGGCCGCACCATGCCGCCGACGATCGGCCCCGGCCGGATGATCGCGACCTGCACGACGATGTCGTAGAAGACCTTCGGCGCGTTGCGCGGGAGCGACGCCATCTGTGCGCGGCTCTCGACCTGGAAGAGGCCGACCGTGTCCGCCTCGTTGAGCATCCTGTAGACCTTCGGGTCGTCTTGCGGCAAGTGCGCGAGGTCGACGACCACGTTCTCGTGCGTGCGGATCATCGGGATCGCCTCCTCGATCGCGGCGAGCATGCCGAGACCGAGCAGGTCCACCTTGACGATGCCGAGGTCGGCACAGTCGTCCTTGTCCCACTGCACGACGACGCGCCCCGGCATCGACGCGGGCTCGAGAGGCACGACCTCGTCGAGCCGCCCCGCGGCGACGACGACGCCGCCCGAGTGCTGCCCCAGGTGTCGCGGCAGGTTCTGGATCTTGAGGAACAGGTGCAGGAAGTGGCGCGCGCGCAGCTCCTCGGGGTCGAACCCCGCCGCGGCGATCTCGCCGCGCAGCTCCTCGGGCGGATTGCGGATCTCGCCGAAGTTCCAGCCGCCGAGCTGCTTCGACAGAGCGTCGACCTGGGTCGGCGAGTAGCCGAGCGCCTTCGCCACCTCGCGCGCGGACGAGCGGTCGCGGTACGTGATCACGTTCGCGGTCATTCCCGCCCCGTGCGGACCGTACTTCGCGTAGACATGCTGGATGACGCGCTCGCGCTGGTCGCCGGAGGGCAGGTCGAGGTCGATGTCCGGCCACTCGCCGCGCTCCTCGGAGAGGAAGCGCTCGAAGAGCAGCTCCATCTTCACCGGATCGACCGCGGTGATCGAGAGCGCGTAGCAGACGGCGCTGTTCGCCGCCGAGCCGCGGCCCTGCACGAGGATCCGGTTCTCGAGGCAGTAGCGGACGACGTCCCACACGATGAGGAAGTAGCCCGCGAGGTCGAGCTTCTCGATCATCGCCAGCTCCTTCGTAATCTGGGCCTGAGCCCGCGCGGTGAGCGGGCGGAAGCGGGCGCGCGCCGCGTTCCACGTGATCTGCCGGAGATACGACGCGGGAGTCTCGCCCGGCGGCAGCGGGTACTCGGGGAATCGATAGCCGAGGTCCGCGAGCGTGAAGTCGAGCCGCTCGGACAGCTCCGCGGCGGCGGCGAGCGCGGCCGGCGCGTCGGCGAAGAGGCGCGCCATCTCCTCCGCGCCTCTGAAGCGGCGCTCGCGCTGCGCGGCGAGGAGGCGCCCCGCGGCGTCGAGCGTCGTGTGGTTGCGGATGCAGGTCTGGACGTCGTGGAGGAGCTTGTCCTCCTCGCGCGCGTAGCGCACGCCGTTCGTGGCGATCAGCGGCAGGCGGAGCGAGCGCGCGAGGGACGCGAGCGCCTGGTTGCGGCGCTCCTCGTCGCGGAGGCGATGGCGCTGCAGCTCCACGTGCACCCGGCCCGGGAAGAGGGAGCCGAGGCGGGAGAGCGCGTCGCGCGCGGCGTCGAGGCCGCCGGAGGCGAGCGCGTGCGCGACGGGCCCCTCGGCGCCGCCGGTCAGGACGTGCAGTCCCTCCGCGTGCGCGGCGACCTGCTCCCAGGTGACGGCGGTCTCGCCCTTCGGCTTGCCGAGCGCGCCGGCGGTGATGAGACGGCAGAGGTTCCTGTAACCGGCGCGCGACGCGACGAGCAGCGTGAGCCGCGGCAGATGCGCCGTCGCACTGCTCAGGCCGCCGGGGGCGGAGGACTGAGCATCTGTTTCGACGTTCTTTCGATTGCGCGACGACTTCTTACGGTCGTAGGGGCGGGGCTTGCGGCTCGGACCTCTAGCGGTCCGCTTCGCGGACCGTGGAAATGGGAGGGGAAGTCGCGAAGGAACCCTCTCCCAGGATTCGTCCGTTACGTTCAGGTAGCCGCCGTCGCTCAACGTGACCTCCGCTCCGACCAGCGCCCGGATCCCCGCGGCCTTCGCCGCCTTGTAGAACCGGGGCGCGCCGTAGACGCCGTTCGCGTCGACGAGCGCGACGGCGGGGATCTCGAGCCGCGCCGCCTCCTCGACGAGGTCCTCGGGCAGCGACGCGCCGTCGAGAAACGAGAACGCCGACGCGCAGCGCAGCTCGGCGTAGCGCGCCCGCGACGTCTTCGCCGCCGCGACCCTCGCGAATTCGCGCTCGCGCAGCCTCTCCTTGCGCGCGCCCGCGGCGACGATCTTCGAGAGCGGATCCGCGTCGGCGTGTCCGCCGCAGCTCGCGTTGCCGACGCCGAGGTTGCGTCCGGGCGGCAGCTCGGGCGGGTTGTCGGAGGGACGGGAACGCTTCTCGGTCACCCCCCGACTCTAGGCGGTATAAAGGCGTAAATCAATCCGAGAGGGTCAGGTCTCCACTTGCCCCTCTTTCGCTGATCTTCTTATCTATCAGCGAGTTGGCTGAGACTCTGAGATGTGCGAGAAGAGCGCGATTCCCGCTGTCAGGGGCGGCGCGCGGTCGTCTTCTTCTGAGCGCGAGGGCCGGTCGTCTTCAGGAGATCCCGATTGACCTTCTCCAGCCGGTCGAACTCTTCGAGCCACTGCGCGACCGTCCGGCTTCCGATGGTCGGTGCGTAGACGGCCTTGTCGATCCAGCTCGCAGCTTCGCCCGCGTCGAAATAGAAGTAGCCGCCGGCCTTCATCAGGCGGGCGCCGAGCCCCCGCTTCGCGAGCGCGTCATTGACGGTCTTGAGCGTGACCCGCCCGCTCTTCGAAGCATCGACGGCCGGCGGCGGTGCCTTTTGGGAAACCGACTTTCGACTCACGCCTCGACCGTCCTGCGCATCGCCTCGTCCGGATCCGTCCGCTCCCGGAATCCTAGCTCACGGCGGATCCGGGTCGTGTCCGCGACGAGGTCGTGCGCGTAGTCGTACGGTGGTCCCGCCAGCTCGGTCGGCAGCTCCTCGCGCGCGACGGCGCGCACCTCTCCCCTCCAGCCCGCCGCGCGGCCGATGCGCGCGATCCATTCCGCCTCGGATGGCGCGCTCTGCTCCCCGACGTTGTACGTTCGCCCCGTCGCGCGCGCGTCGCGCGTCGCGAGCGCAATCGCGTCCGCGACGTCGCCGACGAAGCCGCGCGTCCAGCGCCACGACATCCTCGCGCGCTCGATCGGGTAGACGTCGCCGTCGGGCGCGCGGAGACGGTCGAGCACCTGGCCGACGCGGCGATAGGGATCATCCGGTCCCCACACGCACGGCAGCCGCAGGATCGTGGCGGGCAGCGAGGGCTCCGACGCCGCCGCCTGCTCGACGAGGACCTTCTCGTAGTCGTGCGCGCGGTCCTCCGGCACGTGCGCCGTCGCGCGGTACGGGAAGCGCGACGCGCGGAGCGGCGAGTCCTCGCTCGAGGGCGCCGCCGCGGGCGCGCCGCGCTCGAGACCCAGCAGCCGCCCGTACGGCGCGTAGACGTCCTGACTCGACAGGACGACGAGACGACTCGCGATCCCTCGGAACGCCTCGACGGACTCGGCGGCGTCGCGCTCGCTGTATGCGATCGTGTCGACGACCGCGTCGGGCGCCGCGTGCCTGAGCTCGTCGCGCCGCCGCGGCAGCTCGCGACGGTCGCCGCGATAGTCGGCCCGCGCGCCGCGCCGGAAGGTGGACACGTCGTCGCCGAGCTCCCGCAGCCGGGTCACGAGAGCGCCCCCGATGAACCCCGAGCCGCCGATCACCAGAACGCGCACGTCAGACTCCGACCGACGCGCTCCGTCGCTCGAGCAGGACGACGTCCCGCCACGCGCCCTTCAGACACGCCACGCGCTCGCGGACGCCGATGCTCCGGAACCCGCACGCCGAGTGGATCGCGAGCGAGGCCGCGTTCTCGGGGAAGATGCCCGCCTGCAGCGTCCAGACTCCGGCCGCCTCCGACGCGCGCACGAGCTCCTCGAGGAGAGCCCGCCCGACCCCCCGTCCGCGCGCCGCGGCGGCGACGTAAACGCTGACCTCGGCGACGCCCTCGTACGCGCGCCGCTGCGACGTCCGCGTCAGCGCGGCCCAGCCGAGGACGGCGTAGGGCGACTTCGCCGACGCGACCGCGGCATCGTCCCGCGCGAGCAGGCGGCAGTCCGGACGATGCGAGCGGTCCCAGGTCTCCCAGTCCGGCGCCTCGGTCTCGAACGTCGCGTTCCCGGTGGCGATCCCCTCCAGGAAGATGCGGCGCACGTCGCCCCAGTCGGAGGGACGGAGCGGGCGGATCGACATATTAGCGATGGCTAATATGTCGTCGGGCGCGCGACCGGTCACACCTCGAGGTACTCCGGCTCGTAGCCGCTCATGAGCCCCTCCTTCGGCTTGAGCACCGGCGCGGTCGCGGCGCCCCGATCGCCCGTCTTCACCCAGTGCCAGGCATGGAGGACTTCGCCCGCGGCGTAGTAGCGCGTGTCCGCCTCGACGAGCACCGTCCCGCCGAGAATCTCCGCGCGGATCTCCTCCCATTTCTTCGCGCCGACGACGGCGACGCGCGCGATGTGGTCCGACCACTTCGAGAGGAATCGGATCTCCTCCCACCGCGCGCCCCACTCCGCGCCGTCCATCGCCGACAGATCGGCGAGGATCCCGATCGGCCGCTTCCCGGCGTGCGAGATCGCGCGCTCGACCTGCGGCTCGAACGCGGTGACGTCGTCCTTCGTGACGCGCCCGCTCACCCTGAACCCGATCGCCCGTCCGTCGCCTTCCTTCAGCAGCTCGATCACGTTTCCTCCCCGTTCGTGCGTATCCGCTCCAGCCGGTGCATCAGCTGCCGCCGGTGGTGTCTCGTGTGCAACGCGAAGAACCGAAGCGCGACGGCGGGCGCGAGCCGTCCGAGGTACGGGTGCGTGATGCCACAGTCGCTCTTCTCGTGCGCGTTGCGAATCGCGCGCTCGAAGGCGTCCCCCGACTCGCGAAGCCGCAACGGCGCCTCCGCCCGGGACGGGCACGGCGGCTCGGGATGCGCTTCCGGCGGCGCCTTGACCCCTCTCGGCCACCAATCGCCGCGGAGCATCCGACCGAGGAAGAGCCGCCGGAAGACGGCCCGCTTCCACGCAGGTACCATGAACCGAACGCTCGGGCCCCCGTGGAGCTCGTTCGTCAGCTTCTCGAATACGACGATCAGGTGCTGAGAGGTCTCGGCCGGCCACCACTTGCCGTCGCCGAGCGGGCGCTCCCACGCGCCGGCCGGAACCGCGGCGAACGCCTCCGCGGCGGCGGCGACCTCCGAGCGATGATCCGCGGCCGCGCCGTCGATGGTCGGCGGGCGGCTCACGACGCCGGCCTCCCCTCCGCGGCGAATGCCTCGCGCTCGAACGCGTTCCCGGCGTAGGCGCCGCGGCCCCGGCCGAGCGCCGCCGCGCTCGACGCGAGGTAGAGGAGCGGGAAGAGCGGCCCCCACGTCTCGTACTGGCGCACGTGTACGCGCTCGTGCACGCGGCAGCGCCCGAGCGCCTCGACGGAGACGCCGAGCACGACGTGGCCGAGCGTGATCGCCTGGATCGGGAACCACGGGTTGCCGCGCGAGAGCAGGGGCGCGAGCAGGCCGCCCGACGCCTCGATGACGCCGTCGACGACGCGGACCCGTCCGCCGGCGAGCGCGAGCGGCGCGAGAACGAGGCCGAAGACCGTCGTGGGGCTGGCCCACGCGCGCCGGACCCACGTCTTCACTACGGAGCGCTCGCCTGCTCGACCTCTCCGCCCTCCGGGCCGTAGAAGATGACCCAGACGACGAGGTCGTCCGTGAAGTTCTGGAAGCGGTGCTCGACGTGCGCGGGCACGAAGAGCACGTCGCCCGGACCGAAGCGCTCGAGCCTGCCGCCATTGAGGAAGTCCCCGCTGCCGGAGACGACGACGTAGACCTCGTCGCGCGTGTGCGGCTTCTGCGGGTCCGTGCCGCGCGGCGCGTAGACCTCGACGTCGAGAGTTCCGTGCTCGAGGACCGTCGACCAGCGCTCTCCGTTCGGTCCCGGCAGCCGACGCATCGCATCCGCGAGAGGGATTCGCCACTTCTCCGGTATCGCCATGGCGGCGACTCTACATCTCGAGGACACCCGAGCGCGCTCCGCGCGGCCTTTCGGAGCCTCGCCTACATCTCCTCCAGGGCACGGCCCTTCGTCTCTCGGACGAGCCGGATCACGAAGACGAGCGAGAGCGCCGCCGCGGCGGCATACAGGCCGTACGCGAGCCCGAGGCCCAGCTTCGCGAGGCCCGGGAAGGTCAACGTCACCAGCCAGTTCGCGACCCACTGGGTCGCCGCCGCGAGCGCGAGCGCGGCGCCGCGGATCCGGTTGTTGAACATCTCACCGAGCAGGACCCAGACGACCGGCCCCCACGAGAATCCGAACGCGAACACGTACAGGTTCGCCGCCACGAGGGCGGCCGTCCCGTGCGCGCCCGAGAGGAGCGGCGCACCCGACGCGTCGGCCGGCGCGGTCGCGAAGAGCCACGCCATCGCGCCGAGCGTGAGGGTCATGCCCGCGGAGCCGGCGAGCAGCAGCGGCCTTCGGCCGAACCGGTCGACGAACGCGATCGCGATGAGCGTCGTGACGATGTTGATGATCCCGGTGATCGTCGAGATGCGCATCGAGTCGGCCTCCGTGTAGCCCACGGAGTGCCACAGCGACGTCGAGTAGTAGAAGATGACGTTGATCCCGACGAACTGCTGGAAGACCGACAGGCCGATCCCGATGCCGACGATCGGCAGGAGCGATCCCGCCGGTCCGCGCAGGTCGGACATCCGCGACGGCCGTTCGCTTCCGATGCTCCTGTGGATCTCCGCGACGCGCTCGCCCGGACTCGGCTCGCCGGTGCGCGCCAGGACGGCCGCGGCTGCCTCCTCGCGCCCGCGCGTCACCAGGTAGCGCGGCGACTCCGGCACGACGAACGCACCCGCGCCGTAGAGGACCGCGGGCAGGATCTCGACCCAGAACATCCAGCGCCACGCCGCCACGCCGAGCCAGAACGGCGCGTCCGGCGAGCCCGCCGCATGCGCGATCAGGTCGTTGGCGGCGAGCGCGAGGAAGATGCCGAGGACGATCGCGAGCTGCTGGAGCGAGCCGAGCCGCCCGCGCATCCGCGCCGGA
>DATBBK010000003.1:0-6222 GCA_036271035.1 Thermoanaerobaculia bacterium | reverse complement strand
GCACAGCAGGGCTGCCACGAAACTGCGGCGGTGGCGCATGAATTCTCCTCGGTCGTTTTGCGGGAAGGCTATCAGGCGGTCGTCCGAGACTCGAGACGCGACCGGAGCTCGTTTCTTAGCGGTCGGCGCCGCCGCGCGATTCCTGGACCCGTCGCGTCGCCGCCGTGACCAGCCGGCGGGGCACGACGCGCTCGACCTGAACGAGGATCTTGTTGACCAGGCCGGGCATGACGAGCCGCCGGCCCCGCTTCATGCCGTCCCAGCCCGCGCGCGCGACCTCGGCGGCGCTCGAGACGAGAGGGCTGCGCAGGTCGAGGAGCGACCGGAACCCGGCGCGGCCCTGGAACTCGGTCACCGTCGGACCGGGACAGAGCGTCGTGACGGTCACTCCCGTGCCCGCGGTCTCGCTCGCGAGCGCCTCGGAGAACGAGAGGACGTATGCCTTCGTCGCGTAGTAGACGGCCATGATCGGACCCGGCTGGAAGGCCGCCGTCGACGCGACGTTGAGGACGCGGCCGCTGCGCCGCTCCAGCATGCCCTTCAGAAACGCCTTCGTGAGACGGGTGAGCGCCACGACGTTGACCTCGATCATTCGCGCCTCGTCCTCGATCGAGGTCTTCGCGAAGAACCCGTAGACGCCGATGCCCGCGTTGTTGACGAGAACGTCCACCGCGATGCCGCGGCGCGACAGCTCCGCCTCGAGCTCCGCGGGCGCGCCGGAGTCGGCGAGGTCGCGCGCGATCACCGACACGCGCACGCCGTAGTGCTCCACGAGCCCGCGGCCGACGGACTCGAGCCGCTCGCGGTTGCGGGAAACGAGGACGAGATCGTGGCCGTCGCGAGCGGCCGCGGAGGCGATCTCGAGACCGATGCCGCTCGAGGCGCCGGTGATCAGCGCGGTGGGCATGTTTCCTGTGTCATCCCGAGGAGCGCAGCGACGAGGGATCCCTTTCCGGGCCTCTCGGCGGGTCGACTCGCGATGCGGTGGCGATGGGATCCCTCGGCCCCTCGGCCCTCGGGATGACGGTCCACCGCCTCAGCGCGCCTCCACGCTCTTCGCGCTCGGCTCCGCGGAAGGTTCCGCCTCCGGCTCTTCCCTGCCGATCGGCGTCGGCCGCACCACGTGCGTCCAGGCGTTCGCGATCTCGGCCTTCGCCCAGCGCAGCAGCCCGTGGAAGAGCATCACCCACATCGAGCTGCGCACCGAGTAGCCGACGAACTTCGGCCGGAGGCCGGCGTTGTGGTTGCCGTAGATCCCGAGCGCCTTCTTGCGCTGCGCGATCTTCGTCAGCCGCCGGTTGTAGAAACGGATGGGGTAGTAGCCGATCTCGGCGCCGTCCTGGTAGAACGGCGGCACGCCGAGGCGCTCGTGCGACCAGCGGTAGATCGGCATCACGGCGGCGAAGTAGTACAGCACCGTGTCGAGCAGAAACGCGATCGTCATGGTGTCGTAGTCGCCCATGACGTAGTACTTGTCCTTGTAGATGGAGTCGTAGAAGTACTTGAAGTACCGGTCGTATCGCCGGTTGTGGTCCGCGTACTCCTTCTCCATCTCCGCGGGCGTCGCGCCGCCGAGCTCTTTCAGGATGAGCCGCGTGCGCGACCAGACCGAGAACGCCATCTGGTCGAGGCCCGGCGAGTAGAAGGGATCCAGGAATCCGCCCGCGTCGCCGACCTGCGCCCAGCCCGGCCCGATGAACTTGTCGACGAAGTAGGGGAGGTGCGCGTAGTAGCGGCAGTCGGACTCGATCGGCGTCGCGCCCTCGACGAGCTGGCGCGTGAGCGGGTTCGTCTGCAGGAAGAGCGTGAGCCGCTCGAGCGGCTGGCGCCCCGGCGGATCGACGAGCCGCTTGTCCCACACGAGCCCGACGCTCGTCTCGCCGCCCGAGAGGGGGATGAACCAGATCCAGTAGCCCCATCCGGTGAAGTGGTTCGTCGCGAGGCGTCGCGCGGTGAGCACGGCGCGCGCCCAGGGATCGCCGGGATCCGTGCCGGCGATCGCGACGCCGTCCATGTCGGGCACATCTTTGTAGCGGACCCAGATCGCGGACGTCGGGTGCGAGTCGATCGGCGTGACGCCGCCGCGCTTGCGCGCGAGCATCGCCTGCCGGCCAGTGGCGTCGACGAGCCACCGCGACGTGACGGTCGCCGTCGTGCCGTCCGCCCTCTCGATCGTGAGCGTGTTCGGCCCGGCTCCCTCGCCGAGCGTCCAGCTCTTGACGGTCGCCGGGCGCCAGACCTCGCTGCCCTCCTCGCGCGCGACTGCGATGAGTCGCTCGTCGAGCTTGGATCGGTCGAGCTGGAACGACGGCGTGCGCGCGAGTGCGGTGGGTCCGGTCTCCGACGCCTCGCGCAGGTTCTGCACGTCGTCGTTGTGGAACCAGAACCGAAACGCCTGCTTCGGCAGCTGCTCGCGCGAGAGATGGTCGTACTGCTTCAATACGCGCGTCAAGAAATAGGCGGATACCTCCACCGTCGACTCGCCGACCTTCCAGTCGAAGCGCTCGGTCTTCTCGACGACGAGGATGCGCAGGTCGGGCCGGCCGCGCTTCAGGAGGATCGCCGACGACGCGCCGGCGACGGCGCCGCCGACGACCACGACGTCGTAATGGTTGGGATCCGGCTCCGGGAGCCCCGGGGTTTCCATGCGGAGATCCAGTCTACTTCGTAGGCGCCCCGGACGGCGTGACGCCACGGGCCTCGTCGACCGTGACGGTGCGATCCACCGCGTCGATTCCGCCGAGCGCCTGGACCTTGCCCGACGGCCAGCGCACCGTCAGGGCATCCACGCGTGTCGCGGCGCCGAGGCCGAGGTGGACGATCGGGCTGCCCGTCGAGAGATATCCGCTCGCGTTCGCGTTCTCCGTGACGATCACGCGCCCGCCCGGCAGCCGCGCCTCGATCCGCGCGCCGATGCCGTCGCGGTTGTCGAGCCCGGGCTCGCCGGCGAGGCGCAGGCGGAGGAAGTGCTCCTCGGGCCGGCGCGATCCGAGGAAGAGCGCCTCGGGGGACTGGACCGAGCGGACGTAGATGTCCAGCGCGCCGTCCTCGTTCGCGTCGAACGCGACCGCGGCGCGTCCGTTGGACTCGAGGTCGAGCCCGTCGAGGAACGCCCGGTCCTCGAACAGCGGTGCCCCCGCGGCGGCGCCCCCGCGGTTGTGGAAGTAGCGGTCCCGCTCGATGCCCGCGATCCCCGCGCCCTGCCGGTCGAACGTCCGCGTGCCGGCGACGTAGTCGTCCCAGTACGCGAGCGAGTCCCACCAGAACTCGAGCTCGTGGTCGCGGTCCCGCCCGTCGCCCCACATCCCGTTCGTCGAATAGACGTCGGGCCATCCGTCGTCGTCGAGGTCGGCCGCGATCGAGCTCCAGTTCCAGCCGGCGAGGCGCGCGCCCGAGCGCTCCGTCGCGTTCTCGAACGTGTGGTCGGCGCGCTGCAGCAGCAGCGTGTTGCCGTGCGCCATCTCCTCGCACCACTCGATCGCCTTGGCGAGGAAAATGCGGCCGAGCAGGCTCACCGGCACGGACGGGTACTCGTGGAGGAAGTACCACTGCGTGTCCGTCCCGGTCGCGTAGATGTCGGGACGGCCGTCGCCGTCGAAGTCGGCCCACGCTCCCGACATCCCGTACGCGCGCACCTGAGCGCCGGCCTTCTTCGCGACGTCGGCGAAGCGCCCGCCCTCGTTGCGGTACAGGTTCTTCAAGCCGAAGTCGTTCGTGACGAGGATGTCCTCTCGGCCGTCCTGGTCGTAGTCCTGGAAGAGCGTCGAGAGCGTCCATCGCGTCTCGCCGGCGATGCCCCAGGCCTGCGTCGCGTCCGTAAAGTGGCCGTGCCCGTCGTTGATGTAGAGGAAGTTGCGCCGGCCGTCCTTCGCGTCGAACGCCGGGTCCGGCATCTGGCGCCAGTAGTCGCCCGTGACCGCGACGAAGAGGTCGAGGTCGCCGTCGCCGTCGACGTCGGCGAACGCCGCGGAGCGGGCGAGCCCCGGAACGCGGATGCCGGACGCCTGTGTCACGTCCTCGAACGTGCCGTCGCGGCGGTTGCGCAAAAGGCGGGCTGGACCGAACGCGTCGGTGACGAGCAGGTCGGGGTAGCCGTCGCCGTCCACGTCGCCGGCCGCGACGCCCGTCGCGGAGACGCCCTTGCCGTTTGCGTCGACGAGCCCGGCGCGCGCGGTCACGTCCTCGAAGCGGCCGTGTCCGTCGCCCCTGTAGAGGATGGAGCGCACGCCGTCTGCGACGAAGAGGTCCTCGTGGCCGTCGCGGTCGTAGTCGAGCACCGCGACGCCCGAGCCCGGCCAGATGTCGGAAATCAGGCGGTTCTTCATCTGGAAGGGCGGATCCGTGCGCGCGGCGCCCAGACCGGCGTCGCGCGTCGCGTCGTGGAAGCGCGGATGCGGCTCGACGCGCTCGGCGACGGCGCGTTCGAAGCGGATCGATCCGCGCCGCGGGCCCGACGGTGCCGTGCCCGCGGGCGGCGGAGGCGGTCCCTCGTCCGTGACCGTGACGCGCGCCGACCGCTCCACGCGCGCCCCGTCGGCGCGGAAGCCGCCGACGGTGAAGGTCACGGAGCCGGTGGTCGTCTCGACCGGTCCGCCCGTCCGATGCGTCGGCTTCTCGACGCGATAGTCGACGTAGCCGACGCGATCGAGGCCCGACCAGGCCCAGTCCCGAAGCGGGCCGATCCCGGCGGGATCGGCGGGGGTTGTCTCCCGGCTGCGGAGCGCACGGCGCGCCGCCTCGCACGCGTCGCGCCAGTAGGAGAGCCGCAACATCCAGGGACGGAACTCGGCGCGGAGCCGCTCGATGGAGCCGTTGCGGTAGACGAACCAGCCGGCGGCGGCGGCCACAAGGACGAGGACGACGACCAGGGCTCTGCGCACCGCGCGAATCGTAGCGTGAGAAGAGGGTCTGCCGGGGGACGCTCCGCTACGGGCGCGGCGTCGAGGACGCGGTCGGCGACCGCGATCGTGAGCGCTGCGGTTTCGGGGTCGCGGCGGGGGAGGGGCTCGCGCCGCCCGGAGTGTCTCGCAGCTCGTCGCCCCAGTGGAAGCGCACCTTCGCGGAGCAGGCCGAGTCGGAAACCTCGTAGCTTGCCTCGCCGCCGGAGCCGCCGGTCATCCTCGGAAAAATGACCTGCTTCAGGGTTCCGTCCACTTGCGTGTTCGTCGAGCCCTTCGTGTCCTCCCCGTCGGAGGTCGTGACGGTGCTCAGTGTCTTCTTCGGCTGAAACCCCGAGCCCGTGATCACGAAGCCCTGGCCCCGCAGGTCCATCGGCCGGGCCTGCAGCCGGCAGCCGCCCTTGCCCTCGGCCTGGATCGGGAACGGCGTGATCTCGACGAAGGTCTTCACGGTCCCGTCGGCCGCGATGAGCGCGAAGACGTCGTACTCGCCGGCGAACATCCGCCCGAGCGAGAGGTCGACGTCCTTCCCGTCGGGTCCCAGCAGTGCGCCGCCGTCGCCGATCCGGACGCCGCGCTTGATCTCGGCCGTGGTCCCGTTCATCCGGCGGCCGTACAGCGCGTAGGACTTGTCGCGCGGCACGCCGTCGGCCTTGAGGGTGTAGTGCACGATCGCGACGCCCTGCTCGACGCCTCGCGATCGCTCCATGTAGGTCAGACGCGCGCCCTCGGTCGCCCCGCTCGGTTTCGGCGTGGCGGACGCGGCCGCAAGGGGAGCCCTCGGCGCGGGGGTGCGGGCGGCGTCCGGCGCGCCCACGAGCCCGCGTGCCTCCGCGGCCGAGAGGAGCACGAGGAGGATGGGCAGCGGGCGTCGGTTCATGGTTCGAGGAGATTTCCGCGGCCGATCATATTTTCGGGACATATTAGCCGCGGCTAATATGTCGTCGCCGGCCGGAAGCGATGGCGGAGAGGACGGGATTTGAACCCGTGGTAGAGGTTTAAGCCCCTACGGCGGTTTAGCAAACCGCTGGTTTAAGCCACTCACCCACCTCTCCGTGAAATGGCAGGAAAGCGAATTCTAGAGGATTGGCTTCGACAGGCAAACCAGAGGGCTCCGACCTCTAGCGGCCCGCGCCGCGGGCCGTGAAAATGAGAGGGAAGTCTCGAAAGAACCTCTCCCTGAGACGCAGCTACGAGGCCTGTGGCTCTTTTCCACTGTGGGTGAGGTCCCAATCGGCGAAGTTCGGTATCGAGGCCTGAGCCAGGCGTTTCGAAAATGGAGCCCTGACCCCGTCGTCGCTACCGGTGCACCGTCCGGGTCTTG
>DATBBK010000002.1:0-17004 GCA_036271035.1 Thermoanaerobaculia bacterium | reverse complement strand
AGGGCTCCGGAGGGCAGATTCACCGTCGCGAGCCAGGCACAGACCCCCTGCACACCCACGGCCCCACAGGAGCGCCCGCTGTTGAACGTGTCCACCAGATTCTCGGTACCTTCGACAAGCTGGAACGTTTCGGCGCCGATCACGAGGACCGACTCGGACGCCGTGCCGAATTCCGGGATCTGGGGTGACTGTCCGGGGCCCACGGCGTCGGCGCGTCCGAGGAGGCTGGTCAGGACCTGCCCGGAGCCCGATGCGGGGACGAGGATCGTCGCGAGGGCGACGGTGGCGAGGACGAGAAGAGATCGAACCGCGCGCGGGCCCGTGAGTCGGGACGTCATACGCTCTCCTTGCGTTTGGCGCAGGAGTATATGGGCGCCCCGGCCGGAGCCCTCGCGTGTCCCGCTCGCCGCGAGCGGATCAGTTCGGAAAGTGCAGCCCCAGCGCTTTCGACAGGAACACCGCCATCTGTCCCCGCGTGACCGGATTGTCCGGGCAGTAGTTTCCATTGCCGCAGCCGCCCGTGATGCCGGACGCGGCGAGCGCCTCGATGAACTGGAAGAACGGATGACTCGTCGGCACGTCGTTGAAGGTCGCGACGGCCGGCGGATCGCTGACGCGGAGGTTGTAGTGGACCCGGACGCCGCTGAGGGACAGACCCGTCCCGGTGGGCACCATCACGTCGACGCCGTAGAAGTTGGAGCTGTTGACGATGTCGAAGTCGAGCGCGATGCTGAACGTCGCACAGCCCGGGTTCGCCGACACGCCCGTTCCCCCGGTCGGCGCGAAGAGCTGAATCGGCTGAACGGGTGAGGGTGCAACGAAGGCGAAGAACGAGACCTCCTCGTTGACGTCACCGTCGCAGGCGTCCACGTCGAGGCCCGTGACGTGCGCGCCGGCGGGCAGATGCAACGTCGCGACGAACGGACAGTCTCCGCTGGAGCAGGTCCTCGCGCCGGTCTGGCTGCTCTGAGCGCCCTCGACAGTTGCGGCATGGACGAGCTGGAAGTCCGAGGCCCAGAGCGGCAAAACGACGCTGCTCGCGGTCCCGTAGGTCTGCGGCGCGGACGGCGAGACGGTCACGGCATCGGCGCCTCCGCCCAGGAGCGCGTCCTGGGCGCGCGCGGGGCGGATGGACGCCAAGACGCCGACCGCCAGGACCACGACCCACCGACTAGAGCGAGCTCTCATCATTTCCTCCCGGGCGCGCCGGCGCGGGCACCTCGTCCCGAACGGCGGCGGTCCCATGAGCATGAAACGATATCGCCCTCATGCACGCGACGCGCGGCACCTTTTCGATCTCCGACGACGCCTCGCGGCTCGACCGCGCCGCCATCCACGCGTTCCTGGCCGAGTCCTACTGGGCGAAGGGGATTCCGCGCGACGTCGTCGAGCGTTCCATCGACGGATCGCTTTGCTTCGGCGTGTACGACGGCGACGCGCAGGTCGGCTTCGCGCGGGTCGTCACGGATTTCGCGACGTACGCGTACGTCGCGGACGTGTTCGTCCTCGAGTCGCACCGCGGGCGCGGACTCGCGCTCTGGCTGATGGAGACGATCCGCGCCGACCCGCGGCTGCAGGGGATCCGGCGCTGGAATCTGGTGACGCGCGACGCACACGACCTCTACCGGAAGGTCGGCTTCCGCGACGCGGCGAATCCGTCCCGTTACATGGAGATCGTGGATCGCGAGATCTACACGCGGCGGAAGACGGGTTAAGATTCCGCCGCTGCCTATGATCGCCTCTCGCTAGCCGGATCCGAGGCGTTCGGGGATCGCCCCGGTCGCGCGGATCCGCCCACACGTCACGCAACTTGGACGGGCCGCGCGCCCGATGACGGCGCACGGCGCGAGAGTCGCGACGCACTCCGCCGCGAGCATAGGAGACTCCCTTGGACGGATCGAACGCTTCCCACGGTTCCATCGCTCCGACCGACTGGTGGAAGGACTTCTTCGCCGGACTCGCCGTCGAGTTCTGGCGGGTCGCCATGCCCGAGGAGGCGACGCTTCGCGAGGTCGACTTTCTCTGGAAACACTTGAGGCTCGCGCCGGGCGCGCGCGTGCTCGACGTGCCGTGCGGCGCCGGACGCCTCGCCATTCCGCTCGCGCGGCGGGGCGTGCGCGTCACCGGCGTCGACGTCTCGGCCGAGTTTCTGACGGCCGCTCGAGACGCGGCGACGGGGGCGAAGGCGGAGGCCACCTGGATCCACGCCGACATGCGCGATCTGCCGGCGGGCGCGGGCTTCGACGCCGCGTTCTGCTTCGGCAACAGCTTCGGCTACCTGGACGACGCCGGCAACCGCGCGTTTTTGGCCGCGCTCTCCGCGACGCTTCGCGCCGGCGCGCGATTCGCGCTCGACTACGGCCAGACGCCGGAATCGATCTTCCCGCGGCTCGTGCCGCGGCAGGAGGCGGAGGTCGGCGGCATCCGGTTCGAGGAAGAGACGCGCTACGACGCTCTCGCCGGCCGGATCGAGAACCGGTTCACGATCTCACGCGGCGAGAAAAGCGAGACGAAGCTCGCGTCGCAGGCCGTCCACACCGTGCGCGAGCTGATCGAGATGCTGCGGGCGGCCGGACTCGTGACCCGGGCGATCTTCGGCTCCGCCGACGAGCAGCCGTTCGCGCTCGGCGCGGAGAGGCTGCTGCTGGTGGCGGAGAAGGAGTCGGGGTGAGCGCTCGCCGGGCGTCGTGAGAGGGTCCGAGTAATCCCATTGCCGCCATCCTGAGGAGCGAAGCGACGAAGGATCCCCGACTCGAGGCCACCCAGCGCTTCGAGCCGCGGATCCTTCGCTTCGCTCAGGATGAGTAAGACCTCGAGGCAGCGCCGGCGCCGGGCCCGGCTCGTAGGGGCGGCCCTTGCCGCCGGCCGCAATGAGTCGAGCCGACGCGGCCGATCGTCCGACGGGAGCGTGCGGGGGCGAGCCCCGCCCCTACGACCGCTGACGAGTACGTCTCCCGACCGCCCTTACCAGCGAGACGAGGCTGATCGCCGCCCACGACCCTTCCAGCGCGATCAGGCCGGAGCTCTTCGAGGCGATCGCGAAGTAAGTCATGATCGCGGCCCCCGCGAAGTTGAGCGCGAGGTACGCCGCGCTGTCGGAGGAAAGCTTCCGGGCCTGCTGCGCCGCGAACGCCACGAGGATCATGGCCGCACCGAGCAGCGAGACGATCTGTCCGATCACGTCCTGCCTCCTCCGGGCCGCTCCTCGCGGCCAGACACGGGATAGCACGCGAGAACCAGCCGATGGCGCTGCCCGGCGCCGGCCTTTCCGTCCGCGCGGCGGTCGGGCGACGTGCCGCGGGCGATCGCCGCGACGAGCGCCTCGCGCAGAGCCGCGGCGAAGGCGGCCTTCTGCGCCTCCGACTCGAGCCGGAATTGGGCCTTGAGCGACACGGTCGCGGGCCGGCCGCCCGATGCATCCGCCGCCACCGCGTTCGCTTCCGCGGCTTCGGCCGCGAGGTCGTCGCGGACCTGCTCGATGAGCGCGAGCAGGTAGGCGGCGGAGCCGGTGTCGGCCACGGCGCGCCAGTCGGCCGCGAGCGGCCCCAGGAGGGCCGGCGCGAGCACGTAGGAGCGCGCCGTCGCGATGAAGCGACGCTCGATCAGGTTGCGGCGCCGGCGGCGGCCCGCCGGGCGGAGTAGCCGCGCGCGTTCGAGCTCGCGGACGTGGTAGTGGACGCGCTGACGGGGCAGGCCCAGCCGGCGCGCGATCTCGGTCGCGGAGGCCGGCTCACGCGCCGCGGCGAGGATCCGCGCGCGAAGAGGCTCCAGGAGCGCACCGGCTGCCTGGCGGCTCTCCACGACCTCGACATCCGCCTGGATCGCCTCGGCCACGGACGATATTATTTGTACGGACAGGTTATGCTGTCAATAGGAAGGCCTGCAAACATTGATGTCTGTCGCCACGGTAAGATCTCGTGGTGACTCCGAGGAACACCGGCTGCGCCGTGCAAAGCGGCCGTCCGAGGCGTCCGTCACCGCGAGCCTTATCCGCTTGAGGCGATCGGATCGGTTCGCGCGTATTTGGGGCGTGAGCCAATTTCCGTTTCTCTCCTCGGGCGGTCCGCGGACCGGCCGCTACAATCCGGCCGTGGGTCTTCTCCCCCGGCCTTCTCTCACGGAGTCCCCCTAGGTGCCGCGGCTCGGCGGCAACCTGCCCGGCGGGTCCGGGCTCTCGGCACGCGCCGTCCGCGGTGGCTCCAAGAGGGCCTCCGCCGCCCGGCCCGACGAGGACAAGAAAAAGAAGAAGCTGCCCTTCAAGGTCATCGCCCGGGACGCGATGGAGCTCGTCCAGGCGCGGCGTGGCCGGCTCGCGCTCGGGTTCGGGCTCCTCCTCGCCAGCAAGCTCTGCGGGCTGGTCCTTCCCGGCACGACGAAGATCCTCCTCGACGACGTCATCGGGAAGCACCGCACGGAGCTCTTGAGCCGCATCATCCTGCTCGCCGGCGGCGCGACGCTGATCCAGGCGATCACGGGCTTCGCGCTGTCGCAGGTCCTCGGCAAGGCGGCGCAGCGGTCGATCACGGAGATGCGCCGGACCGTGCAGGAGCACGTCGGCCGGCTCCAGATCGCGTTCTTCGACCAGACGAAGACCGGCGTGCTTCTCTCGCGCGTCATGACGGACGCCGAGGGGATCCGCAACCTCGTCGGCACCGGCCTGGTCGAGCTCGCGGGCGGCATCGTCACCGCGATCCTCGCCCTCGGGATCCTCTTCTACTTCTCGGTCAAGCTGACGCTGATCGCGCTCGGCGTGCTGTCGCTCTTCGGGCTCGTGCTCCTCTACGCGTTCCGCACGCTGCGGCCGCTGTTTCGCGAGCGCTCGAAGATCAACGCCGAGGTGTCGGGGCGCCTGACGGAGTCCTTCGCCGGCGTGCGCGTGGTGAAGGCCTACCGGGCCGAGCGGCGGGAGGCGCTGACGTTCACCCGCGGCGTGTTCCGGCTCTTCCGCAACGTCGCGCAGACGATGACCGGCTTCTCCGCCGTCTCGAGCTTCTCGACGCTGCTGCTCGGCATCGTCGGCGTCGCCATCATGTGGGTCGGCGCGCACGAGATCCAGGCCGGCCGGATGACGGTCGGATCCTTCGTCTCCTTCACGCTCTACCTGGGCCTGCTCGTCGGACCCGTCGTTCAGATCGTCTCGATTGGCAGCCAGGTCACGGAGGCGTTTGCGGGGCTCGAGCGCATTCGCGAGCTCCGGGACGAGCTCCGCGAGGACGCCGGCGACGCCGCCCGGGAGCCGCTGCCGCGCCTCGAGGGCCGCGTCGAGTTCCGCGACGTGTCGTTCGCCTACGAGAAGGACGTGCCGGTCCTGCACGACATCTCCTTCTCCGCCTCGCCGGGGACCGCGACCGCGCTCGTCGGACCCTCGGGCGCGGGCAAGAGCACGATCATCGGCCTCGTCGCCGCCTTCTACCGGCCGACGTCGGGCTCAGTTCTCGTGGACGGCCACGACCTCGCGAGCGTGCGCCTCTCGGACTATCGATCCCAGACCGGCGTCGTCTTCCAGGACACCTTCCTGTTCGACGGCTCGGTCTACGAGAACATCGCCTACTCGCGGCCCGACGCGACGCGCGAGGAGGTCCTGCGCGCCGGGGCGATCGCCCGCTGCGACGAGTTCGTGGAGAAGATGAACGACGGCTACGACACGGTCGTCGGCGAGCGCGGCGTGAAGCTCTCGGGCGGCCAACGCCAGCGCGTCTCCATCGCGCGCGCGATCCTCGCCGATCCGAGGATTTTGATACTCGACGAGGCGACGTCGTCGCTCGACAGCGAGAGCGAGGCGCTGATCCAGGAGGGCCTCGCGGAGCTCATGAAGGGCCGCACGACGTTCGTCATCGCGCACCGCCTCTCGACGATCCGACGGGCGGACGCGATCCTCGTCGTCGAGGGCGGGCGCATCGTCGAGCGCGGCCGACACCAGGATCTGCTCGCGCGCGGAGGACGCTACGCCGACCTCTACAACCGTCAGTACGGCCTGGAGGCGAACCTGTTCGTCAATCCGGGTGAGGGCCTCGCCGTCGAGGACGAGGAGAAGGTCGCGGTGGCCGCCGCGGATTCGGGCATCGGGCGGCTGCCGATCGTGGGGTCGTAATCGTTACGTCGTCGCGAGCGGATCGAGGGATCCCTCCGGCTCTCTACCCCGGCGTCGCGGCCGGAGTCTCGAAAGGGATCCCTCGTCGCTGCGCTTCTCGGGATGACATGTCTCGGCCTGCCGACGCTCGCGCTGGTTCGCAGGGCGGGGCTTGCCCCCGCGCGCTACGCGCGATCGACCGACCGGCGCGGGCGGCCGCTAGGGCCGCCCCTACGGATGTTTCATGATCGCGTGGCACTGAGGCTCTCTTCTCGTCGTCGGGACGGGCTCGTCCCCGCCCGCGCTCGTCGTCCGGATCTGGCCGCGCCGGGAACGCGCGGCCTGGGTTCGTCGGGGCGGGGCTTGCGCCCGCCCCTACGCGCGATCGATTCGGCGCGGGCGGCTACAAGGGCCGCCTCGACGAAAACCCCACACACAGAAAGGGCGGCCATCCTGGCCGCCCTTCGTCCCGCTCGAGGGAGCTCGGTCTAGTCGCGCCGGCCGCCCATGAAGCGGAGCATGAACAGGAACAGGTTGATGAAGTCGAGGTACAGCGACAGCGCGCCGACGACCGCGTAGGAGCCGACCCGGCCGTCAGGGACCGCGACGGCCATCGCCTTGAGGCGCTGTGCGTCCCACGCCGTCAGGCCCGTGAAGACGATGACGCCGACCACCGAGATGACGAACTGCAGAGCCGCGGAGTGCACGAACATCCCGACGAGCGACGCCAGGATCACGCCGATCAGTCCCATGAACACGAACTGTCCGACGCCCGCGAGGCTTCGCTTCGTCGTCGTGCCGTAGAGCGCGAGCGCACCGAACATTCCGGCGGTGACCAGGAACGTCGTCGCGATCGACGTGCCCGTGAACGCGACGAAGATCATCGCCAGGGTCGCGCCGTTCAGCGCCGAATAGAGAAGGAACAGACCCGAGGCGGTGGCCGGGGCGAGCTTGTTGACGCGAGCCGACAGGTAGAAGACGAGGCCGAGCTCGGCGATCATGAGCCCGAAGAACAGGATCTTGTTGCCGAAGATCGCCTGCAGGAGTGTGGGCGAGCCCGCGACGCCGAACGCCACGGCCGCCGTGACGCCGAGGCCCACGCACATCCAGCCGTAGACCTTGCGCAGGAACGCCGTCACGCGCTCGGCGGACCCGATCGCGGTCGGCGCGTAGGCGGCTTGGGGGGTCATTTCGAATTGAGTCATCTTTGCGCTCCTCCGGAAACGCGAATTCTATCCGCATTCAAAACGCGGACGGCCGGGGCGGAGATTCCCGGGGCAAGCCCACAAGGGCCAAACCGTCGTCGGGGCGGCGCTGCGCGGTCAGTTCACCTTCAACTTCAGTGCTTCGATGAAGTGCCGCGCGATCGGATCGTCGGGATTCTCGGCGAGCGCGCCTTCGAACTCCGCGAGCGCCTCCGCGACCTCGCCGCGGGCCGCCCGCAGCCGCCCGAGATTCAGATAGGGAAAGTGCCTCGGGTCGTAACGCGCCGCTGCCTTCGCGCGCTCGAACCACGGGATCGCCTCCTCGCCCTTGCCCTGCTCGACGAGGTAGCAACCGATGTCGTTGTACGGGTTGCCGAAGTCGGGATCGGTCGCGATCGCCTTGCGGCACTCCTGGATCGCGTCGTCGAGGCGGCCCTGAAACGAGTAAGCCCACCCGCGGAACGTGTACGCCTCGGCGGTCGGCGCGGCCTCGAGCGAGAGCGTGAAGAGCGCGATCGCCTCGTCGAGCTCTCCCCGGAGAAGGCTCGAAGAGCCCTCCCGCCAGAGCGCCATCGCTCGATCGGCGGCCGTCACGCGCTCGATTATCCACCCGTATAAGATCGAGGGCGTTGAGCGACGAACGGAAGTACCGCCACCGCGGCTACCAGGAGTCGGATCGCGACGCTCCCTCCCGACGCCCGTCGGGCGGTCCGCGTCGCGACGACGGCGCTCCGCGCGGGCGCGGCATCGACCAGTCGAAGGCCGTCGTCTTCCGGTGCAAGCACTGCAGCGAGAAGGTCCTTGACCTCGAGGGCGTCGGATTCGAGTCCGTGTGCAGCAAGTGCGGCGCGTCGCTGCACGCGTGCAGTCAGTGCACGTACTTCGACACGTCGGCGCGCTGGGAGTGCACGCAGCCGATCCCGGCGCGAATCGCTTCGAAGAGCGCGGCGAACACCTGCACGTTCTTCGCTCCCGCGAAGACGTTCGACCTGATGGGCTCGCGCGCGGTGGCGACCCCCGACGACGCCCGCTCGGCGTTCGACGCGCTGTTCAAAAAGTGACCGCGCAGCCGCCGTCCTACGGCGGCGGGAGCGGTCATCCCGAGGTGCGCAGCGCCGAAGGATCCCCGAATCGACGAGAGACGGATGCCGGCTGGTCGAGTCGGGGATCCTTCGCTTCGCTACGCTCAGGGTCAGGATAACGGCTGTGGTCCCGACGGACGTCGACCAAACATATTAGCCGCGGCTAATACGTCCTGACGCTGCCCTCCCCCCCTCCCGCACCGCGCTTCGCAGCACCGCGCGAAGCATCGGCTGCGTGAGCTTGCCGGTGAACGTGTTCTGCTGGCTCGGGTGGTACGTCGCGAGGAGGACGTCGCCGCCGATCGCGTAGCGCGCGCCGTGCTCGAAGCGGGGCCGCGGGCTCGGAATCGGAGCGCCCTCCTCCGCGAGGATCCCCAGGCACGAGGCGAACGCGATTCCGCCGAGCGCGACCAGGACACGCGGACGCGCCGCGAGCGCGAGCTCGCGCCGGATGTACTCGCGGCAGTTGTGGAGCTCGGACGGCAACGGCTTGTTGCCCGGCGGCGCGCAGCGCGCGGTCGCCGTGATGAACGCGCCCGTCAGCTCGAGGCCGTCCCCGGGCGCGATCGATTCCGGCTGGTTGGCGAGCCCCACCGCGTGGAGCGCGGCGAAGAGGAACTTCCCCGACTCGTCGCCGGTGAAGATGCGTCCGGTGCGGTTGCCGCCGTGCGCCGCGGGCGCGAGACCGACGATGACGATCCGGCCGAGCGGATCGCCGAACGCCGGGACCGGCCGCGCCCAGTAGACCTGCCCGGCGAAGCGCCGGGGCGGGTGCAGCGCCGCCTCCTCGCGCCATCGGTTCAGGCGCGGGCAGCGCCGGCACGCGACGACGTCGGATTCGATCCGCTCGAAGAGGCGGCGCCGTTCGCGGTCGTTCAAACGTTCGAAGTCTCGAGCTTCGGGTCTCGAGTCGGGAGCCAGCCTAGTCGCGCCGGTACGTTCCGACGAGCGTCGCCTCGGCGAGGACGTGACCCTTCATCGCGTCGTCGAGCGCCGCGCGCGACGCGCCCGGCTTCAGCGTCGGCTCGGCGTCGAGCGCATAGAGGTGGAAGCGATAGTGGTGCACGCCGTGGCCGCGCGGCGGAGCGGGTCCGCCCCAGCGCCGCTCCTCGAAATCGTTGCTCCCGTGGACGCCGCCGCCGGCCGGCTTCTCCGACGACCCGGCTCCCCCGGCGAGCGACCGCGCCGCCGCCGGAATGTCCCAGAGGACCCAGTGGATCCAGGTGCCGCGCGGCGCGTCGGGGTCGTCGCAGACGAGCGCGAACGAGCGTGTGCCCGCGGGCGGATCGGTCCAGCTGAGCGGCGGCGAGACGTCTCCGCCGTCGCGCGAGTGCGTCGCCGGGATCGGCGCGCCGTCGCGGAAGGCGGGGCTCTCGAGCCGCACGTCTACTTCTTGGCGGGCAGCCCCTTCGGGACACCCATGGAACGCCAGCGCTTCTTGTTCTCCTCCCACTCCTTCTCGGCGCGTTTGCGGTTGATCGCCGCGGCCTGCGCGCGCTTGTCGTCCTCGCTGGGAACGGGAGCGGGAGGAGCGTCCTTGTCGGTCGTGTCGGCTTCGGTCACGGGGAGGATTCTAGCCAATCGTCGTTCTTACCGTCATGCTGAGGAGCGCAGCGACGAAGGATCCCTGCACGACGGGCCACTGCTGCCGCCATTCTCCTCACGGCTCAGGGCCTGCCGGGGACAGGATCCCTCGCTATCGCTCGGGATGACGGCTTGAATTGGCCGCGTGCCCTCACTCCACGATGATGGTGCCTCGCATCCCAGCGTGCTGCTCGGGGTCGCCGCCGCAGTCGTTGCGCGTGCACGAGAACGGGTACGTGCCGCGCTGATAGGGCTGCGGCGTGAACGCGGGGACGACGAAGTCGTGACCGGCGGAGATGTCGTCGGTCGCGGGGATGCCGAGCTCGCTGATCCCGGAGAAGCCGTGCTGCGGGTTGGGGGTGCCCGGCGGGTCCACGTTGTGGAACACGAGCGTATAGGTCGTCCCCGCCAGCAGGTGCAGCGGCTGCGAGACCGGCCCGCCCGGCGAGAAGTCCCATGCGTGCACGGAGATCACGACCTGCTGGGCGCCGGGCGGCGCCTGGTCGGCGGCGCCCGGTACGAGGATCGGATCAGCCGTCGCGTTGTCGATGACGGCGGCGTACGAGAAGATCGGCTGCGCACCGCCGGAGTCGACGACCACCACGGCGTTCCCGGTCGCGTGCGACGCCGCCCCGATCCGCGCGAACACGTCGTTGATCTGCGCGCCCGCGTGCGGGCCGAGCGGTCCGTCGAGGCCGGTCTGCCCGACGAGCGTCCCGCCGTCGTACACGCGGAAGACGGGCGTGACCGCCGCGTCGCCCGGGTTGTACACGCCGACGTTGGTCCGGAAGCCGGCGCCGGCGCCGCCGTTGCGAACGGACGTCAGAACCGAGAGCGCGTGCGCGGCCGAGATCGGCAGCGCCGGTACGAACATGCCGACGGTCGGAACGGGCGCGGTCGCGTAGAGCCGGCTCGTGACGACGAGCGCCCCGTCGGCTCCCGTGTCGGACAGCTCGATCGCGCCCGCGGAGTTCGGCGCGGCGAAGAGCGAGACGCAGACGTCGTCGAACGCGCGGGACTCGCGCGGGCCCAGCGTGAAGGTCTGCGGCGGACCGGAGCACGTCCCGATGAAGCAGCGGTACGTCGCGGCGACCGTGAGCGTGTCCGTGTAGGACGTGTTGAAGGCGCGGACGTCCGAGTAGAACGGCGAGATCCCGACGACGGACGCCGCGGCCGGCAGATAGAGGGTCTCCGCCGGCGAGGACGAGGCCGCCGCCGCGATCCAGATCGAAACACCGAACGCTCTTCGAAGATGCAGCGGCGGCCTCCGCCCGTTGGACGAGCGGAAGGCGGGTCGGGTTGACGTTGGTACGCCGTCATCCCGAGCGAAGCGAGGGAGCCGTTGTCGAGCAGAGCGAGGGACACCCCCGTCGTCATCCTGAGCGGAGCGAGGGACCCCTTTCTCGGCCGAAGTGCCGAGAGGCTGGTTGCGTGGCGCCGAAAGGGGTCCCTCGTCGCTGCGCTCCTCGGGATGCAAATAGCCCGCTCCTCGGGGTGACACGCAAAGGCAAAAAAAAGCCGCCCTTGCGGGCGGCGCGGGAGGACAGACAGGAGATCCGAACCGTCAGTTGACGATGATGGTGCCGCTCATCATGTGGCCGTGCACGGTGCAGAAGTACGTGAACGTGCCCGGGTTGTTGAACTGCTTGTTGAAGCTGCCCGACGATTGCGGTCCCTGGTTCCAGGACTCCGCCTGGTTGGGATCCGAGGTCGTGGAATGGAACCCGAACCAGACCCAATGCACCGTCATTCCGTGCGTGATCGTCGTCGTCGACGTGCCGCTGACCGCGTCGACGAACTGATCGCCGCCCTGTCCGACGTTGACCGTCTGGCTGACGCTGCTCGTGGGCGTCGGCGTGGCCGTCGGCGCCGTCGCGGTCGGGGTCGGCGTGGGCTGATTCGGCGTGATGACCGGCGTGAACGCCTGCAGCGGCTGATCCTCGGCGCCGACGACGAAGATCGGGTCCGTCGTGTTGTTGTCGATCACGGCGGCATAGGAGAAGACCTCGGTCGCCGCGGAAACGACGATCACTCCGTTCTCCGTCGCCGTGCCGGGGGCACCGGCCGCGTTGAAGATCCCCGAGACCTGAACGCCGGAGTGGCCCGGCACGTTGCGCGCGACCGGAGTGCCGACCGCGGCGCCGGTCTCGTCGAAGATGCTAAACGTCACGCTGACCGCCGAGTCCTCGGGATTGAAGACACCGACGTTCGTGCGGAAGCCCTGGTTCGGTCCGCCGTTGCGGATCGACGTCAGCACCGTCGTCGGATGCGCCTCGGAGTTGTCGAGCGCGGGGATGAACATGCCGACGGTCGGCGTGGGAAACGTCGAGTACAGGCGGCTCGTGACCACCAGCTCGCCGCTCGAGCCCGTGAAGTCGAACTCGACGCCGCCCGCCGTGTTCGGTGCGGTGAACGTGCCGGCGACGACGTCGTCGAACGCCTGCGACTGCCGCGGCGCCAGCGCGAACGTGGTCGTGGGCGCGGCCGCGGGGCACGGCCCGATGAAGCAGCGATACGTGGCCGTCACCTGGAGCGTGTCGGTGTACGACGTGTTGAACGCGCGCACGTCCGAGAAGAACGGCGCGCCGCCGACGATCGACGCCGCCGCGGGCAGCGTGACCCGCTCCGAGTCCGCGAGAACGGCGCCGGCGCAGAGAAACCCGACCGCAAGAAGCACCATCGACTTACGCATGGAGACCCACCTCTCTCCGGAAAACTCTTCCCGATCCTTCCGGCAAGGAAGAGTACGTTCCGGCTCGCCGCGCTCTTCCCGTTTTAGAAAGACTTAAGGCATGCGACACGTATAATCCTCAGCCGCCGTGACTTCCACGTCCCCCGCGCTCGAGAAACTGTCCCGCGGCGCGGTCGATCTGATCGATCCCGACGACCTCTCTCGGAAGCTCGCACGCGGTCCGGTCACGGTCAAGGTGGGCTTCGATCCGTCGGCGCCGGACATCCATCTCGGCCACACGGTCCTGCTCCGCAAGATGCGCCATTTCCAGGACGAGGGGCACAAGGTCGTCTTCGTCATCGGCGACTTTACCGCGATGATCGGAGATCCCTCCGGGAAGAAGACGACGCGGCCGCAGCTCACGCGCGCCGAGGTCGAGCAGAACGCGCGGACCTACACGGAGCAGGCCTTCAAGATCCTCGACCGCGAGAAGACGGTCATCGACTTCAACGACCGCTGGATCTCGGCGCTCGGCACCGCGGGGCTCGTCCGTCTCGCGTCCCGCGTCACGGTCGCGCGGATCCTCGAGCGCGACGACTTCCAGAAGCGCTGGCGCGCGCAGCAGCCGATCGCCTTGCACGAGCTCCTCTACCCGCTCGCGCAGGGCTACGACTCCGTGTTTCTCAAGGCCGACGTCGAGCTCGGCGGCACGGATCAGCTCTTCAACCTGCTCGTCGGCCGCGACCTCATGCGCGCGGAGAATCTCGAGCCACAGGTCGTCCTCACGATGCCGCTGCTCGTCGGGCTCGATGGCGTAGAAAAGATGTCGAAGTCCCTCGGCAACTCGATCGGCGTCCTCGACGCGCCCGGCGACATGTACGGGAAGGTGATGTCGATCCCGGACTCGCTCCTGTGGAGCTGGTTCGAGCTCCTCACCGATCTGCCCGCCGGCGACATCACGGCGCGCCGCTCCGCGATCGAGGCGGGCGCGAATCCGCGCGACGCGAAGGCCGATCTCGCGCGCCGGATCACGGCGGACTTCCACGGCGACGACGCCGCGACTCGCGCCGAGGAGGACTTCCGCCGGGCGTTCTCGCGCGGCGAGGTGCCGGACGACGTCGAGACGCGCGAGCTGTCGGCGGAAGGCGGCGCGCCGGCGGCGAAGACGCTCGCGGCTCTCGGGCTCGCCGCCTCGATGCGCGAGGCGCGCCGCAAGATCGCCGAGGGCGCCCTGAAGGTATATCCGGACGGCAGCGGCGGCGCGCCGCGCGAGGTGCGCGATCCGGACGAGCCGCTCGCCGCCGGCGAGCCGGCGGTCGTGCTGCGGCTCGGACGGCGCTTCATCCGGGTGGCCTGGAAGCGGTAACGGGGCTTCTCCGTCTCATCGACGCGCCTTACTCGGCCAGGCTCCTCGGAACCGCCTTCGGCCGCGAGAATCGGTCCTCCGCCGCCTTCGCGCGCGGCCGGCACGAGCGGCAGATGCCGCGCATCTGGTGGCTGTGCGACAGCAGGATGAAGCCGTACCGCGCCGCGACGTCGTCCTGCAGCGACTCGATGCGCGGCTCGAAGAACTCGATGACGCGCCCGCAGAAGTCGCAGATCAGGTGGTCGTGGTGGTCCCCCGCGCGGAGCCGCTCGTACCGGTAGCCCTGGTCGCCGATGCGGACCCGTCCCACGATCCCGGAGTCGACCAGGAGCTCGAGCGTGCGGTAGATCGTCGCCCGCGAGATCTTCTTGTGCTTGGCACGGAGCCGCACGAGCAGCTCGTCGGCCTCGAGGTGCTCGTGCCGGCCGAAGATCTCGTCGAAGAGGGCCCGGCGCTCCGAGGTGAGCTTCAGCCCCCGTCTTTCGAGGTACTTACGGAAGATCTGGAGCTCTCGTTTCTCGGTGGTCATGGGATTGTGATTGCGACTCTGTCTCAACCGGAGTATCTTGTACGCTTCGCGGCCTTGTCAAGTTGGCGCTTGTCAGGCTGACGCCTCCCCCTCGGTGACGCGGGGAGTCACAATCCAGGAGTCCGAACCATGTGGCAGGGATTCACCATCGCTCTCCGCGAAGGCATCGAGGCGTTCCTCATCGTTGCCCTCACGCTCTCCTACCTCCAGCGGACCGGCCGTCCCGCTCTCGCCAGGGCCGTCTACGCGGCGATCGCCGTCTCCGTCGTCACTTGCGGCGCGGCCGGATACCTCTTCTCGAAGGCCGTGAACCAGCCGCTGTGGGAGGGCGTCCTCGCGCTCGTCGCCGCGGCGCTCGTCGGCAGCCTGCTCGTATACATGAAACGCGTCTCGGCGCGGCTCAAGTCGGACATCGAGAGCCGGCTCGAGGCGAGCGCGCACGCGGCGACGACCTCCGGCGCGTTCTGGGGCGTCTTCGGCTTCGCGCTGCTCATGATCACGCGCGAGGGGATGGAGACCGCGCTGCTCATCGCGACGGCGCTCTTCCAGATGAAGTCGTCGGCGGTGATGATCGGGCTCGGCGTCGGTCTCGTCTGCGCCGCGGGGATCGGATTCCTCTGGACGCGCATCGGCCGCGACGTGCCACTGAAGACCCTCCTGAACGTGTCCGCGGTGTTCCTCGCGATCTTCCTGCTGCAGCTCGTGCTCTACGGAATCCACGAGCTGTCCGAGGCGCGGCTGTTTCCGTCCTCGCAGGCGATTCACGACGCGACGGAGATCCTGGGACCCGACGGCAAGATCGGGCATCTGCTCGCCTACGCGCTCGCGATCATCCCGACGGCGTGGCTGCTCGCGCTCTGGGCGAAGCGGCGCAACCGCAAGTCCGGCGGCTCGAACGTCGCCAGCGTCGACGCCGCGTAGCGCGCGCCGGCTCGCGACCGGCCCCCCTCAACCCAACCCTCTCCTCTCGCTCACCCGGGCGGAGAGGAGGTAAAAAGCCGCGACGAAGGAGCGGCGGGCACCGCAGTTCGCCGCGGGCACCGCAAAAGCCGCGACGCAAGGAGCGGCGGGCACCGCAGGAATCGCGGGCACCGCAGAAGCCGCTACCGCGGCGGCGGGCTCTTCGCGGGCGCAGCCGTCGTCGCGGGGGCCGCACTCGCCGTGACCGCCGGCAGCGGCGCGCGATCCGAGCGCAGCATCGCCTCGATGACCCTCGAGGAAACACCGGCGGCGCGCAGCTTCTGGATGTCGGGCGTCGAGAGCGAGTAGCGCTTCCCCTCCTTCGCGACGAGCTCGAGCAGCTGCGCCTCGGTCGCACCCGCCTCCTTCGCGTGGAGGATCCCCGCATAGGAGCTCGCCGCGCCGGCGGGCGGCGTTCCGACGTACGGCGGGTCCGGCACGAGCGTCGCGGGCCTTGGCGGCGGAGCGGTCGGTGCCGGGGCAGCCGCCGTCGGCGTCGGCGAAGGCGTCTTCGAGACGGTCTTCCGCGGCGTCTTCGTGCGATGCGGCGACGCGAGCGCCGGGGAGAGCGCGAGCATGGCGAGGATCGCGGTGGATACCGCGCGGGCGAGAACTGGCGACTTCATGCCGACATTATGCCGTCTGGCATGCCGAATTCCCCGTCTTGACTCGGCCGCGGACCGCCGCATATCGTTGCGATTGAGACTGAATCTCAATCCAGATTGCGACGCGAAGGAGAGGACGGAGTCACCCCAATGCCCACACCGTGGACACGCTTCAGGACGCATCCCGCCGCCGCCCTCAGTGCGGCCGGGCTGATCGCCGCGCTCGGTACGGGCTCGACGACGAACGTCGAATCCTCGCGGAAGCAGCGCGACGGCCGGCTGCGCGCCGGCTCGCCCGAGCTCGCCGGGACCTTCCGGGGCGAGGGCGACGTCGAGCCGCTCACGGCGTTCCTGCGCTCGCTGAACGAGGACTACAACTGATGCGCGCCGCGTTCGCGCTCGCCGCGGCGCTCGCGGGCGCCCCGCTCGCCGCCGAGACGGCGCAAGCTCCGGTTGCCGTCTCCCGCCGCGTCGCCTCCATGGGCACCACGGCCGAGATCGAGATCGTGGCCGGCAGCCGCGCGGACGGCCTCGCGGCCTCCGAGATCGCGGTAAAGGAGCTGCGGCGCGTCGAGGACTTGCTGACGACCTGGCGCGACAGCCCGCTGCGGCGTCTCAACGAGGCGCCGCCCGGCTCGGACGTCGCCGTCGGCGCCGAGCTGGCCGCCGCGCTCCGCGACGTCTTCCAGTGGTCCGCGCGCACCGGCCGGGCGTTCGATCCGACCGTCGCCCCGCTCATGCGCGCGTGGGACCTCCGCGGCGCCGGACGGATCGCCTCGCCCGACGAGATCGCCGCGGCGCTCGCGGCGGTCGGGACGGCGCACTTCTCCGTGGACGCCGGCCACGGAACGGCGCGCCGCCTCCATCATGCCGCCGGCCTCGACGAGGGCGCCTGGGGCAAGGGCTACGCGCTGGACACGTCGGCGCGAGCG
>DATBBK010000001.1:0-10875 GCA_036271035.1 Thermoanaerobaculia bacterium | reverse complement strand
GCTGGAATCCGGCCGTGGGCGCGAGCTGACGCTCCAGGCCGGTCGCGAGCTCGCGCAGCCACATCTGCGGCGCCCGGCCCTCGACCCGTGAGTAGACGATGGCCTTTCCGTCCGGCAGCCAGGTCGGGGCGAACTCGCTGTCGATGCCATTGGTCACGGCGGTCTCGACGCCGCGGTCGAAGTCGAACGACCAGATGTCGTACGTCCAGATGCCGGGACGCGCGCGCGAATAGAGCGCGCGCTTGCCGTCCGGCGAGATCGCGACGTCGAGGTAGCTCCCCGGTTCTCCGACGGTCCCGAGCGTGCGGCCCGTGCGGTCGAACCACGTCAGGCGGCGGACCGCTTCGCCGGAGCGGAACGCGAGCGTGTTCGGACGTGCGCTGAAATCCGCCCAGCCCGTGGAGAGGAAATAGCTCACGGAGCTCGCGACGGACTTCGGCGGCCCGCTCAGCTTCCCCGAGTCCGCGTCGAAGCGCTGCGAGAACAGCACGCCGTCGCGGGCGTAGACGAGGTAACCGGGAGCGACGTACTCCGCGCGCGAGAGCAGGGGCATCACCGCGACCGGCGGCCGGCCGGGGCGCGAGAGCATCAGCTCGTCTTTGCGCCCGACGCGCCACGCGAGGTACAGGAACGACTTGCCGTCGGGCAAAAACGTTGGCCAGACGACGCGGAAGTTCCCATGCTGCGGATCGGACTTGACGGCCGGCTGCGGCGCGCCGCCGTTCGCGGAGACGCGGTAGATCGCGTCGCCCTGCACGTCGGAGAAGAGGATCTCGTCCTGCGCTCCCCAGGATCCCGAGCGCCCGATTCCGCCGCCGAGCTCGCAGATCGTCGATGGAGCGCCGCCGGACAGCCCGACCCGAGCGAGGCGGCGCGGCGAGAAGAACGCGATCGATTCGCCGTCCGGCGACCAGAAGAAGGAGCTCGCCGCCTCCGTTCCCTCGACGGGCCGGGCCTCGTCGCTCGAGAGCGTGCGCATCCAGATCCGGGGCGCGCCCTGCTGCGGGAAGACGAGGAACGCGAGACGCCCGCCGTCGGGCGAGAGCTGGATCGTGTCGCCCTCTCCCCATCCGCCGAAAACGCCGCGGTCCGGCGGCGGAACGGCGAAGCGCACGGTCTGATTTCCGCTCGCCGGCGCGGGAACCCGGCGGACCCAGCCGGCGATCGCGGCGGCCGCGGCGAGCGCGGCGACCGCCCAAGGAAGCCACCCCGGGAGACGACGCCGTGGCGCGACAGCCGGAGCTCCGGCGACCGAGGCGGACGACAGAGCCTCCTGGATGCCGCGCAGCTGCAGCTCGACGTCGTGCGCCGACTGCCAACGGTCGGCGGGATCCTTCGCGAGACACGTCTTCACCAGGCGATCCAGCGACGCCGGACTCATCGGTTGCGACGCCGACGGCGGCGGCGGCTCCGTCGTCAGGATCGCGGAGATAAGCGAGGCCTGGCTCGCTCCGCTGAAGGCCTTGCGTCCGGTCACCGTCTCGTACAGGACCGCTCCCAGCGCAAACACGTCGGTCCGCGCGTCGGCGCGCTTGCCCTCGAGCTGCTCCGGGGCCATGTACGGGACGGTGCCGACGATCGAGCCCTCGGCGGTCAGGTCGCGGGCGGCCGTGGGTGCCGCGGTCAGCTCCGTCGAAGCGCCCGCCTCGAATCCGCGCGCGAGTCCGAAGTCCAGCAGCTTGACGCCCGACGCGGTCAGCATTACGTTGCCTGGCTTCAGGTCCCGGTGGACGATGCCCTTGCGGTGCGCCGCGTCGAGAGCCGCGGCGATCTGTGTGCCGATCCGCAGCGCGGTCTCGAACGGCATCGCGCCGCGGCCCAGCCGGTCGGCGAGCGTCTCGCCCTCGAGCAGCTCCATGACGAGATACTCGACGCCGTTCTCGCGTCCGACGTCGTAGATGGCGCACACGTTCGGATGCGCGAGCTGCGAGACCGTACGCGCCTCGCGCTCGAACCGCTCGCGGGACTCCGACGTCGCGGCGAACCGCTCCGGCAGCACCTTGACGGCGACGTCGCGGTGAAGGCGCGCGTCCTTCGCTCGGTAGACCTCGCCCATTCCCCCGGCGCCGAGCACGCCGAGGATCTCGTACGGGCCGAGCCTCGTGCCCGGAGAAAGGGGCATCAATCTATGGGGCGCCGGCGGCGACACGGGCTTCGGCCGATCCCGGCAGGCCCGGATCGGCGTGGCGCCAGTTCGCCGCCAGGCGCGCTCGCGCGTCGCGCGCCGCCGCGACGTCGCCCGATGCCTCGGCGGAGCGGGCCAGGCCGAGCAGCGACGCCGAGCGGCCCGGCGCGTGCGCCAGTGACGCGTCGAACTCGCGGCGGGCGTCGGCCGGACGGTTCGCGGCGAGCAAGAGCTCGCCCGCCAGCTCGTGCGCCGGCTTGACGATCGGCGGCGGGCCGAAGTCGAACGTCATCGCGTCCTCCGAAGTCGCGGCCTGGGACGCGAGGCGCGCGGCGCCCGCGGCATCCCCGCTGCTGGCTGCGATCTTCGCCTCGAGCTCCTTCGCGAGGACGGCCGCGATCTCGCCGTCCCGCGACTCCCGGTATCCCATCCCCGGATGCGCGTGGACGTCCGGCTTCTCGGCGCCTCTCGTCTTCATGGCGTCGAGCTCCCGGCGCGCCGCCGCGGAGTCCTTCGCCGCGAGCGCGCACACGCCGCGGGCGAACCGGTCCCGCGCGCGCGAGGCGTCGGCGCGCGGCGGCGTCGCGCAGTCGCCGGTCTCGACGATCCAGACCGCGCGCATCGCGTCGAGGGTGTCGGCGGTCTGCCCGCCTCCCGCCTTCGCGTCGGCCTCCATCAGGTCGAGTGTGCGGCGCGCGTCGCCGCGCCGGCCGAGCTGCAGGTACGCGTACTCGAGCCAGGAGAGGGCGTGGAAGCTGTGGTCGGACGGGGGCAGGTTCTTCCTCTTCGCGCGATCCACGGACGCGGCCCACGACTGCTCGTTCGAGGCGACGGCCTCGTCCCACATCCCCATGGCGAAGAAGATGTGCGACGGCATGTGGAGCGCGTGCACGGCCGCCGGCGCGATCTTCGAGTAGACGCGCGCCGCGCGCATTCCGAGCGGCGCGTGCGCCGGGTCGTCGTAGCAGTGGATCAGGTAGTGCGCCGCGCCGGGGTGGCGCGGGTTCTTCGCGAAGACGTCCTCCGCGATCGCGGCGGCCTGCATGTAGACGGCCGTCTCGCGCGTGCGCTCGCACGTGCCTAGGAGCGAGAGGGCGTACAACGCTTCGGCGTCGAGGTCGTCGAGGAAGCGCTCGTGAAGGCGGCGCATCGCGGCCGCGTACGCGCGGTCGCGCTCCTCCTTCTCCCCCTCGCCGTAGAGCGCCTCGACCGCGTCGAGGTACATCTTCTCGCGCTCGGTCGGCGCCTTCGCGCGGCGCGCCTCGACCGTCGGCGCGAGCCGCTCGAGCGCCTTGCGCGCCGCGTCGCGGTTCTGCTCCATCCAGAGGGGGTGGTTGTCGGTCATCGCCTCGCCCCAGTACGCCATCGCGAAGCCGGGCTCGATCCGCTCCGCCTCGCGGAACTCGTCGGCGGCGTCGGGATACTCGAAGCTGTGCAGGAGCAAGGCACCCTTCAGGAAATGCTCCTGCGCCGCGGGCGAGCCGGAGGTCTTGAAGTCGATCGAGCCGAGATCCTGGCCGGACGCCATCGCCGCCGACGCCGCGCTGAGCGAGCCGAGAATCAGGCAGACACGGGCGACCCGGGTCATGACGCCTCCTCGTAAATCGAAGTCACGCTCACTCCGGCATCGTAGTCCCGCTCGGGCCGCCGGCGTGGACTATTGCTGGCGGGCCGGTTTGCTCCGCTGCACGATCACGATGCCGCCCGTCGTCCGTCCGCGCGCGTAGAAGAGCCGCGACCCGTCGGCAGACGTCTTCGGGCCGTCGATGTAGAGATCGGGACCCGTGAAGGCGGTGACCTGCTCCGGCGAGGCGCTCCGCCAGTCCTGCTTCGGACCGGGGATGCGGAACAGATTCTTGTGGTTCTTCTGGAAGTAGAGCCAGCGCCCCGACGGTGAGAAGAAGGGGTGGAACGTCTGATCGCCGGCGGCGATCACGACGCGGGGCGTGCCGCCGCCGATCGGCATGGCGGCGAAGTGCATCGGGCCGCCGTCGATCGTCTGGAACGCGATCCACTCCCCCTGGGCGTCCACGACGAAGAGCGCCCGCCCGTCGATGCCGGCGACCGGGGTCGTCTTGCCCGAGGCCAGATCGAGGTTGAGGACCGCACGTTCTCGCGAGATCAGCATCGACTTGCCGTCCGGCAGCCAGCTCGCCTGGCCGAGGCCGTCCATCTCGGTCACGCGATGCGGGCTCGTTCCGTCCGCGTTCATCATCCAGAGATTCCCGGTCTCGAAATGGCCGACGGGACTCCGAAAGAACGCGATCGACCTGCCGTCCGGCGACCAGGAGGGATTCGCGTCCATGAAGCCCGGCTCGCGCGACAGCTCGACGGGCAGCGATCCGAACTCGGCCCGCCAGATGCGCGAGCCTTCCAGAGTCCCCGCTGCGTAGACGACCGCCTTTCCGTCCGGCGCAGGATCGAACAGTCCGACGTGGTTCTCTCCGGAAGTCAGCTCGCGAGGTGTGCCCACGACCTTGCCGGCGTCCGCGTCGAAGCCGACGTCCTCGAGGTTCAGGGTCGCGTTCAGCGCCGCGTAGGCGATCGTGGTGCCGTCTCGCGACGCGGCGGCGCCGACGTCCTCGCCGCCGCCGAGCGTGAGCGGCCGCGGCGGGCCCGACAGCTCTCCGCGTTCGCCGGAGAAGGGCGCCTCCCACAGAGTGCGACTCTTCCCCGTCGCGCCGCTCGTGTAGAGGATGCTCCGCGACCCCGCGCCCCACGCGGGATACTCGCCCTGCGACAGGACCCTCGGTTTTCCTCCCGAGGCGGCGACCACCTCGACGGAAACGCCGTTCTGATACATGAGCCAGCGCCCATCGTCGGACACACGCGGAAAGAAGTACCGCGCGACCGCGGGCTCGTCGATCGGAACGTCGCGGCTCTCACCGCCGGTCGCCGGTACTCGCGCGATCCGGGTCTTGCGGAACACGCCGTGCACATAGAGGATCGCCGAGCCGTCCGGCGTCCACGAGGGAAAGTACCCATTCTCGACGACGCGCCGCGCCGTACCGCCGAGCGCCGGCATCACCCAGATGTCGCCGCCGACGCGCGGAAGGCCGGGAGCGGCATGGAAGATCTCCGACGTTCCGGCGCGGTCCGACACGAACGCGATCTCGCGGCCGTCGGGCGAGAACGCGGGCTGCACGTCCGCCGCGGCGTTGTGCGTCAGATTGATCGCCGGTCCGCCCGAGATCTGCTGCAGGTAGATCTCGAAGTTGCCCTCGCGGTCGGCGACGTACGCGATCGTTCGCCCGTCCGGCGAGAAGGTCGGCTCGGCCTCGTAGCCGGGATCGGTCGTCAGGAGCGAATAGGTCGCTTCCTCCCATCCCGCCGGTGCGCTCGCCTGCGCAGCGCGTCGCGAATGCGCCAGGTAACCCGCGGCGGCGGCCGCGACGACGAGCGCCGCGACGCCCAGACTCCTTCCGAGGCTTCCCTGCGTCCGCGCCGGCGGCTCCGGGATCGCCGCCGCGACGCCGGACGCCGCCGTCGCCGGCGCGCTCGCGGTCTCGAGCGCGAACGCCAGGTCGCGCGCCGACTGGAAGCGGCGCTCCGGTTTCTTCTCGAGACAGTGGCGAAGCACCGGGCGCAGCGAGGGCGGGATGCGCAGATCCGGCGTATCCAGGTCCGGCTCCTCCTTCAGGATCGCCGTCATCGTCTCGGCCGCGGTCTCGTGCTGGAAGGGTCGCCGGCCGGCGAGCATCTCGTACAGGAGGGAGCCGAAGGAGAAGATGTCCGAGCGCTGGTCGACGGCGAGGCCGCGGACCTGCTCCGGCGACATGTAGCCGACCGTGCCCATGACCTTGCCGGGCTCGGTGTAGCCGGACACGGTGGGCGACTCCGTCTCCGGGCCCGCCACGGCGGCGCCCGCGCTCTTCGCGAGGCCGAAGTCCAGGATCTTGACGCGCTCGTCGGGGGTGACGAACGCGTTGTCGGGCTTGATGTCGCGGTGAACGATTCCCTTCTCGTGCGCCGCCGCGAGGCCGAGGGCGATCTGCGTCGCGTACGCAACGGCCGTCCTCGGCGCGAGCGGCCCCGACGCGAGCGCCTCGCGCAGCGTCTCGCCCTCGAGCAGCTCCATGACCGCGTAGGCGACGCCATCGTGCCGGCCGACGTCGTGCAGCGCGAGGATGTTCGGGTGCGACAGCCCGGCGACCGACTTCGCCTCGCGCTCGAATCGGGCGAGCGCGTCGGCGTCCTGCGAGACCCGCTCCGGCAGGACCTTGATGGCGACGTCGCGGTTGAGCCGGGCGTCGCGCGCGCGATAGACCTCGCCCATGCCGCCGGCTCCGAGAGGGCCGACAATTTCGTACGGGCCGAGGCGAGTGCCCGCACTGATCATCACTCAGTACTCTGCCATGCTTGGGAGAGAATCATTCTGCGACTTCCCCCTCTCATTTCCACGGTCCGCGAAGCGGACCGCGAGAGGTCCGAGCCTCATCGGAGCCCGCTCGCGACGAAGAGATTCGTCAGCCACCGCCGGTACTGGTACGCGTAGGCAGAGCCGTCGAGGGAGAGGACGGCGTTGCGCACGTACGACACGCCCGCCTTGTCGGACGGTTCGAAGCTCCGGAAGAGCGTTTTCTTTCCGGTCGTGAGATCGAGACGGTAGACCTCCACCGGCAGGCGGCCGTTCGCCGCGACGAAGAGAGTCCGATCGTCGACGAACTTGAACGACGTGTCGTCCGGTCCGACGCCCGGAATCGGGACCGGCGCCCCGCCGCCGATCGGATAGAGGGCCCACGATCCGTCCGTGCGGTACGCGAGCGCCCGAGTAGAGTCCGGGCTGATGTCCGCGACGAACGCGGCGCCGTCGAACGCGATCGTCTGTTTCGAGCCGCTCGTCGTGTCGATCAGCAGGAATCGAGGAGGTTGCCCCTGCTGACTCCCGGTGAACAGGAGCCGGCGACTATCGTGAAACCACGCCATGCCTGCCGCTTCCAGGCCTTCGGTCGGCAACGTCACGGGGTCGCCGGCGCCGATGGGAAGCACCTTCGCGGCCGCCTTCGATCCGAACACGATCGCTGCGACCTTCGACGAGTCGGGCGAGATCAGGCCGACGCCCCCACCGAGGCGGATCGGCGGGGAACCGTCCATCTTCCGGACGGCGAGCACGTTGTCCGATCCGACGGCCTCGCTCTGCTCGGTCAGGAGCAGGAGCCTGCCGTCGTTCGACATGTCCATGATCGAGCTCAGGTCGAGCCACGCGAGGTCCCGTTCGACTCGGTCGCCCGGTCCCAGCCCCATGACGCCGTTGCGTTCGTCTTCGAGTGCGAGCAGCACCTTGCCCTCGCGGGAGACGTCGGCGAGTGCCAGCTTGCCGGGAGCGCGATAGATCGTTCGCAACCCGCCGGACGGGCGAACGCCGTACAGGGCACGCAGCTCCACGTCGGCGCCTGTGAACCAGATTTCGTCTCCCGAGGCGGACCAGGCGAGCCCGCGCAGGCTGTCGAAGTGCTTGCTGAGGATTTTCTTCTTTCCCGTGAGGTCGACCAGTGCGACGAAACCCTGATCGTCGCCGCGAACCGGATGGTCGAAGAAGGCCACGGTGCGGCCATCCGGCGAGACGCGCGGACAGCTGACGTGTCCGCTGGTCTCATACAGGACCTTGCCGATCGGAAACTCCAGCCGCGACTTTCGCTCCCGTGGCAGATTGCGGACGACCGCGAGGGAGCCGTCTCTCGCGAAGTCCGCCTGCTGGACGTCGAGGGCGACCTCCCGCGGCGAGCCGCCGGTGAGAGGCACCCGGGCCAACGTTCCCACGCAGGTGCCCGCAAACGATGCCTGGCAGGCGAGCGCGATCGCGAGCTCTCCTGCCGCCGATACCGCGAGCAGGTTTGCGCTCGGCAGCTCGAGTGCGAGCGCATCGGGCGCCTCGGGCTGCTTCAAGAAGAGCTTCAGCGGTCCGCCGTCCCACGCGGCTGCGTAGACGATCGCGCGTCCGTCCGGCCCGAAGCGGGCGCCGCGGACGTAGCCGCGCCGGTACGTGACGCGCTCGAATCGCGGCGGCTCGACGCGATGCGACCGTCGAGCGAGCAGCCAGCCGCCGAGCGCGGCCCCGCCGATCGCGAGACCGATCGCGATCCAGCGCGGGAGCGCCGCGGACTTCGACGCGATCGCCGGCTCCGCGCCCGAGCTCCGGAATCCGTCCGAGGCCATCTCGACCGCGAACGCGACGTCCCGCGTGTCCTGGAACCGCGCGGCCGGATCCTTCTCGAGGCACCGACGGGCGACGAGCTCGAGCGACGAGGCGAGAGCCGAGAGCTCGACGATCTCCGGCGGGTCCTCGTTCAGGATCGCGGTCATCGTCTCGGCCGCCGTCGGTTTTGAGAACGCGCGCCGGCCGGCGAGCATCTCGTAGAGGATCGTGCCGAACGAGAAGACGTCGGAGCGGTGGTCGAGCGCCTTGCCGCGCACCTGCTCGGGCGACATGTAGCCCGCCGTACCCATCACGGTGCCGGGCTCCGTCAGGCGGCGCTCGGTCGGCGCGCTCGTGTCGCCGTCGTCCTTTTCGGCCGTCTCCATCGCCAGGCCGAAGTCCAGGATCTTCACGTGCCCGGACCGCGTGACGAAGACGTTGTCGGGCTTCAGGTCGCGATGGACGATCCCCTTCCCGTGCGCGGCCGCGAGTCCCTCGGCGATCTCGCGCGCGATTCCGGCCGCCCTACGCGGGGCGAGCGCGCCGCCCTCGAGCGTCTCGCGCAGCGTCTGGCCGTCGAGCAGTTCCATGACGGCGTAGGCGACTCCGTCGCTCGTCCCGAAGTCGAAGATCGAGAGGATGTGCGGATCGGAGAGCGCGGCGACCGCCTTCGCCTCGCGCTCGAACCGCCCGAGCGCGTGGGCGTCGCCGGCGACTCGCTCCGGGAGAATCTTCACGGCGACGTCGCGGTTGAGCCGGGCGTCGCGCGCGCGATAGACCTCGCCCATGCCGCCGGCTCCGAGCGGCGAAAGGATCTCGTACGGGCCGAGACGAGCTCCTGTGACGAGCGTCATTTGAGCGGAGAGGATCGACCGGCGAAACCGATTTTAGTCAGCAGCGCCTGGAATCGCGGCTCCGAGCGAATCGGATCGAAGGTGCGGTCCCCCCCGAGGTAGATCAGCCACTGAGAATCCGCTTCATAAGCCTTCTCGAGGCCATCGAGCGCTTTCTCGCGATCGCCCAAACCGAGGTGAACGATGGCGAGGTTGAACGGCGGCACGTAACCGTGCAGCGACGCCTTGCTCACCTCCTCCATCATCGCCCGAGCGCGCTCCCGATCCCCGGACTCCCCGTACGCGTAGCCGAGCCAGGCGGCGACGAAAGGCGGTGACTCGAGCGTCCGGGCTTTCTCGAACCATGGAATGGACTCGCGGACCCGTCCCATTTGGAGCTCGATCCAGCCCTGCATGAAGGGAGCGAAGAAGAAGGTGGGATCCAGAGTCGCCGATCGAGCCGCCTCCGCCTTAGCGGCGCGGAAGTCCTGCTTCCGGACCAAGGCCAACACGTTGTCGATCGGAATCTGCGGAGAGAGGGGGTCGAGCTCGGTCGCGCGTTTTCCCTCGGCGATCGCTTCGTCGAACCTTTCCTGGTACGCCAGCGACAGGCCGAACTGGTCGTGGGCGAAGGCGTAGTTGGGATTGAGCGCGATGGCCCGGCGATATTCCCTGACGGAGCCGTCCCAGTCGTACTCGAACCAGGTCTTGTAGGTGGCGAGAGAGGTGTGCCCCTCCGCTGAGCCGTCGTCGAGCTGGATCGCCTTCTCGGCCGCTGCCTTCGCCTTCGGCTTCGCCTCCGAGGCCGTCAGGACGCCCTCGTTGAAGGCGGCCCACAAGTATGCGTCGGACAGCCCGGAGAAGGCGGGCGCGAACGCCGGGTCGAGTCGGGTGGCCTCTTCGAACTGCGCGATAGCCTTGCTCAGGTTGTCGTCGCTCGGGCGGTTGAAGAAGTACCGGCCCTTCAGGTACGCGTCGTACGCCTCGGGGTTTACGCTGCGCGCCTTCGTCAGCCGTGACTCTTCGTCCGGAGTCAGCGTCACGTGGATCTCGCGCGCGATCGCGGAGGCGAGCTCGTCCTGCAGCGCGAGCACGTCCTTCGAGCTGCGCTCGAAGCTCTTCGCCCAGAGGTGACGGTCGGAGCGCGCGTCGATGAGCTGAGCGGTGATGCGAACCTTGTCGCCGGAGCGGATCACGGAGCCCTCGACGACGGCGTCCACGTCGAGCTTCTTCGCGATTTCCGGCGTCGGCGGCCGGTTCTTGCCCGCGAACTGCGTCGCCGAGCCGCGCGAGATCACGCGGAGCTGGCTGATGTTCGCGAGATCCGACGTGAGCTCGTCCGTCATGCCCTCGGCGAAATAGTCCTGGCTCGGGTCGCCGGAGTAGTTGTCGAGCGGGAGGACGGCGATCGAGCGGATTGGCTGGGTGGCGGGTCCGGCGGCGGTCGATTGCGCCGCGGCTGTGCGCGAGCGCGCGATCCACACGCCGGCGGCGGCGAGGACGATCACGGCAGCGACGGCGGCGATCCAGCCCTTCCGTCCGCGTGGCGGAGTCATGCCGGCGGAGACCTCGGGCGCGGCGACCGGCGCCTCGTTCGCGGGATGGGACGCTGCGGCGGGTACAGGCTCGGCCGCAACGGCCGATTCGCTGTCCGCGCCGATCTCCAGTCCCGCCCGCCGCAGTCCCTCCAGGTAGCGCTTGGTGAGGCCGCTCGCGTATAGCCAGCAGTCGACGAACTCGCGCGCGTGCAGCGCGATGTCCGGGTCGAGCCGCTGCAACTC